>NZ_CP101125.1:906413-1207717 GCF_024296925.1 Pseudomonas nunensis
GCCGCTGCTGGCGCTGAACACGCTGGACTGGTGCAAATACCTGGTGGACATCGAACTCGCCCGTGACGGCTACGGCCACGCGGCAGCGAAGCTGTGGAGCGCTGACGGTCAGTTGATCGCCATGAGCCGGCAGACTGTGACGATCTTCGCCTGACTCACCGGTGGTGGCGCTTACGCCAAGCGCGCCACCAGCCGCCGCTGAGGAAAAACCGTGGGAAGGTCAGGAACTGCTCGACCAGCAAGCGTGACATCGCATCTTTGCGATCAGTGAACGGCTCGGAGGCTTGCGCCTCCAGGCTGTGACCGTGGCGCTGCAAGCCCAACGCGGCGATGACGCCAATCACGCCGATCACGACATTCAGCAAGCTCAAGCTGAACACCCCGGACACTATCAACAGAAACCCGATGATGAACAACGGCACCGCGATCAGGTGTATCGCCAGGTTGGTCGGGTGCTGATGATTGTGCGGGTAGGACTTCCATTGCCAGGCCGGAAGGTTGGGGTGACGTTTGCCCATGATGAAACTCCTCAAATCCATGTTGAACACAGGCTTGAAGAATAGGCGCGGTGCTGGAGGGCGGCGAATCAAGGTTGGCTATCGAAGTGATAGGGGTAATGACAGAAATTGATGTTGACGGGGCGGACGCCTTCGCGGGCAAGCCTCGCTCCTACAGGGGATCGCGGTCTACTGTAGGAGCGAGGCTTGCCCGCGAAGAGTCCCTCAGAGTTTCAACTGCCCGATCGCCTTGCTTAACTCCCCAGCCAACGTCGCCAACTCATTACTGGTATTCGCCGAATCCACGGTCTGCTGCACAGTATTCTCGGTCACGTCACGAATGCTCACCACCGAGCGATTCATCTCCTCCGCCACATGACTCTGCTGCTCGGCAGCCACGGCGATTTGCGTGTTGCTCTCACGCATCTGCGCCACCGCGCTGGTGATTTGCGCCAGTGCGGCGCCGGCCTCTTGAGCCTGCTGGACGCAGTCGTCAGCCTTGAACGAGCTTTCCTGCATGAAATCCACGGCATCCCGCGTCCCGGCCTGCAAGGCTGAAACCATCAAGGTGATTTCGTCGGTAGAAGTTTGCACACGCTTGGCCAGGTTGCGCACTTCATCGGCCACCACCGCAAAACCACGGCCCATTTCCCCGGCCCGCGCAGCCTCGATGGCGGCGTTGAGCGCCAGCAGATTGGTTTGCTCGGCGATGCTGTGAATCACACTGACCACGCCATTGATCTTCTGACTGTCCTCGGCCAGGCGCTGGATCATCTCGGCGGTCTGTTGCACGCCGCTGGACAAACCGGCAATCGACTTCTGCACCCGGCTGACCACTTCCTGGCCACTGCCGGCCAGGGTGTCGGCGCTTTGCGAAAGGTCGCGGGTGGCGCCGGCGTGCTGGGCGATGTGATAAACCGTGGCGGTCATTTCATTGATCGCGGTGGCGGCCTGATCGGTTTCGCTTTGCTGACCGAGCATGCCGTGGCGCACGTCGTTCATGCTCGCCGCCAATCGCGCCGCACCGACGTCCAGCTGCTTGGCGGTATTGGCGACGGTGTTGACCACCCGCTGATAACCGGCCTGCATCGCATTGAACGCATTGGCCATCTGCCCGACTTCATCCTTGCAAGCCAGTGGCACGCGGGCGGACAGGTCGCCGGTTTTCTCGACGTGCAGCATCACGTCTTTCAAGGTGTTGAGCTGGCTGAGCAAGAAGCGGATCAGCAATTGCGAAGCGCCGAGCATCGCCAGCATCAGGATCGCCACCGCCATCGCGTAATTGAAGAAGCGCTCACTGAGCACCTGACTCAGGCTTGGACCGTAGGCGATCACCGCGACTTGCTGGCCATCGGCGCGACTGAACACCTCGGCCCCCATCAACGGGTTGTCGCCGAACAGCGGCAGGGTATTGATCTCGATCCAACCGTTGTTGGTATCGGTCAGTTCAAGGACTGGTTGATCGTTCAGCCGTGGTGCCTGGCCGTGACTGAACGTCAGCACGTTGTCGGCCTTGGGCAGCGGCTGCCCGACGGGCCAGGCGCTGAGTAAACGCGCCTGTGCCTGGGCCGACGCCTGGGACGCGTGGCTGCGGGCCTGCTGTTCGAGTTGTACGGCGTACAACACCAACAGCAGGGTAGTGACGAAGGCGACCGCATTGACCGCCCAGAATTTGTATTTCAGCGAGATGTTGCTAAGCCAGGCACCCATAGGAAGGTCTTCTCTGATAGCGGAAACAGCATTGGCAAGGTGCCAGTATTGTGCCGCTATGCAGGGGGTTGGATTTGACGTAGGTCAACAACCCGCACACTGATGTTATGGGCCAACACCAATCCCCTGTGGGAGCGGGCTTGCTCGCGAATGCGGTGGGTCAGTCGCCACATGCACTGACTGACACTCCGCTTTCGCGAGCAAGCCCGCTCCCACAAGGGGAGTTGGGGCTACTGGGGAATTGAGGGAAGACGAAAGAATGCCCGCGCACAAGCCGTCGTATGCGCCGCCAAGTCCTCTTCGCTCTCTTCGCGATGCAACGCCACTTCACGCAGCACTTCAGTCAGATACGCCGGCTCGTTACGCCCATTCTTCGGCTTCGGCCGCAAACTGCGCGGCAGCAGATACGGCGCATCGCTCTCCAGCATCAACCGGCCGCGCTTGATCTCTTTCACCAGCGGATGCAGGTGCGTGCCCCGACGCTCGTCGCAGATCCAGCCCGTAATGCCGATGTGCAGATCCAGGTCGAGGTAGCTGAACAGCGCTTTCTTTTCACCGGTGAAGCAATGCACTACGGCGGCCGGCAACTGATCGCGGTAGTCCCGCAGGATTTCCAGCAGGCGCTGGCTGGCATCGCGCTCATGCAGGAACACCGGCAATTGCAGCTCGACGGCCATGGCCAGATGCTGTTCAAGGACCTTTTCCTGCTGCGGGCGCGGTGAGAAGTCGCGGTTGAAATCCAGCCCGCATTCGCCCACGGCGACCATGTTCGGCTCCTTGAGCAAACTGCGCAGGCGTTGTTCGCTGTCGGCGTTCCAGTCGCTGGCGGAGTGGGGGTGAATGCCGGCGGTGGCGAACAGCCGTTGTGCGCTTTCATCCAGTTGCCGACACAGCTCCAGCGCCTGTTCGCTGCCGTCGACGCTGGTCCCGGTCAGCACCAATTGGCAGACCCCGGCCGCGTAGGCGCGATCAAGTACTGCCTGGTGTTTATCGTCAAAACTGGGGTTGGTCAGGTTGACGCCGATATCGATGAGTTGCATGGTGCTACCTCGGACCAAAGGCCGGAAAGCATATCAGAGCTGTAGATTTATAAGAAAAGCCAAGAACTACAACGAGTTGAAGCTGTCTCTTGATGCCGCGAGACAGGTCGGGTTGGTGAAACTGCCATCACTGTGCCAGTCTTGCGCACGTTGCCAGCGCTCCAGGCGCTCTGTTTCTGTCGTTCGATGTCATGAATTTTCGTGAGGTCGGCCAGTATTCTTTCCGGAGAGTGGATGACACGTCCCTCGGTTTTGCTACTGCTGTGTTGTTCGTTGCTGCTGCCGTTGCCGGCGGTTGCGCGTCTGGCCGGACCGCTGCAAGCCGTGCCGGCCACCAAGGTGCGCGACCTGGCGGAAATCCGCAGCAGCCGTGTGCTGAAAGTCCTGGTCAACCAGAGCCGTAACAGCTCCGGCGAAGTCCAGGGCCAGGCCATCGGCGTCGAATATCATCGCCTGCGCGCCTTCGAGCAATACCTCAACGGTCATGCTCGCGACGGCCAGGAAATCACCCTCAAGATCATCCCCAAAGCCAAGGATCAACTGCTCGGCGCGTTGCAGCGCGGCGAGGGCGATCTGGTGGCGCCGGGAGAACTGCTCGATCCGCAATCCGGCCACGCGGTCAGTACCAGCGAACCGATTGCCAGCAACGTGCCGCTGATCCTGGTCGGCATCAAGGGCGAACGCCGCTACACGAAACTCGAACAACTCTCCGGCAAGACCCTGGCGTTGCCCACGGGCAGTGCCGCCGGGGATGCGGTCAGCCAGATCAACCAGAAACTTGCCCTGCACAAACTGGCGCCGATAACCGTCGAGTGGGTCGATCCGAGTCTGGCGGTCGAGGATGTGCTGGAAATGGTCCAGGGTGGCATCTTCCACCTGACCATCGTCGAGCAACCGATCGCCGAGCGCTGGGGCAAGATCCTGCCCAAGTTGCGCTTCGATCGGCAGTTGCTGATCAGCGAACCGGGTGAGGAATACTGGTTCGTGCGTCGCGATGCGTCGATGCTGCGGGCCAGTATCGATCGCTTCCTGACCACCTATAAAAAGCCGTCGGATGAGGACGTGGCATTCTTGCGTATCTACCGACGGCTGTATCAAGTCCACTATCCGCTGGCGAAGGCTGACCGGCAGCGTCTGGAAAAACTCCGCCCGGTGTTGCAGAAACACGCAGATGCCCAAGGCATGGATTGGCTGAACCTGGCGGCGCTGGCGTTCAAGGAGTCGGCGCTGCAACCCGAGGCTCGCGGTGGTGGCGGCCCGACCGGCCTGATGCAGATCACCCCGTCCGCCGCCCAGCGCGTCGGGGTCAACAACATTCAGAACCTCGACGCCAATGTGCAGGCCGGGGCCAAGTACCTGGCGATGATCCGTCGCAAATTCTTCTCCAGCCCCAAACTCAATGAGCGCGAGCGTATGGCGTTTGTGCTGGCAGCCTACAACATAGGACCGGAACGGGTTCAGGGCATGCGCGCCGAGGCCCGGCGCCGTGGCTTGAATCCGAATCAGTGGTTCTTCCAGGTCGAGCGCATTGCAATGGAGCAGGTGGGGATGAGCGCCGTCAGCTATGTTAATAGCGTGAACAAGTATTACTTGGCGTTCGATCGGGAGCGGGAGTCGTTGGAGCCTCAGGGGCAAAAAGTCGCCTCACGGAAATGATCGACTAAACTGATGGTTATGGCGAAATATTTGCGCTTTTATCATTCGATTTAACGATTAATATAGCGGCCAACCAACACACACATTCAATGGATGACACAGCATGAGCTCACTGATCAACAAAGTACTGTTTACCCGCGC
Source organism: Pseudomonas nunensis (assembly GCF_024296925.1). Lineage (NCBI taxonomy): Bacteria > Pseudomonadati > Pseudomonadota > Gammaproteobacteria > Pseudomonadales > Pseudomonadaceae > Pseudomonas > Pseudomonas nunensis. The sequence continues at coordinate 911,458 of NZ_CP101125.1, forward strand.
TGGCTACGGCCTGACTGTTCTGCGGATCGTTGTCGGCATCATCTTCGCTGCCCACGGCTCGCAGAAACTCTTCGGGATGTTCGGTGGCTACGGCATTGCCGGCACCGCGCAGTACATGGAAAGCCTGGGCTTGGCGCCGGGTCACCTGATGGCGATCCTGGCCGGTGGCACCGAGTTCTTCGCTGGCCTGGCCTTGATCATTGGCCTGCTGGTGCGTCCGGCGGCACTGGGTCTGATCTTCCTGTCGCTGGTCGCCATCTTCACGGTGCACATCAGCAACGGTTTGTTCATGGCCAACAACGGTTATGAGTTCGCCCTGGCCTTGCTCGGTGGCAGCATCGCGGTACTGATCGAAGGTGCCGGCAAGCTCTCGGCTGACCGCGCCATCGCCGGCTGACCGCTCTGGCTCAACAAAAAGGCCCGCATTGTGCGGGCCTTTTTTGTTGCGCGTCATTCTTGACACTGTCCGGTCAGGTTCTCTAGGATGCTGCTCATGCGCCGATTTAAACAGCTACTTGCGGGGCGCCAGGTGACTCATTCAGTTGCCGATAGAAGCTTGAGTCAGGCTTCGAAATACCGCTAAAGCGCTGGTTCGGTGTTGCCTCTCACCTGCCATGCAGACTTTCGAGGCAGAGACACGACCCAATGAATGCACTAAGCCCCGTTGTACGCCCCGCGCCGATCACGGCACACCTCACCCAGCGCAATCCAAAAATCCTGCTTGGCGGTAAACATCAGCCGACGCTTCTGCGTTATCTCGATGGCTGGCCACGTCGCACCGGCGGCCCTGCCGCGTTCCTGATCCAGTTTGTCGAAGATGGCGAGTCGTTGGCGCGTTTTGCCAACGACAGTTTCGATCTGGCAGTGATTCAGTCGCCCACGCTTGACGATGCACCGGAAGTGATCCGGCAGCTGACTCGTGTTGCCCGTCAGGGGTTGATTACCCGGCGTTGAGGCATACAGCGCTGCGGCTCATGGATACTCGATCGCCACGATATACACGCACTGCTCGCCAGTCGGTGTCTGGACCCGAACTTCAGCATCCAGCGCCTTGCCGATCAGTGCCCGCGCCAATGGCGAATCGATGCTGATCAAGCCCAGTTTCAAATCCAGTTCATCCGGGCCGACGATGCGGTAGCGCGACTCTTTGCCTTCTTCATCTTCAATCGTCACCCAGGCACCAAAGTAAACCTTGTTCGGATCGCTGGGCTTTTCGCTGACGACTTTCAGGGCTTCCAGGCGCTTGGTGAGAAAACGCACACGACTGTCGATCTCACGCAGCATTTTTTTGCCGTAGGTGTACTCGGCGTTTTCCGAGCGATCACCCTGGGCCGCCGCTTCGCTGACCGATTGCGTCACCTGTGGTCGACGCACGTGCCAGAGTTCGTGAAACTCGGCACGCATCCGCGCTTCACCTTCGGGGGTGATCAGCGCGGTGCCAGCGGTGCGGGGAGGGCGATAACGGCTCATGGTGACTTCTTGTAGTAGAGAGTGCTTGAGTCTATCAACCCTCGCGCAAGACTGTCAGGGGGCTGGCATTCAAGGCGCGACGCGTGCCGAACACACCGGCACCACCGATCAGCACCGCACCAATCAATGGCAGTACCAGCAACCACGGATGCGGATGCCAAGGCAGGTCGAAGGCGTAGCGGTAAAGTACCAGGCTGACCAACTCTGAACCCAGTGCCGCCAACAAACCGCTGACCGCGCCGAGCAAGCCGAACTCGATCCGCCGGGCCTTGACCAGTAACTGCCGCTCCGCCCCGAGTGCTCGCAACAGCGCGCCTTGGCGAATCCGTTCATCCAGCGTGGCTTGCAGACCGGAGAACAGCACCGCCATCCCCGCCGCCAATACAAACAACAACACGTACTCCACCGCCAAGGTGACCTGGGCGAGGATGCTGCGCAGCTGTTCCAGCAAGGCCTCGACTTGCAGAATGGTCACCGCCGGGAAGGCCCGGGACAAATCGACAATCTGCTGATCGTGACCCGCCGCCAGATAGAAACTGGTGAGGTAAGTCGCCGGCAAATCTTTCAAGGTGCCGGGCTGGAAGATCATGAAGAAGTTCGGCTGGAAGTTGTCCCAGTTAATCTCCCTCAGGCTGGTGACTTTCGCTTCGCGATTGACCCCGCCGACGGTGAAAACCAGATGATCGCCCAGCTTGAGTTTCAGGCTCTCCGCGACTTTGCCTTCGACCGACACGCCAGGAATCTCATCCGGCGCCTGTTCGGTCCACCAGTTACCCGAGGTGAGCTTGTTGCCCGCCGGCAGGTCCGCCGCCCAGGTCAGGCTCAGGTCACGCTGGATCGCCCGGTCACCGGCCGAATCCTTGCTGACGATGTCCTGCACCGCTTCGCCATTGATGCTGATCAGCCTGCCCGGCACCACCGGATACAGCGGCGCCGATTGCGCCGACAGTTCGATCAGTCGATCGGTGAAGGCTTGTTTGTCCGCTGGCAGAATGTTCAACGCGAAATAATTCGGCGCGTTTTTCGGCAGCTGGTTTTGCCAGGTGTCGAGCAGCTCGCCGCGCAGCAAAGCGATCAGCGCCATGGACAGCAGAATCAAACCGAAGGCCAGGGATTGGCCGGCCGCTGCCAGTGGATGACGCAGTAATTGACCCAGACCCAAACGCCAAGGCAACGAAGCACGGGCCAACATTCGCCGCAGGCTTTTGAGCAGCAACAGCAGCAAGCCGCCGAGCACCACGGCAGCGATCACACCACCGCCGAGCAGGGCAAAAGTCAGGACCAGGTCCAGGCTCAAGCGCCACATGATCAGCCCGAGCGCACCCAGCGCCGCGCCGTAGACCATCCAAGTGCTGGACGGAATTGGCAGCATGTCCCGACGCAACACCCGCAATGGCGGGACCCGGCCGAGTGCGGCCAGCGGCGGCAGGGCGAAACCGGCCAGCGCCACCAGCCCGGTGCCGATCCCGGCAATCGCCGGCAGCAAACCACCCGGTGGAACATCCGTAGGCAACAAGTCATGCAGCAGCGCAAACAATCCGAGCTGCGCGAGCCAGCCGAGGAGGGCGCCGCTAAGACTGGCGAGCAAGCCGAGCACCGTCAGCTGCAAACTGAACAGCACCATGGTTTCCCGACGCGACAAACCCAGGCAGCGCAGCAAGGCACTGGCGTCGAATCGACGTGTAGCGAAGCGGGTCGCCGACAATGCCACGGCAACCCCGGACAGCAAAACCGCCACCAGACTGGCCATGTTCAAATAACGCTCAGCCTTGCCCAGCGCGCCGCCGATTTGCCGGTTGCCGTCCCGGGCATCCTGGATACGTTGGTTGGCCGCCAGTCCCGGTTTGATCAACTGACGATAAGTTTCCAGCGCCTCGGCCTTACCGCGCCAGAGTTCGCGGTAACTGACGCGGCTGCCGGGCTGCACCACGCCGGTGGCGGTGAGGTCGCTGAGGTTGATCAGCACTCGAGGTGTCAGGCTGTAGAAATTGCCGGCGCGGTCGGGCTCATAAGTCAGCACTCGCGTCAGCTTCAGGGTTTTCATGCCGACGTCGATGCTGTCGCCGATCTTCAGGTCCAGCGCCGTCAGCAACCGCGCCTCGACCCAGGCTTCGCCGGGTTTCGGCCCGCCACCGGGTTCTTCAGGGGCGAAGGGCGCGGGGGCGCTTTTCAGTTCGCCGCGCAGCGGATAGACATCGTCGGCGGCCTTGATGCTGGACAACTGGATGCCGTTGTCGGTCGCGATGACACTGGAGAACTCCACCACCTGGGCGTGTTCCAGACCCAGCTCGGTGCCGCTCTTGATCTGTTCCGGTCGTGCCGGCGAACTGCCTTCGAGCAGCAGGTCGGCGCCAAGGAACTCGGTGGCGCGCAACATCATGGCGCCGTTGAGGCGGGCACCGAAATAACCGATGGCGGTACTCGCCGCCACGGCCACCAGCAAGGCGAAGAACAACACCCGCAGTTCACCGGCGCGAGCGTCGCGCAACAGTTGGCGGATAGCGAGGCTGAACAGGCGCAATAGCGGCAAGCGTGCCATCAAGGCTCCAGAGGGGCGACCAGCAGGCCGGCTTCAAGGCGGATCAGGCGCCGGCAACGATGTGCCAGGCGTTCATCGTGGGTCACCAGCACCAGGGTCGTGCCGCGTTCCTTGTTCAGTTCGAACAGCAGGTCGCTGATGCGCTCGCCGGTGTGGCTGTCGAGGTTGCCGGTGGGTTCATCGGCAAACAGCACGTCAGGCTCGGCGGCAAACGCACGAGCAATCGCCACGCGCTGCTGTTCGCCGCCGGAGAGCTGGCGAGGCGAGTGGGTCAGGCGCTGGCCCAGGCCAACCCGCTGCAGCAATTCGGTGGCGCGCTGCCTTGCGTCTTTGCGGCCGTCGAGTTCCAGCGGCAGCATGACGTTTTCCAGGGCGTTGAGACTGTCGAGCAACTGAAAGGACTGGAAGACAAACCCCACATGCTCGGCGCGGATGCGTGCCCGTTGATCTTCATCAAGATTGCTCAGGGCTTGCCCGGCGAGGGTGACTTCGCCACTGCTCGGCAGGTCGAGGCCGGCCAGTAGGCCGAGGAGGGTGGATTTGCCGGAACCGGAGGCGCCGACAATGGCCAAACTGTCGCCCTTGTTCAGTTCCAGGCTGAGTTCGTGCAGGATAGTCAGTTCACCTTCCGCGCTGGGAACCACTTTGCTGAGGTTCTTCGCGGTGAGAATGCTTGCGCCCATGGAGAATCCGATGCGTGTGTGGTTTTTGAGTGCTGGCCTGGCCTTGATGTGCATGGCCCAGAACGCAGCGGCGGGTACAGTCCTGATCGTTGGCGATAGTATCAGCGCCGGTTTCGGACTGGATACCCGCTTAGGGTGGGTGTCGCTGCTTGAGCAACGGCTCAAGCGCGAAGGTTTCGACGATAAAGTGGTCAACGCCTCCATCAGCGGCGACACCAGTGCCGGAGGCCAGGCACGCCTGCCGGCGCTGCTTGCAGAGCATAAACCGGAGCTGGTGATCCTCGAGTTGGGAGGCAACGACGGCTTGCGCGGAATGCTGCCAACGCAATTGCAACAAAACCTTGCGGCGATGATCGACAGCTCCAAAGCCAGCGGTGCCAAGGTCCTGTTGCTGGGCATGCAACTGCCACCGAACTACGGTGCCCGTTACACCGAGGCCTTTGCGAAGGTCTATGGCGCCCTGGCAGAGGAGAAAAAAATCCCGCTGGTACCGTTTTTTCTCGAAGGAATCGGCGGCCATCCTGACCTGATGCAAGCCGACGGCCTGCACCCGGCCGCGGTGGCTCAGGACAAGTTACTGGAAAATGTCTGGCCGACACTGAAACCGCTGCTTTGACGCTTTTCTAGTGGCGGTGTTTCGGCTAAGGTGGCGCCCCCGATTTGGAGCCCCCGATGCCGCGTCCTGCCTGGTCCCTTTTTGCCTACCAACTGATCGAGCCTGACGAGCAGCTGGATCTGTTCGCCTGCCAGGAAGTGCGGGTGCATCTGGTGGCGCGTCAGCTGGAGCTCGGCGGTTCGGCGGACCGAACCTTGTGTGGCAGCCTGTTGCCGGCACAGCCGCGCTGGTCGAGCGTGAATCGCACGGTGTTCCAGGACCAGCGTTTGTGCTCGCTGTGCCGGGCCATCCTCGAATCGCAGAAGCGCGGCACCTCGCCGATCTGGCCGGAACTGCGGTTCGAGCTTTAGGTCGCAGTGGCCAATGCCAGTAAATTCAAGGTGACTACTGTCCTTGTGGCGAGGGAGCTTGCTCCCGCTGGGTCGCGAAGCGGCCCCAAAATTCTGGCTTCCCAAATAATCAGTTGCCTGACTCAGGACTGCTGCGCAGTCCAGCGGGAGCAAGCTCCCTCGCCACAGGTAAGTGTTCGACGCCAAATTTGCGGATCTGATCGGTACTAGGCCGAGTCTCTCGCCACACAAGCTCTACATGAAAAAAACGTCATGTATCGCCTGCAACATTCTCGGCCTCCCCGAATTTACGGGCGTCGGTGTACAATCGCCTTCTTATACCCTTGTCGATCATGCGAAGGATTTTCCGGATGTTGCCGCGCTTTCCTGCCGTCACCCGCTGCCTGACCCTTGCCGCCCTCTGTGTGGCGGGTCCAGTTTCAGCACTAGAGCTGCCTCTACCGCCCCCTGGTGAAGACATCATCGGCCAGGTGCAAGTGATCAAGGCCAAGTACGAAGATACCTTCGCCGACCTTGGGACCACTTACGATCTGGGCTATTCGGAAATGGTCGCGGCCAATCCGGGCGTCGACGCCTGGCTGCCGGGCGCCGGCACCGAAATCATTCTGCCGACCCGCTTCATCCTGCCGCCGGGTCCGCGTGAAGGCATCGTCATCAACCTGGCCGAATACCGCCTCTACTACTACCCGAAAGGCCGGAACGTGGTGTACACCTTCCCGCTGGGTATCGGTCGTGAAGGCTGGGGTTCGCCGATTGCCCATACCACCATCACCGCCAAGACGCCGAACCCGACCTGGACCCCTCCAGCGTCGATCAAGGCCGAGCACGCCGCTGACGGTGACCCGTTGCCGAATGTGGTGCCGGCCGGCCCGGACAACCCGCTGGGGCCGTTCAAGTTCAACCTGGGCACGCCGGGCTACCTGATTCACGGCTCGAACAAGAAATTCGGCATCGGCATGCGTACCAGTCACGGCTGCTTCCGCATGTTCAACAACAACGTGCTGGAAATGGCGAGCATGGTGCCGGTCGGCACGTCCGTGCGGATCATCAACGACCCGTACAAATTCGGCCTGAGCGGCGGCAAGGTTTATCTTGAAGCGCACACGCCGCTGGACGACAACGGCAATCCGTCGGTGGTCGACAAGCACACCGCCGTGATCAACGCGATGCTCAAGCGTGAAGACATCACCAACAACCTGCGTATGAACTGGGATGTGGTGCGTGACGTCGTGGCTGCCGAAGATGGCCTGCCGGTGGAAATCGCCGTGCCGAACACTTCCGCACCGATGGTGTCGAGCGTGCCGGTCGATCTGCAGCAGTAAGCACGAAGAACAGGAACCCGCCGACGTTGGCCGTCGGCGGGTTTTTTTATGGCCGGTACTAAACGCCGGGCATAAAAAAAGCCGACCCATAAATGGATCGGCTTGATAACAATCCCGAAGGACTATTACTTGCGGCTAGCTTTGTCCAGCATGCGCAGAGCACGCTCGTTAGCTTCGTCAGCAGTCTGTTGTGCTTTTTGAGCAGCAGCCAGAGCTTCATCAGCTTTACGGTAAGCTTCGTCTGCACGAGCCTGGGAGCGAGCAGCTGCGTCTTCAGTAGCGGTCAGACGTGCTTCGGTTTCTTTCGATACGCTGCTGCAACCGGTAGCCAGAACTGCGGCCAGAGCCAGAGCAGAGAATTTCAGAACGTTGTTCATCGTGTTCCCCTTCAAGGACTTTCTATTAAGTAGCTGTCTCCTCAGAGTGAGGAAATAGCCGGCGTACATACTACCCATTACTTGTCGTAAGTAAACTGACGTAAAGCAAGAAGCAAAAAAAATTGTAGGCGTTGATTCTTTTTCGAGCAATTTTTAACTGCTCTGTATAAAAAATACCCAGCTGCAAGGCCCGAGATGAGCGAGCCGCATGAGAAAAGTTCCCTATTCCGAAGGCAGTATTTCCAGTCTTTGTTAAAGTCTGTCTACATGCTTTCGTCTACACTTTTGTTCGGATTTTGCGCAGCGCCTCTCATATCTTTCTGCATGTTGAGGTGACTTTAACGAAGGGCGCTCGTCTTAAGTCTCAACATCCGGCAATGTTCAGGCTTTCGACCCGGGAAGATCTTCGGTCGAGCCGTCCCTGCGTAACCCCGGAGCAGCACCCGCAGTCCCCCTCGGCATGATGACGAGCGCACCTTGAGCATTTTCGCCAATGGTGCCTACTATTTGATACGTGCCCAGGTTGCGCGAGATTGGTGTCGCTCTTCTCGGTGTCCATTCAGGCACAGGGTGGCGTAGATGTTCCTTCGCCGGAAAAACATCGGTAAGGTAGGGGTCAGAATCCAAGACCCGCGAGGAGTAGTGATGAGCGAGGCGTTGTCCATCCACCATGACCAGGCTGGTCATCAGTTCGAGACCAATGTGGACGGTCATCGTGCCTACCTGACCTATATGGATCTGGGGAAACAGACCCTGGATATCTATCGCACCTTCGTGCCCAACGCTTTGCGTGGCCGTGGCATTGCGGCGGCATTGACCGAGCAGGCGCTGCAGTACGCCGAAGAAATGGGCTACACGGTGATTCCATCGTGCTCCTACGTGGAGCGCTACATGGAACGTCATCAGCGGCACGCGGCCAAGCTGAGCCAGTAAACGCAACGCATAAAAAAACGCCGGGTTTAAGCCCGGCGTTTTTTTGTGCCTGAAAAACAGTATTCAGCTGCGATCGCGTTTCGGCAACACATCCTTGAGCTTGGCGTGCATGCTGCGCAAGGTGTTTTCGGTGGCGGACCAATCGATGCAGGCATCGGTGATCGACACGCCGTATTGCAGGTCGGCGAGGTCTTTCGGGATCGCCTGGCAGCCCCAGTTCAGGTGACTCTCGACCATCAGGCCGATGATCGACTGGTTGCCTTCGAGGATCTGGTTGGCGACGTTCTCCATCACCAGCGGTTGCAGGGCCGGGTCCTTGTTGGAGTTGGCGTGGCTGCAATCGACCATGATGTTCGGCTTGATCTTGGCCTTGTTCAGCGCTTGCTCGCAGAGCGCGACGCTGACCGAATCGTAGTTCGGCTTGCCGTTGCCACCGCGCAATACCACGTGACCGTAGGCGTTGCCCTTGGTGGTGACGATCGACACGCCACCTTCCTGGTTGATACCCAGGAAACGGTGCGGACTGGAAACCGACTGCAGCGCGTTGATCGCCACGGTCAGGCCGCCGTCGGTGCCGTTCTTGAAGCCGACCGCCGAGGACAAGCCGGAAGCCATTTCACGGTGCGTCTGGGATTCTGTGGTGCGCGCGCCGATGGCCGACCAACTGATCAGGTCCTGCAAGTATTGCGGGGAGATCGGGTCGAGGGCTTCGGTGGCGGTCGGCAGGCCCATCTCGGCCAGGTCCAGCAGCAACTGGCGACCGATGTGCAAGCCATCCTGAATCTTGAACGAGTCATCCAGGTACGGATCGTTGATCAGACCTTTCCAGCCGACAGTGGTACGTGGCTTCTCGAAATACACACGCATGACCAGATACAAGGTATCGGACACTTCGGCGGCGAGGGTTTTCAGGCGCTCGGCGTATTCGTGGGCCGCCTTGATGTCGTGGATCGAGCACGGCCCGATGACCACGAACAAGCGGTGATCGGTGCCATCAAGAATGTTGCGAATGACTTCGCGGCCCTTGGTCACGGTGCGCAGGGCGGCATCGCTCAAAGGGATATCACGCTTGAGCTGATCGGGAGTGATCAGGGTTTCGTTGGAAGCGACGTTTAGGTCGTTGATCGGTAAATCAGCCATCGTTTACTCGTCAGGTCACGGGTGCCGGCCGCCAGCGAACCCGCGCGGCGGAGCACAGCAAATTAAGCGCGTCGGGGGACCCGAACCTTAGCGCGTTACACCGTGGCTCGACAATGGGCAAACACCGGTTTAATCCAGCACTGGCTGCGCAAAAGCCTTGCGAACCGTGTCGTGGGAGAACTCATCGGCATGCTGCTGCACCCATTCGAGTGCCAGGGCTTGAGCTTCCTGCAGATCATCATGGGCATCGTGCAGGCGGCAATAGCGCTCGATCTGGCACACCTGCTCGCCCATCCGTGCACTGAACAGCATCTGTTCATCGACAAAGGCAATGCCCACCAGATAGCCGCGCTTTCGGCGCAGGCACCAGGCTACGTAGCCCAGAAAACGCAAATCGGGGTTCAAGGTCGGCATGCGTACTTCCAGCGCTGTGCCGTGGCGCCAGGCGCGGTGGTAATTGCAAGCCATGCCGCCGAGGCTGATAGTGTGCAGCCGTTGCCGTGAAATGCACTCATGTTTGAGCAGCGTAAGTTCCACGGGCACATCGTCAGGATGAGGAAGAAAACGTCCCATGAACACGGACTCCCTGTGTCGCCCATTTGACATTGTTTCCCCCAGTATAGTGGTCGAATCGGAACTGACCGATTTCGACGCCGACCAACGGCTGCTGGCGATGAGCGGCATTTCCCTGGTTATTTTCACCAGCGTCGGTTGCGCCAGTTGCCGTTTTGCCCGCGAGCAGTTGCCCAGACTCGATCTGGCGATTGACCGGCTGTGCTGGATCGACGCCGCTGACAATGGCGGGTTGGTGGAACGTTATGAGGTCTTTCATTTGCCGGCGCTGTTTGTGGTGCGCGACGGTGAGTTCTTTGGGGCGGTACAGTCGCGCCTGACCGACACCGAACTGAATCAGGCGGTAGGCCAGGCGCTAAGTCGAATTGCTGAGGAGTTGCCATGATGGGAGCAGTTGCCAAGCCGACAATCGGCATTATCGGGACCGGCGCAATCGGTGGTTTTTACGGGGTGATGTTGGCGCGGGCCGGTTTCGATGTGCATTTTCTGTTGCGCAGTGAATTTTCCGCAGTGGCCGAACGCGGGCTTCAGGTTGACAGTGCGCCGCATGGGGCGCTGACGTTAAACCCGGTCCAGGCCTATTCGAGCGCCGAGGACATGCCGCCCTGTGACTGGCTGCTGATCGGCGCCAAAACCACCAGCAACGCCGATCTGGCGCCCGCCATCCTTCAAGCCGCCGCACCGAACGCCAAAGTGCTGGTGCTGCAAAACGGCCTCGACGTTGAGGACAGCCTGCGCGAATTACTTCCCGATTCGCTGCATGTGCTTGGTGGGCTCTGCTTTATCTGCGTTCATCGCACCGGGCCTGGCGTGATCACGCATCAAGCGCTGGGCGCGGTGAATGTCGGTTATCACAGTGGCCCGGCCGCTGATGAGCCGGCACGCATGGCCATTGTCGAGGAGGGCGCCGGGATGTTCCGCGCGGCTGGCATCGATTCTCAGGGCATGCCGAACCTGCACCAGGCGCGCTGGCAAAAACTGGTGTGGAATGTTCCTTACAACGGTCTCTCGGTGTTGCTTGGGGCGAGCACTACGCCGTTGATGGCCGATGCTGACAGTCGGGAACTGATCAAGGCGTTGATGGCCGAAGTGGTTCGGGGCGCAATCGCTTGTGGTCACGAGATTCCGGCCGTGTATGCCGATCACCTGTTTATGGTGACCGAAAAAATGCCCGACTATTGGCCGAGCATGTACCACGATTTCCTGCACAAACGACCACTGGAGCTGGAGGCAATTTATGCCCGGCCACTGGCGGCGGCGAAAGCGGCGGGATGTGAGTTGCCACGCATCGAGGCCTTGTATCGGGCGCTCGGTTTTATCGATCGACGTAACGTTTGAGTCGATCCACCAGAGGGGAAAGGCATGGCCAAAGACATAGATGACAAGCTGGTGCTGGCGATTTCTTCGCGAGCGCTGTTCGACCTGAGCGAAAGCCACAAGGTCTATCTGTCTGACGGGGTCGAGGCCTATCGGCAATACCAGATCGAGCACGAAGACGAAGTCCTCGCACCCGGTGATGCATTCCCTCTGGTGGAAAAACTCCTGAATCTCAATGCCAGTCTGGGTCGTGCCCGGGTCGAAGTGGTGCTGGTGTCGCGCAACAGTGCCGACACCGGATTGCGGGTGTTCAACTCGATTCACCACTACGGCCTGGCAATTTCCCGAGCGGCGTTTGTCGGCGGACGCAGTCCTTATCCGTACCTCAAGGCCTTTGGTTGCGACCTGTTTCTCTCCACTCATGCCGAAGATGTGCGCAGTGCGCTGGACGCCGGTTTTGCTGCCGCGACCATTCTGTCGGGCGGCGCGAGCCGTGCTGCCAGTGATGAATTACGCATTGCCTTCGACGGTGACGCGGTGCTGTTTTCCGATGAATCGGAGCGGGTCTATCAGTCGGGTGGGCTGGAAGCTTTTCAGGCCAGCGAGCGTGAATCAGCCCGGGAGCCCTTGCGTGGCGGCCCGTTCAAAGGCTTCCTCGCGGCATTGAATTTGTTACAGCGCGAGTTCCCCGAAGACGCCTGCCCGATCCGCACCGCCCTGGTCACCGCGCGTTCGGCACCGGCCCACGAGCGGGTGATTCGCACGCTGCGCGAGTGGGACATTCGTCTGGATGAATCGCTGTTTCTCGGCGGCCTGACCAAAGCGGCGTTTCTGGAAGCGTTTGCCGCCGACGTGTTTTTCGATGATCAGGCCGGTCATTGTGAGCTGGCGCGCGAAGTCGTCGCCACCGGCCATGTGCCGCATGGCATAAGCAATGAGCAGAAAGTTTAAGCCCTTGAGTCAAGGTGTTACGCGGCACGTCGTACTCGGCAAGGCACTGCTAAGCTGAATCAATCTCCGCCATGTCGGCACGCAAGGAGGTCATATGATTCGTTCCATGTTGTATGCCACTGACCTCGGCCTGTACGCACCGTTGGTGATGCAGCACGCCCTGGCGCTGGCGCGAACATTCAATGCCGACTTGTATGTGGTGCACGCGGTGGAGCCCATGGGGTTGTTCGCCGAGTCGGTGCTTCAAAGTTATCTCGATGAGCAGGCGTTGAACGAATTTCATAGTCAGGGCCTGAACACGGTGATCGCCAATATCGAACGGCGGGTGCTGGAAAGCTTTCGTGAAGAATTGGGGGATGAGGGGGAGCAGGATCTGGAACGGATTCAAGCGGTGCGGGTGCTTCAGGGTGACCCGTCGCAGGTGATTCTCGACCAGGCGCAGAAACTCTCGGTGGATTTGCTGATCGTAGGAAGTCATAGCCATCGCGCCAGTGCGGAAACCCCGCTGGGCCGCACGGCAGCGCGGGTCTTGCAGTTGGCCCGGGTGCCGGTCTATCTGGTGCCACTGGTAGAGCGTCGACGTCAGGGAGACCGGTAGAGCACGAATAATGGCGTTTTGATAAAAAAGTTCTAGATTTATTCTTCAAACCATTAATATAGTTATATACCGTCGCTGATGCCCGTGGCGTCTACCTGCTTTGAGGGATTCATATGAAGCTTCAACAACTGCGCTACATCTGGGAAGTGGCGCACCACGACCTCAACGTTTCCGCTACCGCCCAAAGTCTCTACACCTCGCAGCCGGGCATCAGTAAACAGATCCGTTTGCTGGAAGACGAATTGGGCGTCGAGGTCTTCGCCCGCAGTGGCAAGCACCTGACCCGTGTTACCCCGGCCGGCGAACGCATCATCACCACCGCCGGCGAAATCCTGCGCAAGGTTGAAAGCATCAAGCAGATTGCCCAGGAATTCTCCAACGAGAAGAAAGGCACCCTGTCGATCGCGACCACCCACACCCAGGCGCGTTATGCGTTGCCGCCGGTGATCAGCAATTTCATCAAGCAGTACCCGGACGTTGCGTTGCACATGCACCAGGGTTCGCCGATGCAGATCGCCGAAATGGCCGCTGACGGCACCGTGGATTTTGCCATCGCCACCGAAGCCCTGGAGCTGTTCGGTGACCTGGTGATGATGCCGTGCTACCGCTGGAACCGTTGCGTGGTCGTGCCCCAGGGTCACCCGTTGACCAAGCTGCCGAAGCTGACCCTCGAAGCCCTCGCCGAATACCCGATCGTGACGTACGTGTTCGGTTTCACTGGACGTTCGAAACTCGACGAAGCTTTCAGCCATCGTGGCCTGACGCCGAAAGTGGTGTTCACCGCTGCCGACGCCGACGTAATCAAGACTTACGTGCGTCTTGGCCTGGGCGTGGGCATCGTGGCGAAGATGGCGGTCGATGCCAAACTCGACAGCGATCTGGTGATGCTTGATGCCAGCGATCTGTTCGAATCCAGCATCACCAAGATCGGCTTCCGTCGCGGCACCTTCCTGCGTGGCTTCATGTGCGACTTCATCGAGAAGTTTGCCCCGCACCTGACCCGCGAAGTCATGGCCAAGGCGATCCAGTGCCACAACAAGCAGGAGCTGGAAGAACTGTTCGACGGCGTCGAACTGCCGGTTCATTAATCTGCGTTAAATCACCTCGGTAACAGCAAACTGTTGCCGAGCGCCCGCCACCAGAATCTCCACCTCGTCCCCTTCGAACTTGCCCAGCAGGCTTTTGCCCAGCGGCGAGCGGGGGGTGATGACGGTAATCATCTGCCCCACCACATCAACCTTCAAACCCGCCGCGTCGGGGGCCAGGAACAGCCACTGTTCACGTCCCTTTTCGTCTTCCAGACCGAGCAGGGCGCCGACTTCGATACCGCGCTGATCGTCATACGGACGCAATGTCAGGTTCTGGCACACCGTCAGTGAATGACGGATTTCCTCGACCCGTTTCGCCTGCCCGGCCGCCAGGTACGACGCTTCCAGGCCAAGGGTGTCGTACTTGTTTTCGGCGATGTTTTCTTCGTGAGTCGCGGTTTCGTACGCGGTTTGCGCAGCGCGTTCGGCGATGTCGAGATCGATGCGCAGCTTGTCGAGAATCAGTTGGTGGACGATTTGCTTGTTCATGATCAATCGCAGAATTGCTGGACGTTGGCGCGGCTTTTTTCGCTCGGCGCGGTCTGGTCCTGTTGCAGCCAGAACTGACATTTGGGGTTCGACAGGTTGCGGTTATTGGTGCGGGCCTGATCGAGGAATTGCTGTTGTTCGTTCTTGCGCAGGTTTTCTTTGTATTGTTCGAACAGCGGGCTCTGCGGCGGGATGTCCGGCACCGGCTGCACCACCACCGGCGGTTGGGCCAGTTGCTGTACGGCCTGGGCCACTGGCGCCAATTGCTCGGGGAAGATAAAACGCGAGGCGAGCCAGCACGTCAGCGCGATGGCCAGGAAGCCCAGCCAAAGGCCCAGGGCAATGCTGCCGGTCAATTGCAGGGCATTGAGGCGGATCGGCAACGGACGGCGCGGGTTGGGACGATAGGGCATGGCTGCCTCCTGGCGGGTGTTCGCGGGCGGATGGCGATTGTCGCACGAAGATTAATCGTCGTCGGCCCTTCTGCACGGGGTAATTTATGCGGACAATCGGCGCCTTTGCCAACGGAAGCCTTTAATGCCTGAACTGCCTCAAATGAAAAACCGCGGGCGCTGGGATATTTTTTGCACCGTGGTCGACAACTTTGGCGACATCGGTGTGACCTGGCGCCTGGCCCGTCAACTGGTGGCCGAACATGCAGTAGACGTTCGCCTGTGGGTCGACGACCTGCGGGCCTTCGAACGCCTGTGCCCCGAGATCGAAATCCACGCGCCGCAGCAATGGCAACAGGGTGTCGAGGTGCGGCAATGGGCTGCCGAATGGCAACCGGTGGAGGCCGCTGACGTGGTGATCGCCGCGTTCGCCTGCCAATTGCCGAGCCCGTACATGGACGCCATGGCCGCGCGGGAAACACCGCCGTTGTGGATGAACCTGGATTATCTGAGCGCCGAAGACTGGGTCATCGGCTGCCACGGTTTGCCGTCGGTGAAGTACAAGAGCGTGCAGAAGTTCTTCTTCTTTCCGGGGTTCCAGAAGGGCACCGGCGGCTTGCTGCGGGAAACCGGATTGCTGGAGCGGCGTCGGCAATTTCAGCAAAACCCCGAAGCCCGGCGCGAATTCCTGCAAGGCTTGGGGATTGATCCTGCGCCCGCTGCGCAACTGATCTCGCTGTTTGCCTACGAGAACACCGGGCTGGCGAGCTGGCTCGACACACTCGCCGCCGACTCTGCGCCCACGCATTTGCTGGTGCCAGAAGGGCGGATTCTCGGTGACGTCGAACGCTGGCTCGGGATAAACGGCTTGGTGGCGGGAGCGCTGCATGTGCGCGAAGCCTTGACCGTGCAAGTGCTGCCGTTCATCCGACAGGATCAATACGATCACTTGCTCTGGTGCTGCGATTTCAACGCCGTGCGCGGCGAAGATTCGTTTGTGCGTGCCCAATGGGCAGGGCGGCCGCTGCTCTGGCACATCTATCAGCAAGAGGAAAATATCCACCTCGACAAGCTTGAAGCGTTCCTCGCGCTCTATACAAAAGGCTTGTCGGCGCCTGCCGCAGAGGCAATCAGCGGTCTTTGGCGCGCATGGAATGCCGGCCAAGATATCGCCGACCAATGGCTGGCGACCCGCAAACACTGGCCAGAGCTGCAAAAACACGCTGAGGCGTGGTGTCTGGAACAAGCCTTGCAGGCGGATCTTGCCGCAGCGCTGGTACAGTTTTATGTAAATTGGATATGATACGCGGCCTAGATTTTTGTAAATCCCATCCAAATTCGGATATTCGCAATGAAAACTGGTAAAGAACTGAAACCCGGTACCGTGATCCGTCTCGAAAACGATCCTTGGCTGGTTCAGAAAGCTGAATTCACCAAGTCCGGTCGTAACAGCGCGATCATGAAGACCAAGCTGAAGAACCTGCTGACCGGTTACAAGACCGAGATCGTTTACAGCGCTGACGACAAACTGGACGACGTAATCCTCGACCGCAAAGAAGCGACCCTGTCCTTCATCAGCGGCGACACCTACACGTTCATGGACACCACTGACTACACCATGTACGAGCTGAACGCTGAAGACATCGAAGCCGTTCTGCCTTTCGTTGAAGAAGGCATGACCGATGTTTGTGAAGCGATCTTCTTCGAAGAGCGTCTGGTTTCCGTAGAACTGCCGACCACTATCGTGCGTCAAGTTGACTACACCGAAGGTTCCGCTCGCGGCGACACTTCCGGCAAGGTGATGAAGCCTGCCAAACTGAAGAACGGTACCGAACTGTCGGTTGCTGACTTCATCGAAATCGGCGACATGATCGAGATCGATACCCGCGAAGGCGGTTCCTACAAAGGCCGTGCTAAATAAGCACAGCTTCAGGAATGAAAAAGCCCGACCATTGAGTCGGGCTTTTTTGTGCCTGCCAGAAACACATATTCCCTGTAGGAGCGAGGCTTGCCCGCGAAGGCGGTTTGTCATTCAACATTGATGTCGACTGACACGACGCCTTCGCGGGCAAGCCTCGCTCCTACAAGGGTGGGGTTATTTCTTCAGGTGTTGCTTGAGTTCTTCAGACGCTTGCAACATCGCCGAACGCACCGCCGGCACCTGGCTCACCACGTTCAACAAACCATAATCGTGGATCATGCCGTTGTAGCGAACCGCCGTGACCGGCACGCCAGCCTCGTCGAGTTTGCGTGCATAGGCCTCGCCTTCATCGCGCAGCACATCAGCACCTGCGGTCTGCACCAGCGCTGGCGGCAGGCCTTTGAGTTGCGCCGTGGTCGCCCGCAGCGGTGATGCGTAGATCTCGTTCCGCTGATTGGCGTCGGTGGTGTAGTTGTCCCAGAACCACTTCATCATGTTTTTGGTGAGGAAGTGCCCCTCGGCAAACTGGTTGTAAGACGCGGTTTCGAAGCTGGCATCCGTCACCGGCCACAACAGCACCTGGAACTTGATCGCCGGCGTGCCTTTGTCTTTGGCCATCAGCGCAACCACCGCGGCCATGTTGCCACCGACACTGTTGCCGGCCACCGCCAGGCGTTTGCCGTCGACGTTGATCTCTTTGCCGTGCTCGGCCACCCACTTCGTGGCGGCGTAAGCCTGATTGATCGCCACCGGGTAGTGCGCTTCCGGCGACGGTGTGTAATTGACGAACACCGCCGCCGCACCCGAGCCCACCACCAGATCCCGAACCAGCCGTTCGTGGGTCGGGAAATCCCCCAGTACCCAACCGCCGCCGTGGAAGAACATGAACACCGGCAGCTCACCCTTGATCCCGGCCGGCCGGACGATGGTCAGGCTGATCGGTTGGCCATCGACTTGAATGGTCTTCTGGCTGACATCGGCTTTGGGCAGCGTCAGCTTCACCCCGGCTTGCGCACCCACCAGCACCGCGCGGGCTTCTTTGGGCGTGAGTTGCTCCATCGGCTTACCGGTGCCGGCATTCAGTACATCGAGGAACGCCTGGGTGTTGTGTTCAACCCCATCGCCCGCGAATGCGCTGTGGACGGAGAGGGTGAGAAGGGTACCGGTCAAGACTTTGCTGAACGTGTTCATGGTCATTTCCTGTTCGGGCCTGGGAATCTGCGGTTAGACGGTGACGTGCAGGCGCACTTCGACGTTGCCACGGGTGGCGTTGGAGTACGGGCAGACCTGGTGAGCCGCATCGACCAGGGATTGCGCGTCAGCTTGATCCAGGCCCGGCAGGCTGATGTGCAAGTCGATGTCCAGACCGAAACCGCCAGGGATCTGGCCGATGCCGACATGGGCAGTGATCGAAGCGTCGTTCGGGATGCTGCGTTTGGTCTGGCTGGCCACGAACTTCAGCGCGCCGATGAAGCAGGCGGAGTAGCCGGCGGCGAACAGTTGCTCAGGGTTGGTCGCCGCGCCGCCAGCACCGCCGAGTTCTTTCGGAGTAGCGAGTTTGACGTCGAGGATGTTGTCGCTGGAAACCGCACGACCATCACGGCCACCGGTGGAAGTTGCGATTGCGGTGTAGAGAGTTTGCATGGTGTGAGCCTCATTCCGATTTGGGTGTTTTGCGCTAAATGTTTGCGCGCTAAGTAACTGCGAGATAAATGTAGCTCGCTAATATTTAGCGCGCAAGATAAATTTTTGAAAAAGTTTTTTGAGGGAGGCGAGTGGAAGGGCGAGGGTTGTGAAGACTATTGAGTTAGAAGGGTTTGATCAGAATTTTAGGGCGAATATTTTTTTGAAGGTAAACACAAAACTAGTGTGGGAGCGGGCTTGCTCGCGAAAGCGGTGTATCAGTCAACATTATTGCTGAATGACACACCGCCTTCGCGAGCAAGCCCGCTCCCACAGGGATCTATTGTGTTTGGGGGATTAGAGGCTGTCTTGCAGGTGGCTACGCAGTTCTTGAAGGTCATTTTGCAGCTTCTTCAACTGCTCAAGCGTCTGCCCGCTGGCGCCCAAAATGCACTGCGGAATATCCCGCGCCTTGTCGCGCAACGCCCGGCCCTGTTCGGTCAGCTCGACAATCACCACCCGCTCATCTTCACGGCTGCGGGTGCGGCTGAGCAGTCCTTCGACTTCCAGGCGCTTGAGCAGCGGCGTCAACGAGCCCGGATCGGTCAGCAGACGGTTGCTGATTTCACCGACGGTCAAACCATCCTTTTCCCACAACACCATCATCGCCAGGTACTGCGGATAGGTCAGGCCCAGTGCTTGCAGCAACGGTTTATAGACCTTGGTCATCAGCAGCGAAGTGGAATGCAGGGCGAAGCAGACCTGATTGTCCAGCAGCAGGTCGTCGCAGTTGTCCGGGGTGTTGCGTTCGGTGGTCATGTCAAAGCCTTGATCAGTGATCTTCATGAATCTAGCGGGCGAATCTTTAATGCGCCAGATAATTTTGGCTTAGTAGCCGGTCAGATTGCCTTGCAAGGCCAGATCCCACGGTGCGATCGGGCTGAAGCGGGTTTTCAGGTATTCCAGCAACAGGCGACTGCGTGAGCTGGCCTGTTGCTCCAGGCGCAATGCGTAAATCCCGGCGGTTTCCGGTTTCGGCAGGCCGTTTTCGCAGAACAGCGGCAGCAATTCGCCGCGCAGCAGGTATTCGCTGGCCAGCCATGTCGGCAAGTGCGCGATACCGAGTCCGGCCAGTGCGCCGCAAACCAGCGCCTCGGCATTGTTGGCGCTCATGCGGATCCGCGCCGGGCGGTGCAGTTGCATGCGCCCGTCCTGTTCGAAGCGCCAGGCGAAGGGCGGGGCGAGGCCATCCCAGTCCAGGCCATCGTGTTCCATTAGCTGCGACGGATCGGTCGGCACGCCTCGGCGTTTCAAATAGTCGGGACTGGCGCAGGCGATGCGCACCATGTTCGCCAATGGCGTGGCCACCAGCCGGGTGTCGGCCATTTGCCCGGCGCGCAGCACAAGATCGACCTTGCCCAGGTTCAGGCCCTGCATATCGACAAAACTGTCGATCAGGTGCAATTGCACGTCGAGACCGGGGTACAACATCAGAAAGTCAGCGATAACCGGTGCCAGATGCCGGCGGCCGAATGCGGCGGGTGCGTCCACCCGAATCAAGCCTTCAGGCGCGCTGCTGAGGGACACCGCTTCCGCCCGGGCCAGACGCAATTCAGCGACGATCCGCCGCGCCCGTTCGGCAAACGCCAAACCCGCCGGCGTCGCTCGCACCGCGTGGGTGCTGCGCAGGAATAGCTGACTGCCGACCGCGCTTTCCAGGCTGTCGATACGCCGGGCCACCGCTGAAGGCGTCAAAGGATGACGTCGGGACGCGGCGGAAAAGCTCCCGGTTTCGAGCACGTCGAGGAACAGCCCAAGTTGATCGGTCAATTGATTGGGATTCATGGTTTTACCAGCGCTTGTGCGAAATCGGCACAGCCATTGTGCGTTGCTGTGCGTTTCCCCGCTAGGGCCGACTGCGTAGGATGAAACGCCTGACAAGAGGGAATTGGCCTGTGATTGAGTTTTTGATGTACCTGATCTTTGGCGTGGCCCTTGGCACCCTGGGTGGTTTGTTCGGAATCGGCGGTGGCCTGGTGGCCATCCCGTTGCTTGGCGTGCTCTGCGGTCTGGACCAGCAACTGGCCCAAGGCACGGCGTTGGTGATGGTGGTGCCGAACGTGATGCTGGCGCTGTGGCGCTACCACCAGCGCAATCGCATCGAATTGCGCCATGCATTGCCATTGGCCTCGATGGGGTTTTGTTTCGCGTGGATCGGTTCGATCTGGGCCGTGGGCATCGATGCGCAAACCATGCGCATCGGCTTCGTCGCGTTCCTCGTGGCCCTGTCCACCTACAACCTGGTGCGCATGTTCACCGCCAACGCGCCAGCATCTTCGCAGATGAATTACTCATGGCCATGGCTGGGCGTGCTGGGCGCGGCGTCCGGGACCATGGGCGGGTTGTTTGGCGTGGGCGGGGCAGTGGTGGCGACGCCGGTGCTGACCAGTCTGTTCGGCACTACTCAAGTGGTTGCCCAGGGTTTGTCGCTGGCGCTGGCATTGCCGAGCACCGGCGTCACCCTGGTGACTTACGCCGTGCACCATGAGGTGAACTGGATGATCGGTTTGCCATTAGCGGTTGGCGGTCTGATGAGTATCAGTTGGGGCGTGAAAATCGCCCACGCCTTGCCGGAGAGGCTGTTGCGCGGGCTGTTCTGCGGTTTCCTGGTGTTCTGCGCGGTGATGCTCGCCCTTAAAGTTTGAAGCCTTCGACGATGTGCTCGGCCAGGCATTCGGTGATCGGCGACGGGTTGTGCAGGTTGCGCACCAGCATGATGCTGGCCTCGGGCAGCAGCGGCAGGTCTTCGGCGGCGCCGAGGATGCGCATGTCCGGGGTGATCAGGCTTTCCAGTTGCGCGGTTACCGCCAGGCCGGCGCTGACCACGGCCATCAACGCCGACAGGCTCGAACTGTTGTAGGCGATCCGATAATCACGGCCCATCGCGTCGAGGGCATTGCACGCCCACAACCGGCAGAAACAATCACTGTTGAACATTGCCAGCGGCAATGGTGTTTGCTCGTGGGCGCTGAAACATTGCGCCTCGGCCCAGACAAAACGCTCCTTGCGCAGCAACTGGCCGATCTCGGTGCCAGGCTCGCGGGTGACGATCGACAAGTCCAGGTCCTGGCGCTGCAAGAGTTGCTTGGTTGATTCGCAGTGAACTTCGATCTGGATCAGCGGATAGAACTTGGCGAAGCGCGACAGGATCCCCGGCAAAAAGCGCATTACGTAATCATCCGGCGTACCAATGCGCACCGTGCCGACCATGTGCGGTTCGCGAAGGGTATTGAACACTTCGCTGTGCAGTTTGAGGATGCGTCGGGCATAGCCGAGCAGCACCTGGCCTTCAGCGGTCAGCTTGACCTGGCGCCCGTCGCGCTCGAACAGCTGGCGCTGCAACACGTCTTCTTCCAGGCGTTTCATCTGCATGCTCACCGCAGACTGCGTGCGGTTGACCAATTCGCCGGCGCGGGTAAAACCGCCCTGGTCGGCAATCGCGACAAAGGTACGCAGTACATCGGTATCAATACTGGGGAAAGCTGACATCCATCAATCTCCGAGATGCATACCATCAGAAACATTCGTTGGATTGATCTTAGCTCTGGCGCGAGACTTGAGCCATCCCTAAAGGAGGGCAACATGATGAAAGGTCAACACGAGCATGTAACGTCAGAAAAATTCTCAATCCACGCCGTTTCGGATCTGCTGCACAAGTTTAGTCGCTGGTACGAACTTCACCGCGAACGTGAGCTGTTGGCGAGCCTGAGTGATGAAGCGCTGAAGGACATTGGCGTGAGTCGTGCGGATGTCGAGCACGAGTCGATCCGGCCGTTCTGGGACGATCCGATGCATAAATGATGAGGCCATTGCTACACAAACCCCTCTCTGGTGAGGTAGGTTGCGAGCAGACAAGGAGGTGCTCATGCCCGCAACGCTGTCCTTTTCCATCAAACAGGCTCGACGTCTGGCACTGGCTGCCCAAGGGTTCAACGGGCGTCAGCCGCCAGCGGCGATCAAACCGGTGCAGCTCAACCGGCTGATCGAACGCCTGGGCATCTTGCAGATCGACTCCGTCAATGCGTTAGTGCGTTCGCACTACCTTCCGCTGTTTTCCCGTCTTGGTAACTACTCACCCGAACTGCTCGATCAGGCTGCCTGGAGTCAGGGCCGGCGACGCACGTTGTTCGAATATTGGGGCCATGAAGCTTCGCTGTTGCCGTTGTCCATGTATCCGTTGATGCGCTGGCGCATGCAGCGTGCGACCCGTGGCGAAGACATCTATCAGCAATTGGCGCGTTTCGGTCGTGAGCAACAAGACACGATTCGTCGGGTGCTGGCATCCGTTGAAGAGCTGGGCGCGTTGGGTGCGGGAAGCCTGTCGACCCGCCAGGAACGGGCCGGGCCGTGGTGGGACTGGAGCGCCGAGAAGCATGCGCTGGAATGGTTGTTTGCCGCCGGTGAAGTAACTGTCGCCGGGCGGCGTGGCTTCGAGCGACTTTATGATCTGCCGGAGCGGGTGATTCCTTCGGCGATTCTCCAGCAACCTTTGCTCACCGAAGCCGAGGCTCAGCGCGGGTTGTTATTGCATGCGGCTACGGCGTTGGGTGTCGGCACGGAAAAGGATTTGCGCGACTACTTTCGTTTGAACCCGGCCGACAGTCGGTTGCGATTGGCGGAGCTGGTCGAGAGTGGAGAGTTGCTGGCCTGCGAAGTGCAAAGTTGGCGGCAACCGGCCTACTGTTTGCCCGAGCCCAAAGTGCCGCGCAAGGTCGAGAGCAGCGCGTTGCTGTCGCCGTTTGATTCGCTGATCTGGGAGCGCAGCCGCACTGAGCGCATGTTCGATTTTCGCTATCGGCTGGAGATTTACACGCCGCAGGACAAGCGGGTCTACGGCTATTACGTGCTGCCGTTTTTGCACAATGAACGGATTGCTGCGCGAGTTGATCTGCGCGCTGAACGGGCGCTGGGCCGGTTGGCGGTGCATGCGGTACATGAGGAAGAACCGGGGCTGGATGAGGCGGGGATGCTGGCGTTGGCGGTCAATTTGCGGCAAATGGCGGATTGGCTGGGGTTGGAGCATGTGCAGTTGAATTGTCAGCGGGTGAGTGCGGATCGGTTGAGGGTGGCATTGGCCAGCGTTGGCGGTGATTGAAAGGACGCCTTCGCGGGCAAGCCTCGCTCCTACAAAGGATCGCGTAATCCTGTAGGAGCGAGGCTTGCCCGCGAAGGGCTCGACGCGATTTAACGGCGGACTTGCTTCAACGTCTCAGCAATCAAAAACGCCAATTCCAGCGACTGATCGGCATTCATCCGCGGATCGCAATGGGTGTGGTACCGATCCGACAACCCGTCTTCAGTAATCGGCCGCGCGCCACCAATGCATTCGGTGACGTTCTGCCCGGTCATTTCGATGTGGATACCGCCGGCATAGGTGCCTTCCGCTTCGTGCACCTGGAAGAACTGCTTCACTTCGCCGAGGATCTGCGCGAAGTCGCGGGTCTTGTAGCCGCTGCTGGCCTTGATGGTATTACCGTGCATCGGGTCGGAACTCCAGAGCACTTTCTTGCCTTCACGTTCCACGGCACGGATCAGTTGTGGCAAGTGATCGCCGACCTTGTTCGCGCCCATCCGCGCGATCAGGTTCAAGCGGCCCGGGTCGTTGTCCGGGTTGAGCACATCGATCAGGCGAATCAAGTCTTCCGGGTTCATGCTCGGGCCGACTTTCACCCCGATCGGGTTGTTCACTCCGCGCAGGAATTCCACGTGTGCGCCGTCAAGCTGGCGGGTGCGGTCGCCGATCCACAGCATGTGGGCCGAGCAATCGTAGTAATCGTTGGTCAGGCTGTCGCGACGCACGAAGGCTTGTTCGTAGTTCAGCAGCAGCGCTTCGTGGGCGGTGAAGAAACTGGTTTCGCGCAGTTGCGGCGAACTGTCCATGCCGCAGGCGCGCATGAAGGCCAGGGTTTCATCGATGCGATCGGCCAAGTGGCTGTACTTCTCGGCCAGGGCCGAGTTGGCGATGAAATCCAGGTTCCACTTGTGCACTTGATGCAGGTCGGCAAACCCGCCCTGGGCAAAGGCGCGCAGCAGGTTCAGAGTCGCGGTGGACTGGTGATAGGACTGCAGCAGGCGTTCCGGGTCTGGAACGCGGCTTTTTTCGTCGAAACCGATGCCGTTGACGATGTCGCCACGGTAGGCCGGCAAGGTTACGCCGTCGATGGTTTCGTCATTCGACGAACGCGGTTTGGCGAACTGGCCCGCCATGCGCCCGACCTTGACCACCGGGCAGCCGGCGGCGAAGGTCATGACGATCGCCATTTGCAGCAGCACTTTAAAGGTGTCGCGGATCTTCGCGGCGGAGAATTCGGCGAAGCTTTCGGCGCAGTCGCCGCCCTGCAACAGAAACGCGCGGCCCTGGGTTACTTCGGCAAACTGACGGCGCAACTCCCGGGCTTCACCTGCAAACACCAGCGGCGGATAGCTGGCCAGGGTTTGCTCGACGTGCAGCAAATGCGCGGCGTCGGGATAGCGGGGTTGTTGCTGGATCGGCAGGGCACGCCAGCTGTCAGGGCTCCAGGGTTGGCTCATCACGGTCTCTAGTGTTTACGCACGGGTCCTTATGTTATCAGCAATTAGTGCGTGACCTGTTCCCGTCGCTTCGCGGACAATCGCGCCTTTGCCGCTTCATGTTGCGGTGTATTGGTTGCCGGGCCCGGTGACGATCTGGAGACGAAATGACTGAGGAGCGCGTCGAGCATCTGCTCGCCGAGGTACAGGATGAGTTCGGCGTGATTCGCGTGCTGGAAGTGGCCGATTATCGCTTTCTCGAATTCGGCGATGCCATCGAGCAAAGCTGCGTGTTCACTGCTGACCCGAGCTGGCTGGAGTACGACTACACCCGCGCCATGCTGATCGGTGCGTTGTGCCACGAGCAGCCGGAAAGCGCGCTGTTCCTTGGTCTCGGCGCCGGGACGCTGACCCAGGCTTGCCTCAAGTTCCTGCCGCTGGAAGACGTCGAAGCCATCGAGTTACGCCCCGACGTGCCGCGCCTGGCCATCGAATACCTCGGGCTGGATGACGATCCCCGACTGTACATCCGCGTTGGCGATGCGCTGGAGTTGCTGGAAACGGCTGAGCCGGCCGACCTGATTTTCGTCGATCTCTATACCGATGTCGGGCCGGGCGTCGGGCATCTGGCCTGGAGCTTTCTGGAAAACTGTCAGAAACGCCTGAACCCGGGTGGCTGGCTGGTGATCAATCAGTGGGCCACCGACGACGGTAAACCGCTGGGGGCGGCATTGTTTCGCGGGCTCTATCACCGGCATTACTGGGAACTGCCGGTGAAGGAGGGCAACGTGATCCTGATCGTGCCGTCGGAGCTGGATCAGGAACTGGACATGGACAGCCTGATCGCCCGGGCCGAAGGGCTGGCGCCGCAGTTGGGGTATTCGTTGCTGTCGTTGATCAAGGCGATTCGGCCGGCGACTTGATGTGGTGCCTGTGAGGGCCCCTTCGCGAGCAAGCCCGCTCCCACAAAGGTTGCGCATGACCTGTAGGAGCGAGGCTTGCCCGCGAAGGCAATATCCGCAAACCTCAAACCCCTTTGAAAACGCCCGGCCGCTTCTCAATCATCGACCGCACACCTTCCTTGGCGTCCTCACTGGCCAGCAACTTCTTCACCATCGGCGGCAACGCCTGTGCCGCCGCCGTTTCCCCTTCATAACGCGCCTGTCTGGCAGACATCAACGTCGCCTGAACCCCCAGTGGCGCCTGCCGGGCGATGCGCTCCGCCAGTTCAATCGCCCTTGGCAACAAATCCTCGCTGGCCATGACTTCCTGGACCAATCCCAGGCGCAACGCGTCATGCGCGTCGAATTCATCGCCGGTCAGCAGCCAGCGCATGGCGTTGCCCCAGCCGGCGACCTGATGCAGGCGCAACGTGGCGCCGCCGAACGGGAAGATCCCGCGCTGCACTTCCATCTGCGCGAAACGGGTGTTGCTGGCGCAGAGGTTGATGTCGGCGGCCAGCATCAGCTCGATGCCTATGGTCAGGCAGTAACCTTGCGCGGCGACGATCACCGGTTTGCTCACCCGTGGCCCGGCGAACACGCCCCACGGATCACAGCCGCCGGGTGGCGCCTGCCAGCCTTCGGCGAGGGCGGCGCTGGCATTGATCAGGTCGAGCCCGGCGGTGAAATGCTCGCCATGGCCGAACACCACCGCGACCCGCGCCTCGCTGTCGGCCTCGAACTCGCCGTAGGCCAGGCTCAGCTCGTTAAGCAGATCCAGGTCGAAGGCGTTGCGCTTGGCGACCCGGTCCAGGCCAAGTAACAAGACATGACCACGTCGTTCACGGCTGACACGGCTGGAAACGGTCTGATTCATGGGGCATTTCCTCGGGCGGGAAGGGGAGGTCAGACCGAAGGTCTGCGTCACAAGGGTGAACCGTTTTAGCGCCATCACCAGCAGGGCCGGGCCTTTGAAAAATAGACCGTTGCACGATTATCCGCAAAGCCTGTGACACAACGGTATATACGTCAGTTTTCCGACAAATAATGCTCCCTTTTTGGCCGAATTCCGGTATAGTGCGCGCCGGCCTTTAACCGGGCCGCGTTTAGGTAGCGCAATTCCCCGAAGTCAGCTTCGGCTGCACGTCCGCACAGCGGACTCTCCCTTGACGAATCTTTTTCATTCATTCGTTTTCGCAAATCCCCGCCGACAAAGCAGCCAGGGCGACTCTTGAGTCTTACACGGCATGCGCAGCTTTGGAGCATGGGTCTTTGCGGATGCACTTAGAGGCAGACCCATGACCCAGGAAACCGGCGGCTTCGCCGCTTTTAATCTTAATCCGAATATTCTTGCAGCCGTCATTGCGACCGGCTACGAAGAACCTTCGGCTATTCAGCAGCAATCGATCCCGATCATCATGGCCGGCCACGACATGATTGGCCAGGCGCAAACCGGTACCGGTAAAACCGCCGCGTTCGCACTGCCTATCCTGCATCGCATCGATCCTGCCAAGCGCGAGCCGCAAGCCCTGATCCTGGCGCCAACCCGTGAGTTGGCGCTGCAAGTAGCAACCGCTTTCGAAACCTACGCCAAGCAAATGCCGGGCGTTACCGTTGTGGCCGTTTACGGCGGCGCCCCTATGGGCCCACAACTGAAAGCAATCCGTAATGGCGCACAGATCGTTGTCGCCACTCCGGGTCGTCTGTGCGACCACCTGCGTCGTGACGAAAAAGTCCTGTCGACCGTGAACCACCTGGTTCTGGACGAAGCGGACGAAATGCTCAAACTGGGTTTCATGGACGACCTCGAAGTTATCTTCAAGGCTCTGCCACCAACCCGTCAGACCGTATTGTTCTCGGCGACCCTGCCGCAGTCGATCCGTGCCATTGCCGAGCGTCACCTGCGTGATCCGCAGCACGTGAAGATCCAGACCAAGACTCAGACCGTTACCGCGATCGAACAGGCTCACCTGTTGGTTCACGCTGACCAGAAGACCTCGGCTGTATTGAGCCTGCTGGAAGTCGAAGACTTCGACGCCCTGATCATGTTCGTGCGCACCAAGCAAGCGACCCTGGATCTGGCCAGTGCCCTGGAAGCCAAAGGCTACAAAGCCGCTGCGCTGAACGGTGACATTGCTCAGAACCAACGTGAGCGCGTAATCGAATCCCTCAAGGATGGCCGTCTGGACATCGTTGTTGCGACCGACGTAGCTGCTCGTGGCCTGGACGTTCCGCGCATCACTCACGTGTTCAACGTTGACATGCCGTACGACCCTGAGTCCTACGTTCACCGTATCGGCCGTACCGGCCGTGCTGGTCGCGAAGGTCGTGCACTGCTGCTGGTTACTCCTCGTGAGCGCCGCATGCTGCAAGTGATCGAGCGTGTAACCGGTCAAAAGGTTGCCGAAGTTCGCCTGCCGGACGCTCAAGCTGTTCTTGATGCCCGCATCAAGAAGTTGACCAACAGCCTGTCGCCGCTGGTGGCTGATGCCGAATCGACTCACGGTGATCTGCTTGATCGCCTGACCGCTGACATCGGTTGCACCCCGCGTGCCCTGGCCGCTGCTCTGTTGCGCAAAGCCACCAACGCTCAGGCGTTGACCCTGGCTGCAATCGAGAAAGAACGTCCACTGGTGCCGAACAACGCACCACGTGGCGATCGTCCAGAGCGTACCGGTGATCGTCCGGACCGTGGTGATCGTGAGCGTCGTGCTCCGGTTCCATTGGCTGAAGGTCGTGCTCGTTGCCGTACCGCGCTGGGTGCGCGTGATGGTATCGCTGCCAAGAACCTGCTGGGCGCTATCCTGAACGAAGGTGGCCTGGCTCGCGAAGCAATCGGTCGCATCCAGGTGCGTGACAGCTTCAGCCTCGTCGAGCTGCCGGAAGATGGTCTGGAAAAACTCCTGACCAAACTGAAGGACACTCGCGTTGCTGGCAAGCAGTTGAAGCTGCGTCGCTATCGCGAAGATTAATCCGCTCTCGGGCTGATTGATCGCACATAAAAAATCCCCGACTGGTTCGGGGATTTTTTTGCCTGCTGTTTGTGTTTGGCTGGAGACCGAGTCGCGCCCTTCGCGAGCAAGCCCGCTCCCACAGGGGATCTCTGTTATACACAGATGTTGTGTTCACTGGAGATCCCTGTGGGAGCGGGCTTGCTCGCGAATGAGGGCAACTCGGTCTACCGATCAGCCAAACCGGTAAATATCCATCCCCAGCGCCCCCATGGTGAACCCCTGGTGCGCAATCCCGAACTCACCCCCGGCCCCACGGGCAAAGTACAGCGGTAGCAAATGCTCATCACTCGGATGGTTGCGCACAGCATTCGGCGCCTGCTGACGATAATCATGCAGCGCGGCCTCGTCGTTGGCAGCGAGTTTCTCAATCATCCAGTCGCGGAACGCCTTGGCCCACGGTTCAACGCTCTCCGGGCCGGCATGCCAGTCCAGTTCACGCAGGTTGTGGGTGATGCTGCCGGAGCCGATCAACAGCACGCCGTGTTCACGCAGACTGGCCAGCGCATGACCGACACGGGTTTGTAGCGCCGGGCCGCCACGGGTCGGCAGCGAGACTTGTACCACTGGAATATCGGCCTGCGGGTACATCAATGACAAGGGCACCCAGACCCCGTGATCAAACGGCCGCTTGGCGTCGATGCGCGCCGGCAGACCATCGGCTTTCAGCAACTCGACCACCTCGGCGGCCAGTTGTGGATCGCCGGGTGCCGGGTATTGCACGTCGAACAGGGCTTTGGGGAAGCCACCGAAGTCATGCCAGGTGTCAGGCTGCGGATTGCCGCTGACCAGCAGCTCGTTGCTTTCCCAGTGCGCAGACACGATCACGATGGCTTTCGGTTTCGGCATTTCTGCAGCCAGGCGCGCCAGGGCCGGGCCGCTGGCGCCCGGTTCCAGTGCCAACATGGGCGAACCATGGGATATGTACAGGCTGGGGAACATGAATGAGCTCCTGAGGGGTAAGATGGCGTCATCTTCAGTCAGATCATTGATCTAAATCTAATATAAGTTTTAGGGTCTTTTGATCGAATTTTCGGGATTAATTATGCAGCCGGAGTTTTGGCACAAGCGGTGGACGACGAATCAGATCGGCTTCCACCTGCCGGAAGTGAATCCATATCTGCAACGGTACTGGCCGCAACTGAGCCTGGAAGAGGGCGCGCGGGTGCTCGTGCCGCTATGCGGGAAAAGCCTGGATCTGCTGTGGCTGGCCAAATGCGGTCACGAGGTGCTGGGCGTCGAGTTGTCGGAAAAAGCCGTGGAAGATTTTTTCCATGAGCATCAATTCGACCCGGACGTCAGCGACCAGGGCCCTTTCACCGTATATCGTGCAGGCTCGATTGAAATCTGGTGCGGCGATTTCTTCGCACTGACTGCCGGCGATGTGGCTGATTGCAGCGCGTTGTACGACCGCGCGGCGTTGATCGCTTTGCCGCCGAAGATGCGTGAGCAATACGCCGAGCACCTGAAACGGATTCTGCCGAAGGATTCCCTGGGAATTTTGATCACCCTGGATTACGACCAGGCGCAAAAGGACGGCCCGCCGTTTGCGGTGCTGGATGACGAAGTGCAGAAGCTGTTTGGCGCATCGTGGGAGCTGAAGATTCTGGAAGACCAGGATGTTCTGGGTGAGAGCTGGAAGTTTGTCGAGAGCGGCGTGACACGGCTTGAAGAGCGGGTGTATCGGGTTTCCAGTCGTTAAGGTGTGGCGAGTTTGATTGCCTCATCGCGAGCAAGCTCGCTCCCACAATGGATCTGTGGTGATCAAAAAATTGTGTTTCAACTCGGTCAACTGTGGGAGCGAGCTTGCTCGCGATGAGGCCCGACTGAGCACCACAAAAACCAGCAGACAAAAAAAGGCCCGCATCGAATGCGGGCCTTTTCTTTTAGTGCGAAGCCAATCAGCCCCGACGACGCAACGCGTCAATACGCTCTTCCAGCGGCGGGTGGCTCATGAACATGCGAGCGAAGCCCTGTTTGATGCCACCGTTGATGCCAAAGGCGTTCAGGGTGTCCGGCATGTGTACCGGCAGACCTTGTTCGGCCCGCAGGCGTTGCAGGGCGCCGATCATTGCGCTGGTACCGGCCAGGCGTGCGCCGGCTTCGTCAGCGCGGAATTCGCGTTTGCGCGAGAACCACATGACGATCGAGCTGGCCAGGATACCCAGCACCAGTTCGGCGAAGATGGTCGCGATGTAATAGGCGATGCCCTGGCCTTCTTCGTTCTTGAAAATCACCTTGTCGACAAAGTTGCCGATGATCCGCGCGAAGAACATCACGAAGGTGTTCACCACGCCCTGGATCAGGGCCAGGGTGACCATGTCGCCATTGGCCACGTGACCGATCTCGTGGGCCAGCACGGCTTTGACTTCATCCGGCGAGAACCGCTCGAGCAATCCTTGGCTGACCGCGACCAGCGCGTCGTTCTTGTTCCAGCCGGTGGCGAAGGCGTTTGCCTCGTAGGCCGGGAAAATCCCGACTTCAGGCATCTTGATCCCGGCTTCCCGGGACAGTTGCTCGACCGTTTGCAGCAGCCATTGCTCGTGACGGGTGCGCGGCTGGCTGATGATTTGGGTGCTGGTGCTCATCTTCGCCATCCACTTGGAGATGAACAGCGAGAACAGGGAACCGGCGAAACCGAAGACCGCACAGAAAATCAGCAGCTGATTGAGGTTGAGATCAACCCCGTTGGCCGCCATGAACCCGTTGAAGCCGAAAAGGCTCAGGGTGATGCTGGCAATCAGCACGACCGCCAGGTTAGTGGCCAAAAACAGCAGGATGCGCATCATGGTTGTAGAAATCTCCTCATACTAAAGATGTAGCGTACTGCGGGGTATATAAGGTGCTGCACCGCGCTATTCAACCGGGTGACTATTTCAAACTGTGTCCTACAGCAATAGTTTAGCTGCGTGCAGGGCATTTCCGACGCGGACGCAGGAAGGGTTTGACAGACGATTAACCGCGTAGCCCCCGTCTTTGTTAGACGCGAGCGCAGATACCGTCATCAGGCAGCGATGGCAACAAGGGTGTGCGGCAAGATATAGAGATGTGTTGCTGAATCAATCACCGTGCGACCCGGACCTGCGCCGCACGGTGACCGTCGGCTTACTGGCGGTAAGTCTTGAGGAAGTTGCCGATCCGGCCGATGGCCTGATCCAGTTCGTCGACCCGGGGCAGGGTGACGACGCGGAAGTGATCCGGCCATGGCCAGTTGAACGCCGTGCCTTGCACCACCAGCAGCTTCTCGGAGAGCAGCAGGTCGAGCACGAACTTCTCGTCGTTGTGAATCGGGCAGACTTTCGGATCGATCCGCGGGAACGCATACAGCGCGCCCATCGGCTTGACGCAGCTCACGCCCGGAATGTCATTGAGCAATTCCCAGGTGCGGTTGCGTTGTTCCAGCAAGCGACCTTGAGGCAAGACCAGGTCATTGATGCTCTGATAGCCGCCGAGTGCGGTCTGGATCGCGTGCTGGCTTGGCACGTTGGCACACAGGCGCATGTTCGCCAGCATGTCGATGCCTTCGATGTAGCTCTGGGCGTGGTGTTTCGGCCCGGAAATGGCGATCCAGCCGGAACGGAAACCGGCCACGCGGTAGGACTTGGACAGACCGTTGAAGGTCAGGCACAACAGGTCCGGCGCCAGAGAAGCGGTGCAGATGTGCACGGCATCGTCGTACAAGATCTTGTCGTAGATCTCGTCGGAGAACACCACCAGATTGTGCGAACGGGCCAGTTCGAGCATGCCCAGCAACACTTCCTTCGAATACACCGCGCCGGTCGGGTTGTTCGGGTTGATGATCACCAGGGCCTTGGTGTTCGGGGTGATCTTGGCCTTGATGTCGGCCAGGTCCGGGAACCAGTCGGCACCCTCGTCGCACAGATAATGCACCGGGTTGCCGCCCGCCAGGCTCACGGCGGCGGTCCACAGCGGGTAATCCGGAGCCGGCACCAGCACTTCGTCGCCGTTGTTGAGCAGGGCCTGCATCGACATCACGATCAGCTCGGACACGCCGTTGCCCAGGTAGATGTCTTCGATACCGACGCCTTCGACCTGCTTCTGCTGGTAATACTGCATCACGGCTTTGCGGGCGCTGAACAGGCCCTTGGAGTCGCTATAGCCCTGGGCGGTCGGCAGATTGCGGATCACGTCCTGGAGGATTTCATCCGGCGCTTCGAAACCAAAGGGCGCCGGGTTGCCGATGTTCAGCTTGAGGATGCGATGGCCTTCCTCTTCCAGGCGTTTGGCGTGCTTGAGCACTGGGCCGCGAATGTCGTAGCAGACGTTGGCGAGCTTGTTCGATTTGCTGACCTGCATGGCGATGTGTTCCCGAAAATGAACGATCCAGGCGGCGGATGGACAACCGTACTGGGAATCCTGCGTAATCACACAGGCCTGACGCCTTCAATGGCGACACTCATAATCCGTTTGAATGCGCGGGGTCTGGCTGCCAGACTGGCGTTTGACGAGGCGCAATCATACGTGCCGCCCGATCCGTGGAAAAGGTACAGATCGGGCTTTTTCAGCTGCTGAGGTGTGACGATGGAAAAGTTGGATAAAACCCTGGAAGAATGGAAGGCGATGCTCGACCCGGAGCAGTACAACGTTTGCCGCCTCAAGGGCACCGAACGGCCGTTCTCCGGCAAGTACAACGACACCAAGACTGACGGCGTCTATCACTGCATCTGCTGCAACGAGCCGTTGTTCGATTCCAAGACCAAATTCGATTCCGGCTGCGGCTGGCCGAGCTTCTACGCGCCGATCGGCGAGAGTGCGATGGTCGAGATCCGTGACGTCAGCCACGGCATGATCCGCACCGAAGTGGTCTGCGCCAAGTGCGATGCGCACCTGGGGCACGTGTTCCCGGATGGCCCGCCACCGACCGGTTTGCGTTACTGCATCAACTCGGTGTGCCTGGACTTGGTGCCACGCTAGTAATCCGAGTCCCGTAGGAGCGAAGCTTGCTCGCGAAGGCGTCTTAACATTCAACACAGAAGTTGACTGACACGACGCCTTCGCGAGCAAGCTTCGCTCCTACAGGGGATCGGTATTGAATAATTAGATTGCACACAATTCAATTGCTTACTATGTTTGACGCTTCTTCCTTCATCTGGAGCCCGAACCCATGAGCGACAACCTGCTGAACATCCCGGTCACTACCATCAAGGGTGAACAGAAAACCCTGTCCGACTTTGCCGGCAAAGCCGTGTTGGTGGTCAATACCGCCAGCAAATGCGGTTTCACCCCGCAGTACAAAGGTCTGGAAGAACTGTGGCAGACCTACAAGGATCAAGGCTTGGTGGTGCTGGGTTTCCCCTGCAACCAGTTCGGCAAGCAGGAGCCCGGCAACGAAGGGGTGATTACCGAGTTCTGCGAGCTGAACTACGGTGTCAGCTTCCCGCTGTTCAAAAAGATCGACGTCAACGGTTCCGACGCCCATCCGCTGTTCGTGCAATTGAAAAAGCGCGCACCGGGACTCTTGGGTTCCCAAGGCATCAAGTGGAACTTCACCAAGTTCCTGATCGGCAAGGACGGCCAGTTGGTCAAGCGCTTCGCCCCGGCCACCAAGCCGCAGGACTTGACCGCCGAGATCGAAGCCCTGCTCAAATGAACAGCGTGTCCGCCGATTCCCTGAAACTCGACAGCCAGCTCTGCTTCAAGCTGTATGCCGCTTCCCGGGCGGTGATTCGTGGCTACAAGCCGATGCTCGATCAGCTCGGCCTGACCTACCCGCAATACCTGGTGATGCTGGTGTTGTGGGAATGGCAGGAAGAGGCGCCGGAGCAGCCGACCGTCAAGGCGCTGGGCGAACGTCTGGCGCTGGATTCCGGCACGCTCACGCCGTTGCTCAAGCGTCTTGAGCAACTGCAACTGGTGCAGCGCCAGCGCTCGGCGCGGGATGAGCGTGAGGTGCACCTGAGCCTGTCGCCCGCCGGCCAAGCCTTGCGCGAGCAGGTCGGGCCGCTCAAGGCGCGCCTGCTGTGCGACAGCGGCGTGGACCTGAATCGCCTGAATGAACTGCGTGACGGCCTCGATCAGTTGTTGGGGCAGATCAAGGCACTGTCGTAGTCGGGATCCACAAGTCGAGCAGGGCAGCCAGCTCTTCTCGGCGGAAAGGCTTGGCCAGATAGTCGCTCATGCCCGCCACACGACAGCGTTCGCGTTCTTCGGACATGGCGTTGGCGGTCAGGGCGACGATCGGCAACTGCGGCCAACGCCCGCTGCGACGAATGTGCCGACTGGCTTCGTAGCCGTCCATCACCGGCATGTTGCAGTCCATCAGCACCAGATCGAACTCACTCAGCTCAAGTTGATCCAGGGCTTCGGCGCCGTGGGCGGCGACAACCACTTCGCAACCGAGTTTGCCGAGCATGCCCTTGGCCACCAATTGATTGACCGGGTTGTCCTCCACCAGCAGCACCCGACCGCGCCGTTGGGGCGTGAGGGCGACGAGTTGCGCGTCGTTGATCGTCGCTGTGTCCGGCTGCAACACCCGGCGCAGTGTCTGGTACAGCGCGTTGCGGGCCAATGGCCGCGCCTGTTGTTGCAAGGGCGCCAGGGCCGCAGCTTCTTCGCTGGGCATGAAACTGCCATAAGCCGTCACCAGCAGAATCGGCGCCGTCAGCGTGGGGCGCAGGCCGAATAGGCATTCCGGGCAGTCGGTGATCAGGACATCGGGATCCAGCCCAAGCAACGAGTCCTCAATGGAGCGCTGCTGATAGTCGAGGCCCCATAACGGCAGCAGGCTTTTCAAGAGTTCCGCCAGGCCACTGCTGGCCGTCGTAATCGCGATGACTTTGCCTTGCAGTGGCGCAGGTGCAATAGCGCGGGTGTGGCAAGGCAGCGGCAGGTCGGCGCAGAACTGGCTGCCGAACCCGGCCTCGGAGCTGATCGTCAGCCGTCCTTGCATCGCTTCGCAGAGGTTATACGTGAGGGCCAGGCCCAACCCGGTGCCGCCGAATTGCCGGGTAATACCGGCGCCGGCCTGGGTGAAGGGCTGGAAGATTTTGACCTGCGCATCCTGGGCGATGCCGATACCGGTGTCGCACACCTCGATGCGCACGCCATCTTCAAACGTCGAAAGCCGCACATCGACCCGTCCGAATCGGGTGAACTTGAGGGCGTTGGACAGCAGGTTGCTGACAATCTGCCGCACCCGGGTCGGGTCGCCCAGCACCAGGGCTGGAAACTGCGGATCGATCAGGCAGGCCAGTTCGACGCTGGGTGCGGCGTTCTGCGACAGCAGGTTGGCGGTGTCCTCAATCAATGAGCCGAGGTCGAACGGTATATGTTCGAGCTCCAGTTGCCCGGCGTCGAATTTCGACAGGTCGAGGATATCGTTGAGCAGTTCCACCAACACTTTGCCCGAGTCATGCGCGATCGACAGTTGCTGTTGTTGTTCCGCATTCAACGGGCCATCGAGCGAGAGCGCGATCATCCCCAGCAAACCGTTGAGCGGGGTGCGGATCTCGTGACTCATGTTAGCCAGGAACGCCGAGCGCGCTTCAGCCATGTCGAGTGCGGTGCTGCGGGCAACTTCCAGTTCTTCATTCGATTGGCTGAGCCGGGTGTTGATAGCCTTGAGTTCGGCAGTGCGCGCCGAGACGATGTTTTCGAGTTGCGCGAGGTAGTCGGTCAGGCGGTTTTCCGCATTGCGCCGTTGCTGGATTTCGGTGGCGATGTTCTCAAACTGTTGATTGGCCACTTTGACCAGAACACCGATTTCATCGTTTTCATGCCCCGCCGGGTATTCCAGCCACGTCGGTTCCGCGCTTCGCGGATCGCGGCCGCTGAGTTCGCGGATGACCCGCACCAGCGGCTTGGTCAGCATCACATAGAACAGCGCCAGGAGAATGCCGGTCAGGATCAGGCTACGGGCGAAACCGTTGAGCAAGGTCACTTCGGCCCGGCGCAGGAAGCGGTTACCGAAGGAATAGGTATCAACCTCAAGCTTCAAGGTGCCGAGGGATTCGTTGGGTAAATGGTCGAGGTAGAGTCGGTCTTCGAACTGCCGGTTGGCGCCGAACAGGAAGTCGCTGATCACCCGGTAACCGCTTTGCAGGCCCTGGCGCTTGACGCTGGCCAGCACGGTATTGTTGTTATCGGTCAATTGCGCGCTGATGATCGCCGGCGAACGCAACAGGCCCATGGTCAGTTCCTGGGCGAGTTCGGCGTCGATGTTGTAGGCGATGCGTGAGGCCGGGTTATGGCTGATTTCCAGCAACGACAGGATTTCGCGGTTGATGGAGGCGTCTTCGCTGGCATAATCGATGCCTATTTGCACCAGACTGAGCAAGGTGCCCAGTATGAAACCGACCAGCACAGTGAGCCGGGCCTGCTTGTATGACAGCCGGTGGGTGAACTTGATATCCATGGGGTGTTGAACCACTTCCGTTTCCCTTCGCTGCTCAAGCATAGTCGATCATGCATGGATACCGATGTTCCCACGTCATCCTCTTTCGAGGGTGCTGGTTGTTGTAAGTTGCTGTATCGCCATCATTACTGTGAAACGTGCCCGAGGAGAAGACGTGGATTCCCGATTGAATGCTTTTCTTGAACGCGCCGATGCCGTTCTGGCCCGTATCGAACCCCTGCTGCCGGCCCCTCGGCAAACCATCGACTGGGCGCATTGCCTGGCCGCGCGCTGGCAGCGTGAGGGTCGCAGCGGTTTCCTGTTGCCGCTGCAAGTCAGCCTCGACACCCGTTTGACCGACCTGATCGGTGTCGATCGCCAGGTCGAGCAACTGGGCCGCAACACCCAGCAATTTATCGACGGCATGCCGGCCAACCATGCGCTGCTCTGGGGCTCGCGTGGCACCGGCAAATCGTCGCTGGTCCGCGCGTTGCTGTCCGAGCACGCTGCCGCCGGTTTGCGCCTGATCGAGATCGAGCGCGATCACTTGGCGGACTTGCCGCGTATCGTCGAACAGATCGCCAAATTGCCCCAGCGTTTCGTGCTGTTCTGCGATGACCTGTCTTTCGAATCCGGCGAAGGCGATTACCGCGTGCTCAAGAGCGTGCTCGACGGCTCCCTGGAGCAAGCGCCGGACAACGTTCTGTTGTACGCCACGTCCAACCGCCGCCACCTGGTGCCGGAAAAGGAAAGCGATAACGAAAACTGGAAACGCGTTGATGGCGAACTGCACCCCAGCGAAGCGGTGGAAGACAAGATCGCGTTGTCGGACCGTTTTGGTCTGTGGCTGTCGTTCTATCCGTTTACCCAGGAGCACTTCCTCAATGTGGTTGAGCACTGGATCGGGCAACTGGCCGACAAGGCCGGCCTCGCCTGGCAGCGCACCGAAGAGCTGGATATCCTCGCGGTCCGCTGGGCGACTGGCCGTGGCAATCGCAATGGCCGTTGCGCTTATCAATTTGCACGTTATTGGGTTGGACTGAAGCTGTTGGAGAACAAGGCATGATCGATTTACAACAAAGCGGCCAGGGCCTCGAAGGCTACGGCATGCTGCACGCACAGCTGGAATCCTTGCTGGCGGACGAGCGGGATTTCATCGCCAACGCGGCGCAGTTTTCTGCGTTTTTGTTCAATCAGCTCGATGACCTGAACTGGGCCGGTTTCTACCTCAATCGCAACGAAGAGCTGGTGCTGGGCCCGTTCCAGGGACAGATCGCCTGTGTACGGATTCCGTTCGGTCGTGGTGTATGCGGGGCGGCAGCGGCGACTTTGCAGACGCAACTGGTCGAGGATGTGCATGCGTTTCCCGGACATATCGCCTGCGACAGCGCCTCGAACAGCGAACTGGTGGTGCCACTGGTCAAGGACGGCCGACTGATCGGCGTGCTGGACCTGGACAGCCCGAAACTGGCGCGGTTTACCGCTGACGATCAGGCGGGTATCGAGCAACTGGCGGCGATATTCCTGCGCCTGACGGATTGCTGACCACCAGTTGAAGCGCACCTCCTGTGGGAGCGGGCTTGCTCGCGAAGGCGGTGTGTCAGTCGCTATGTGTGTTAACTGATACACCGCCTTCGCGAGCAAGCCCGCTCCCACAGTTGGTCTATGGCGCTAGCGTAAGCCTGCCTTGGCCAGCAGGCTTTCCGAATCCACGACATCGATCTGTTTCGGGTCGAGGAATTGTTCTGCGTACTGCCGGTAAATCTGCTCGTTGATAAACAGCCCGAACAGCTCGGGATCGATATGGGCATCGCGGCACATCGTGGCCATGATGCCCAGCGCTTCGCTCAAGGACTTGGCTTTCTTGTAGGGGCGATCGGCTGCGGTCAGCGCTTCGAAAATATCGGCAATCGCCATCATCCGCGCCGGCAGGCTCATGTCGTCGCGCTTCAACTGTTTGGGGTAACCGGTGCCGTCCATTTTTTCGTGGTGGCCGCCGGCGATTTCCGCGACGTTGTTGAGGTGGCCAGGGAAGGGCAGGTGGCTGAGCATCAGGATCGTCTGCACCATGTGGTGATTGATGATGTAACGCTCTTCGCGGGTCAGGGTGCCCCGGGGAATGCTCAGGTTGTAAAGCTCGCCGCGATTGTATTTGTGGTGCGGCACATCGAGCTTGAAACCCCAGGGATTGTCGGCCGGGATCAGTTCGCTTTCGGCGCGTTCCAGCAGGTGCTCGGGTTTGTCCGCCAGTAACGGTTCACTGACCGGCAGCGTCGGCGCGGGATTGCGTGCCTGGCGGCGGTTCTCTTCCCAAGACACCCCCAGGCGATCATCCAGGGTTCGGGTCCAGGTGTGTTGGGCGATCAGGTTCAGACGCTTGAGGTCGTCCTCGGCCATCGCTTCGCCGCCCAGGTTGCAACGGGCGATAAAGGCAAAGTCATCGTCCAGCCCGGCCAGATTGGCATTGCGCAGTTCAGCCAGGTGTTGTTCGTCGCCACCCAAAGCGATGGCCTGCCAATAGTTGATCCAGGCGTCACGCTTGAGCACTTCAAAACGGGTGCGGATTTCGTGGATGCGATCGTTCAGGGTTTCCAGTTTGGTCGCCTTGTCGACCACATATTCAGGCGTGGTGACCTTGCCGCAATCGTGGAGCCAGGCGGCAATGTGCAGGGCTTCCCACTCATCTTCGGTGGGCTGGTAGCCGCTGAACGCGGGCTCTTGGCTGGCTGCGGCCGCCTGGGCGAGCATCAGGGTCAGCGCCGGCACGCGCTGGCAATGGCCGCCGGTGTACGGGCTCTTGGCATCGATCGCGCCGGCCAGCAGTTGAATGAACGAATCCAGCAGTTGTTTTTGCTTGGCCTGCAGGCGCTGGCTCTCGATACTCACCGCCGCCGCGCCGGACACCGCTTGCAGAAACGCGATGCGATCCGGGCGAAGTTTTTCCAGGTCGCCTGGGCTGCCACTGTCGGCCAGCAGCAAAATCAGCAACCCGACGGTTTCGTTATGCCGATTGCGCAGCCGAATGCCGATCAAATGCACCCGTGGGCTCTCCATGGCCAGCAAGACTTTTTGCAAATCCCCAGCCTGTTCGAAACCCAGACTGGCGACCACATTGTCGGTAACCGCCAACTGTTGCAGCCACGAAGGGCTCTGCGGGTTCTGCAGTTCGTGTCCCTGGACACCGAACGACGGCAAGGGTTGGGACGCGCCGTTGATCACCAGGCCATGGGGCTCGATGCGATCGCTGTCACTTTCGCGCAGGTAGATCAGGCCGGCCTGGGCCTGGGCGATTTTTACCGTTTCAAACAGCACCCGTTGCAGCAAGGGCGCGAACCGGGTTTCGGCACACAGGCTGTCGGTGATCTGAAAAAAACTGCCCAAGGTGTCCTTCATCCGCACCATCGAAACATGTAACTGATCGACTTCCAGTACCGGTGAACGACGACTGACGGGAAAGTTGAAATCGAAACTGCGAATCGCATCGGCTTCCTTCACCAGCGCACGCAAGGGTTTGACCAGGATCCGCGACGTCAACCAACCCACCGGCAGGCACAACAATAAAGTGGCCAGGGTGATCAGCGCCCCTTGCCAGCGCATGCGGTAGGCATCGACCAGCAATTCATCCTCGGGCACCAGCAATGCCATCTGTAAACCCTCGGGGCCACCCTCCTGCATGTGGCTGCGGGCGACGATCCATTGCCGGCCAGCGACGTCCAGGCGCTTGCCCGTCTGTGGGTTGGCGAGCAGGGCACCGAGAACGGGGCTCAGGTCGGCGGCTTTGCTAAGGCGGGCGGTCTGGTCATCGATGATCAGTTTGCGGCTGTCGGGATAGGCAATCGCATTGCCCTCGGCATCGAACAACGCAATCTCGGTGCTGGGGGTGACGACGTGTTTGGCCAGGGTCGCGGAAAGCTCGGCCAGGGTCAGGTCGGCGCCCATCACCGCACCATCGCCACTGCGCCGGGCCAGTGTGGTGCCGACGTTATGGGTAGAGAAGAAAATGTAGGGTTCTGTGGTGATCTGGTCCGTGTCCTGGCGAGCATTGGTAAACCAGTCGCGAGTTCGCGGATCGTAGCTTTCGTCGGCAATCTGTTGGCGGCTGATGAGGTTCAGGGCCAGGTCGTAGAACAGGAATTGGGAGACAACCTGCGCTCCGTCGCCCTGATGTTCGATGCTCCACACCTGATACGCCGCCGTGTCCGGCGCCTTGAGCTGCGTCTTCAAGGCTTCGGTGCGCAACGGCCGGACCATGAAGAAATCGCCATTGCCGTAGCCCAGGTACAGCGAGGCCAGGTTGGGATTGTCCTTGAGTGATTGGCTGAACGGCTTGAGCAGCGCCAGGCGCGACGCAAGTGCCGGGGCTTGGGTGTCCGGTGTATCGGCCAGCAGGCTCAGCAGGTGACGAATCGGCTCATAGGTCGATTGCAGGTCCAGGCGTACATCCTGCTCAATGCGATTGAACAGCTTTTCGCTGCTGGACAGGATGATCTGCGTGGTCTGCTGGTAATTGAAAATGCCCAGCACCACGCCGGTCAGCAACAACAGGAAGGTGAACATGACGCTGATATGAACGTGCAGGGGAAACCGGCGTTGATCCGGGCGCAGTGGGCT
The DNA here is from genome assembly GCF_024296925.1 of Pseudomonas nunensis. Lineage (NCBI taxonomy): Bacteria > Pseudomonadati > Pseudomonadota > Gammaproteobacteria > Pseudomonadales > Pseudomonadaceae > Pseudomonas > Pseudomonas nunensis. The sequence goes on from NZ_CP101125.1 coordinate 953,326, forward strand.
GGGCATTACAGTCTCTCCATAGTGGTTAACGCACTGCTCAGCGTCCAAGCATAGTTAAGGCTCCGTCATTTTGCTGTGGGTGTTCAGGTCAATCTGTTGCAGCAACGCGCGCTCCAGTTCAAGCATGGCCAGATCCATGTTTTTGATGGCGAGGCTCAGTCCATTTTCAGCCGCTGGTGCCTGGCAGGCTTTTTCGAGCGCCTGGCAACAATCGATCAATCGGGAGGCCTGGATGATGCGGGCCGCGCCTTTGATTTTATGCGCGATGTCGAGCAGGGCCTGATGGTCATCGAGAGTGGACAAGCCCAGCAGCTCCTGGCGATCCAGGTGGTTGCTGCTCAACAGTTCGTCCAGCAACCGCTGGGTCATTTGCGGATTGCCTCCCGTCAGCAAATCCAGCCCTTGCAAATTGAACGGCTGCTGACGAACCGATGGCTTGATGCCTTCGACCCACTGACTCAATGCCATCAGGCTCAGAGGTTTGAACAGGCAATCATTCATTCCTGCGTATTTGCAGCGGTGTATTTCTTCCGGCTGCGCATTGGCGGTAAACCCCAGCACGGTGCATGACGGGCGTTGTTGCTGCCGTTCATGCTCGCGGATGGCGCGGGCCAGATCGTAGCCATTCATGATGGGCATGTTGCAATCGACCACCACCAGATCGAAGGGCTCGATCTTCCAGGCATCCAGTCCGGCCTGGCCATCGTTGGCCCCGGTAAACCGATGCCCCAGGTATTCAAGCTGTTGGCACATGAGCAAGCGGTTGGCGGGATGATCGTCGACCACCAGAACATTCAATGGCGTGCGGGTGGTGTGGATGGGTGTTTCAACCCGGTCCGACGCCTGCTCCGGCGCCAATGTTGCCAAGTGCAATGAAAGGCTGACCTGAGTGCCCACCCCCAGCTGACTGTTCAGTTGCAGGCTGCCGCCCATCATTTCGCACAATTGGCGACTGATCACCAGGCCGAGCCCGGCGCCGCACCTGGCCATCTGCCCGGTGTTATCGGCCTGGGCAAAGGGTTCGAACAGACGCTGCTGATCCTGTTCGCTGATGCCGACCCCGCTGTCCCTCACCTGTACCTGCATCCGCGTATGCTCGGGCTCATCACCGGGCAATAGCTCGACGGTTATCCTGACCTCGCCCTGTTGCGTAAATTTGATGGCATTGCTGACCAGATTCGACAGCACCTGTTTGAAGCGCAGCGGGTCAAGCAGCACATCCACGGGCGGCTGGGGCGGGTTGAACTCCAGCAGCAAGTTAAGATTTTTTTGCCGGGCCAGTCCGTCGAAAATCCTCACCACCGAGGTCACGATTTCCCCCGGATTGACCCGCTCCGGGCTCAGGCTCAGTCGCCCGGATTCGATCCGGGCAATGTCGAGAATGTCGCCGATCAGCTCCAGCAAGTCTTTTGCCGAGCTGTAGGCGGTTTCGATGGACGAATGATGCTGATGCCCTTGATCCATTCGTTTGAGGGTCAGCTCCAGCATGCCGATCACCGCGTTCATCGGGGTGCGGATTTCGTGGCTCATGGTGGCCAGGAACGTACTTTTGGCCCGGTTGGCCTCATCGGCCTGCTCCTTGGCGGCTCGCAGCTTGTCGAACAGTTGCCGCCGCTCGCTGATGTCGATCCAGCCGCCGATGATGCCTTGCACTTCACCGCTGGAGTCGCGATAGGGCAGGATCCAGTGATAGATCGTCAGCCGGCGGCCGCCGATGTGCAACGGACGGTCGACAATCAACGGCAACCCTTCGGCCACAACCCGTTGATAGTCAGCCTGAAACTCCCGGGCTTCGAAGGCATTGTTCATGTTGCCCGGCATAACGCATTTGCCGATCACGTCTTCGCGTTTCGCCTGGAAAACTTCCAGGTAACTGTCGTTGCAACTTTGCAGCAGCCCTTGGCGGTCACGTACATAAATCGGGTGAGGCGTACCGTTGACCAGCGAGCGCATGAATTCGAACTGATCGTTCAGCGCGCGCTCGGCCGCCTTGCGCTGATTGATCTGACGGCGCATCCAGGCGTTCCAGGCCATGGAAATCAGCAACAGCACGCTGGCGCCGATCACGAGCTGATAGAACACCCGGTGAAAGTTGTTCCAGGTCCTTTCCGAAGCCGCCGAGTAGCCACGCCAGCGACTGTTGATCACGCCCAGTTCTTCCGGAGCAATGCTCAGCAGCGCTTTGTCGATGATCGAACTGAGTTCGGTGGCGCCCCGCGCCGTGGCCAGCGAGAACGCTGCCTGTTGGGTGCCAATGGTGGTGCTGATCTGCAGTTTGTGTTCGAAGATGCGCGACGAAATAAAGTAATTGGCGATGACCAGTGAGTTGACGGCACCTTCTACCTGGCCCTCGGCGAGCAATTCCACAGCGTGAAAGGTGTCCGGCGTTTCAATCAGGTGGATCCGCGGAAATTCGCTGCGCAGATAGTCCACCAGCGGATTGCCCTGGGCGATGGCCAGGCGCTTTTCCTGTAGCTGCGAAAGGTTGGTCGCGCTGTCGGGGGACTTGCGCGTCAGCAGCACAAAGGAGTTTTCCAGATACGGGCGGCTGAAGTTCAGTTGCGCTTCGCGTTGTGGAGTCGGCAGCAGCGCTGCGATCAGATCGGCCTGATTGCCTTTGACCAGCGCGATCATCTGATCGTCGCCGCGGCTGCGCTGAATGTCGAAGCGCAAGCCGGTGCGCAAGCGGATCAGTTCGAGAAGGTCGGCGGTAACGCCGCGAAAGTTGCCGTCGCTGTCAAAAAACGTCAACGGCGCAAACGCCTCGTTGACCACCACACGGACGACAGGGTGCTGCGCCAGCCAGCGCTGTTCGCGGTCCGTCAGTTGCAGTTTGTGATCGGTGAGGAGAATGTCGCTGCCGGCGCTCCAGCGCTTGGCGATGTTTTCCCGTTCGCTGGTGGGGACAGCGTTAAGTATCGCGTTGACGATCTGCAGCAGGTCCGTGTTGTTCTTGTGTACGGCAAAACTGAAACCGTGAGCTTCGTGTTTACCGAAATTGGCCATGCGGATGTTGTTCAGGTAACCCTTGTTGATCATGTAGTGGGCGGAAATGGTGTCGCCGAGAAAAACGTCAGCCTGGTCAAAGGCCACCGCATTGATTGCATTTTGATAAGAGGGGTAGTCGGTGATGATTGCCTTCGGGTACAGCGCCTGAACTTCCTCCCGCGGTAAATAGTGATACACCATGCTCAGGCGCAGCCCGGCGAGTCCGTCGGTCAGAGACCGGGTTTCTCCCTCCCGGGTTACCAATACCGGTTGATCCACGGCATAGGGCACGGACAGTTGAATGTCGGCATTGTGTGCTTCGAATCCGTTGGCCGTGCCGAGCAGGTCGACCTCACCGTTTTCCAGTGCATCGATGGCGGCATTACGGCTCGCGTAGCGCTGGACCTTGACCGGCAAGCCCATGGCCTGCCCGAGGATCCCGGCATAATCAGCGGTGAAGCCTTCATAGTCACGGCCGCTGACAGTCAGGTCAAAAGGCGGGTAATCCGGGGCAGATGTGCCCACGATCAGTTCGCGTTTATTGTTAGCCCATTGCCGTTGTGATTTATCCAGTTGGACTTCCAGATGCCCGACTGTGGCGCGGCTGAGCAGGGTGTAGTTCTCGACGGCGTTATGCGTCGCGGACACTGAAGTGCTCAGGCATAAACCCGTGCTCAATATTATTAGATAGTCCTTTATGCTGCTGGGCATCCTGTCTCTCACACTAAGGCGTTACGTTTTGCCATCTCGATGAGCGCTACCAGGGATTTGGCCTTGAGTTTTTGCATGAGTCGTTTTTTATAAGTGCTTACCGTCTTGTTGCTCAGGAACATGCCCTTGGCGATTTCCTTGTTAGTGCGCCCTTGAGCGAAAAGTTGCAACACCATCAGTTCCCGGTCATTCACGGACTTGAACAATTCAAGTTCGGCGTAGCGCACATCATCCGGGCGCACCGGGTTCAAGGCCTGGCTCGGGAAGTAGTTGTAGCCCGACAGAACGGCCTTGATGGCGCTCATCAGTTCACTCAGATCTTCCTGTTTGCACACATACCCCGAAGCGCCGGATTGCATGCAGCGAATCCCGAACAGCGTTGGGCATTGCGCCGTCAGCACCAGTGTTTTCAACGGGGTGCTCATTGCATTGAAGCGAGAGAGAACTTCCAGCCCGTCGAGTTTGGGAATGCTGATGTCGAGAATGATCAAGTCGGGCATGCATTCACGAACCATCTGCATGGCATCGACCCCATTATCGGTTTCGCCCACGACTTTATAACCCTCATGCTCCAGCAGCATCCGGACAGCAAGACGGATGACGGGGTGATCGTCGACAATAAAAACGTTTTGTGGACAGATATCTCTTTGGTGTCAAAGCCCATAGGCTTTGACCTGCTCCTGCTCCTGCTCCTGCTCCTGCTCCTGCTCCTGCTCCTGCTCCTGCTCCTGCTCCTGCTCCTGCTCCTGCTCCTGCTCCTGCTCCTGCTCCTGCTCCTGCTCCTGCTCCTGCTCCTGCATTAACAAGCTTAAGCTCTGCTTTCGATAGGGAGTGCTCTAAGCTTGATGTTACTGACACACCACTATCTATGGCATACCCCGGAAGCCTCAGGATTTTGCCGGTTTGCTTTTGACTCCCTAAACCGGGCCATATCGATGCATAGTCGATCTCGCCAGTTCAAGCCTCTTAGAGGTGTCGATACAGGGGAGATTTGGCTTGCCTTACGAGTCCCTCACGATCCATAAAGATCGCGACGGAGATGGGGCAGCGGGTTTCACAAAGCAGCGCAATGACGATAGTATTGTGCCATTACCCAGGGGCACCCGGATGCCCAGTAACCCTCGCCTAGCGGGTGAGGAGGCCGGTAGGAGCTCGGCATGGATCAGCTACGCTACAGGAACGCAGACAGACAGGGATTATATCCGGAGCATTTACTCGGGAGCTTTCGTCGTGCCTGAGATTTGACGAACATCTGACCAACTCATCTGACCAACGCCCCCGATGAGTCGCCCAGCCGAACATAATCAGACGAACAACATTTCAATAACTAAGGGATTCATGCATGAGTGAGCAGGAACAGGAATACGCTTTTCACCCAGCTGATCTAATCGAATATGCGATGGACAAACCAATTGGCGCAGCCCGCGCGGCGTTGACAATGGGGTTGGAAGAAGCTGACGTTTACCCCGATATTATCATTGGTGAACTGTCAGGGAACATGGAGTTGAATCAGCGTTTCCTGAAGAAACTCACGGGTGCCTTGCGGAAGAACCCAAATAAAATTATTGGTGATATGCCAAATCATATCAAGGCTCTTCAGTTGGAGCGCGATCTCGGATTATGACTTCCTTTAACTATTATTTTGTGGGTGGCGCACCTGGTCGGAGAGGTGTAGCTAATGTCTTTTGGTGAGAACACCATCAAGCTCCCTCCAGCCCCGGAATTCGAGCTCACGGCACTGGATATAGAAAAAGGTGAGCCAGTCCACCCTCTGGATCGTCTGCAGATCATGTCAGCAGATACTTGGGAGGTCTTTACGCTGGAGTTCGTTTCTTACCTGGGCAACGGCTACGAGTCCGTAACCCGCTGTGCTGGTGCGGGAGACAAAGGGCGTGATGTTATCGCCAAGTTTGCAACGGGGTGGGACAATTATCAATGCAAGCACTACAAAGATAAGTTGAGCGTTGCAAACGTAGTCGCGGAACTGGGTAAGCTGGTTTACTACACGTGGAGGGAAGACTACACCCTGCCGCGTGATTATCGCTTTGTTTCGCCGAAAGGATGTAGTTCTGATTGCATTGATATGCTGGTCAACAAGTCTCGCATCAAGGTCGAGATCATCAAGCGCTGGGATAAGGTCTGTAAGGATAAGATCACGAAGACAGAGTCCATTCTTCTTGAGGGTGCTCTGTTGGACTATCTCAACACCATCGACTTTTCTTTTGTTGATGAGATGTCTTCCCAGGAGTTGATTGCTAAGCATGCGCTGACACCGTATCACTCAACGCGTTTCGGGAGCTACCATCTAAAGCGACCACAGGTTCAGAAATCCGTACCTGATGCTGTTGGAGATAACGAGAAAGTCTACATTGAAGCTCTCCTGCACGCTTTCTCCGATGCCGATGGGGCAGAGTATTCACTTGATAGCGTCATGGACACTGATTACAAGGATGACTTGGAGCGAGCGAGGATTAACTTCTTCAGCGCTGAGTCGCTGGAGATGTTTTCCCGCGATGCGTTTCCTACGGGGTGCTATGAAAGCCTCAAGTGCGAGTGTCACGAAGGTGTTCACAGTGTAGTACGTAAAAAGTTCGATGATGGGTATCAACGGTTTCTCGACGTCAGCACTCACTGCGTGAAGATTCAATATGACGCCCATCCTCTACGTCATTTCTTGCAGACCTCTGATCGAAAGGGGCTATGCCACCAGTTGGTGAACGACCTCAAGTTTAAATGGATCAAGAAATAGATGATGAATTCAAAGGACTTGTACAATAGCCCTGTTGAGATTGGTGCGCGCATCGTTTTGTTGCTCGCGGGCTTGTCCCGGGAGCTTGACTTGGATGAGCTAATCTTCTTTGACTATGCGTCGATTTATAGCAGTGACTTTGAAGGGGAGCCGAGTCTGCACCCTGTCTTACTGAATCGACTTGCCGAACTGGTTCGTAGGCGAGAAATATTTCCAGGCGCGATTAAGCTATTCATTGCTAAGGGATTGATGACTTCTCGGGTTGACGAGCATGGTGTTCGCTATTCAATCACTGACCCCGGTAGGGCATTTTCCACCAAGTTGACCACTGAGTATCACGCAGATTTCAAGCAGCGTGTTTTGTGGGTCGAGAGGAATATTGATTACCTCGCGGCTCAGCGTCGCAGTATTTATAAAATTGACAGGGTGGTCTGATGTATATTGAAAGTGTGGTTGTGAGTGGCCCTGATCGGAGAGACGCTTCAGTGTATTTTACGAAGGGTGCTAATGTTGTTCAGGGTGGTTCTAATACGGGCAAATCCTACATTGTTCAGTGCATCAAATTTGCCTTGGGTTCAAATACGCCCCCAAAGACTATAGATGAGTCTTTGGGCTACACCACGGTCAGGGTTAAATTTATAAATGATGATGCGACCTCTTTTACTATTGAAAGAGGGCTTTCTGCAAGTTCAAAGCCTACCTTTTATGATGAGAGTGGGGAGGTTCAAGTTCTGGGTGTAAAGCACAACCCTACGAAAATGAATTCTATTTCCAACCAAATTTTGGACAGGTTGGGACTCAATGGAAAACTTCTGCTGAAAGGCACTACTTCGTTAAACAATGCCTCTTTCTCTCTTCGCGATTTCGAAAAAGTTTTTTTGATGGATGAAACGCGAATTGTTGCTGATTACTCTCCATTGGGTACAGGCCAAAATGATGGAGCCACTAAAGAAAAATCTATCCTAAAGCTGCTGCTCACCGGAAAAGACGACGCCGGGGTTAAACAGGCTAAGAAGGAGCTGGCGTCAAAGGGGGCGTTGAGACATCGAGTTGCTGCGGTCGAAGACATCATCAGGCAATTCTATCCGGATGATGACGCCGCTGAGGCCCTTGAGCTCCAGAAGCTCAACTCGTTTACCGCCCAGGTCGCGCTCCGACTGGGGGTGGCCGAAAATGAGCTGGAAGGTGCGTTCCATTCGAGTGAAGACCTGTTTACCCAAAAAGCCAACCAGCTCTCCGAGCTGGAGTCTGTTGAAGGCAAACTCGCAGAAGATAAGGCGCTTCTCGACCGATTCGACATGCTTGGCCAGAAGTACGAATCAGACCGCCAGCGCCTGCAGGGCATTGAGCAGGCGGCAGTTCTGCTTGATGGTTCAGACGCTGTGCTATGTCCAACCTGCGGCAACCATTTTGACTCCGAGTCATGCACGACGGACGTTGAGGATATCAAAAAAGGTGTTTCCTTCGAGTTGAACCGAATTTCGAAGAACATTCACGAGCTCGCTGAAGCCCAGGGATCCTTGACCGCAGCGATCGAACGAAACGCCTCCAGCGCTGAGGCCACCAAGACGTCCATCGCCGCACTGGAGAGGTTGATCTCATCCGAGATCCAAGATTCGGTACAGGCCGTAAGCGACCTGAAGGAGCTCGCCTCGTGCCTTAGGCAAGACAAATCTGCACTGGAACGGCGTGTAGCCGATAAGGTCAGGCTGAAGGGAGAGCTAAAACGGCTCGGTATTTTGCTGCTTGAAGAGCAAAACACCTATATGCCTGAAAGCTTTGAGGAAACAGCCCAGCCTCTGGTGAAAGAGATTGAAGCGATCTTGAAACGGTGGAGCTTCCCGAATTACAGCCCGGTAACATTCAATTTCGCAACACGAGACATCACCATTGGTGGGAGTGCGAGAGGCAATTTCGGCAAAGGGTATCGAGCGATCGCTTCAGCTGCGTTCGCGCTGGGGCTGATGAATTTGCTGAAGCTTTCTGGGCGTCATCCTGGTTTTGTCGTGCTCGATTCGCCACTGACTACGTACAAGGAAGGGGATCCGGAGCCAGGGGAGGAAGATAAAGAAGTAGCTGAGGATATGATATACGCGTTCTATCAGGACATTGCAGATAACTTCAAAGATTCTCAAGTTATCGTATTTGAGAATAAGGAGCCTGATACGGCTATCATTCCTCATTTGAATTACGAGCACTTTACTAAGAGCAGGGGGAATGGTCGATATGGCTTCTTTCCGCTAAAAAACTGATTCGATGCTGTGATGTAGTCCGTCACTCGTCAAGTGGGTGGTGATCGACTAACTTTATTTTTTGTTAGCAGTAACGCAGCTTCTGGCAGATTGAACAACGATATCGGTCAAAGCTCAAAAGTGTTCGGTCGTACGGTCTGGCTCGGTGCGATTGATGGCCGTCAATTTGAACGCAAATCGAGTCCGATGAGATCGAACTGTAAACCCAGGCTGGAGTGTGGCGAGCCCCGAGTCATGGCGTCGTCAACAATGATTAACGATAAAGCAGTGAGCGATCGCCGGTTTCACTGATTAATCCGCCTTGTCTAATCAAGATTGAGGCTGCGCGCCAGGGCTGGGTGGATGGACGGTTATGGATAGCACAATTTTGTCTCTCCCGAGCCATCGGGATACGGAGTGATTTGCATGGAATGCTTTCGAATTGATGAGAGCGGCTACACCGGATTTGACCTGTTGAACGAAGCGCAACCCTTTCAGGGGGCTTCAGCGATCGGTATCGATGACGCAGAGGCTGCGCGCCTTATTCGTGAATATTTTCCCAAGCTTCAGGCGCCTGAGCTGAAGTACCGGTCGCTCTCAAAGCGTGTAACCAACCATCCCAGGCTTCTGGGGCTAATCGGCGAACTGCTGGCCAATCACAAGTGCATTACCTACCTCTGCGACAAGCGCTTCGCATTGCTCTTGAAGTTTGTGGATTACGGGGTTGAGCCCCATTACTACGAGCGCAACATTAATTTCTACGAGGATGGGCGAAATTACGCCTTAGCGTCTGTGTTGTATTACGCAGGGGCTCGACTGTTGGGTGACGGGGCGATGGAGAACCTGGAACGTGCATTTCAAAATGCTATGAAGCTCAAAAGCCTAGCAGCGCTTTCCGATTTAGTTACCGCCGCCCGGCAGACCGATTGGAGAAAGCTCGCAGATGCTACGGGGCCTCTGGTGTACGCCGATCCTGACTGTCTGGCGGCAATTGCAACCCCAGGGGTTACAACAGACATGGCATTACCCGTTCTCATGGCGCTCATCAGTCAAATGGAGCTGATGAGTGACGGGCCGTATAGGGTTGAGCATGACCAGTCGAGGAATCTGCTGACCTACCATGATCTGCTCCAGCGTCAGATCGATCACACGGATGAGGCTGAGTTTCGGCAGTCTGCACTCGCGAGCATCCGGTATCCGCTGAGGCTGAGCGAGGTGACCCAGGTCGATTCTAAGACGAGCCCAGCCGTCCAGCTTGCGGACGTGCTCATCGGCGCCACGATTGAGTCCGCGCAACGTATGACTGGACGAATCACTGATGGATTGGATCCTCAGTGTCTGGCTGAACTGTATCGCGATGATCAGATCATCCACATGCTGCCATCCTTGGATTTGGAGGGGCAGCGTGAATTCAGGAAGGGGACTCGGGCAGCGGCGTTGATCGATTACTTCGCGGAAAATTTTTCATCGTCCCAGTGAAGCAGTTTTCGGCTCAGGAGTTCAGTTAGCCATGATGCGGCAACAGCGAGTAACGCTCAAACAGCGAGCGATAGAATGCAATCAGCACCTCCTCGGCATTAGGCTGCTGAAGCTCGTGAACACCGAAGCGATACACCTCATACCCCACCAACCTCAGAGCCCTGTCAGCTGCCATCATCTCCGCGTAGAGACGGGGATTTGAGCGCCCGTCTGTGTCGGAATAGTGGTGTTTGCCATCAATTTCGATGACAACCCTTGCTCCACCGGGAAGCAGCAGAAGGAAGTCCATGCGTGACCTTAGCAATGCCTCCTTGCCGCGCCGTGACACCGTCTGGGGATCCCAGTGAAACCAGACCTCGGGCAGCAAGACCGGAAGCTCGGGAATCGCTGTCGTGAAGGTTTTGAAGAAGCTGGTAAAGGCCAGTGCTTGAGGGGGCGATGATTTCGGCAGGCACCCTTCAAGACGTCGATACAGACTTTTCTTGGCTTGGCTTTCCTCGATGCCATGAGTCTGGGCGTACCAAGCTTGTAGGTCGCGCCACAGGAGACCAGAACTCCCTATCGGACGGTCATAGATCAGAACATCCATTGGGTCGGACATCACCTCGATATCGTTGTCCAGGGCGTTGCCCAGTCGCAGGTCTGGCTTTCTGGTAGAGGCGAAGATGAGATTCTTTGGTGCTGACTGTTTGCCTGATCCTACGTAGGCCAAGGAGGCCGTCAGGAAGGCATCTTCTCCCACCCCAACGACAATGTGGACTCCACACGCTTTGAGGGTATCGTTGACGACCGCGATGAATTTTCGTTGAGCAGGTTCGCTGGGCAATACCCGCGAGGAAGCCAAGGCTTCGACGAATCGGCCAAATCGGGCATGCGAGGACTGAAACGCTCCGAGTTTGTCAAAGAGCGTCGCCACATCCCAATCGGGATTTTCGATGTAGTGTCGAGTCGCCAGAACTCACTCAGCACTTGTTCGAACGCAGTCCTGGTCATAAACAGGTCAATGTTGTTGAGCTTTTCTGCCAGTTCTCGCCGGTAGCGACCAGGGATGACAGGCGCTGTTCCATCGTCCCACACCAGCTCTTGAAGCTGGTCTCGCTCATGAACCTCAAAGCCAATCAGCTCCAAGGCTTTCTGAGCAGCAGCCACCCGTTGTGCATCATTCGCGTCTTCTACCGCTTTCTCAAGATGGCGCCTTTTTGAGCTGTACTCACTGCAGGTATCGAGACCCAACGAGAAGAGCAGCTCAGGGATTCGCGTATCCGTGTAGTGGTCTTTCTGGTTGCCTAAGATCTGGCTGAAGGTGTCTCTCAGGCTGGTGAGGTTTTGCTGGGTTCGAGGCATGCGCAAGGGGGTGCTCCGAGGTCGTTGAAAGGATGTTATCACCACCAGTCGGAACATTGAGCAAGCCAGCATATCAATTACAACCACTGATCCTCTAACGACAAAAACCGGCCACCTGGGCCAGCTTTTTTATCCGAATTTGAAGAACTGCGCGTATGCCTGATCAAGATAGGACTTGCACATTTTTGTTACAAAAGCGTATCCCTGGTCGATCTTCATTACAGGCAGTCTGCTGGCCTTTACTTTGTCTTTAAAGCCGTGCCTGGAATCAAAGCCGGTAATAGAATAGTTGTTCGCGGTGAACGTAAAACTCTCCCGCTCCTTCTTGTCTTCGCCGATAGTGATCCCTTTAACCCTGGCATGAGAGTCAATAGTTTCCAAAAGTCGATAGTAGCCGACCCAGCTATTTTCTAACTCGAACTGTTTTAGGAGCATGTAGACATCTTCATTTTCAGTAGCCAAGATCATCAAACCAAGCCGGGCGGACATTCGAAGAGCACATTTCACCTCCTCATTCCACTTATATTGGCTGATCGCTGGGCGCCTCAGTAGGCTAAGCGGCATCATTGGTTCATGCCAGTCAAGCGGCTTGCCTTCGAGCAAGATCTTGTGAATCGTGATTGGTCTTGCGTCTCTCCAGAACAGCTTGGATGCTCCGTTGAAAAGACTAGATAGTTCGTACGAGATCTGCCATATCAGATTTTCGTCATCTTCCCCCTCAAAATAGATCGAATTGAAGCTGAAATAGTCGCTTGGGCAGTCGTTCCAGTGATCAACCCCACCCCAAATGTGAAAATACTCTGTGGTTCCTACCCGCTCGCTGAGCTCTCTCAAGTCTTGAGGGTCACCGTTCAGCATCACTTCAAAATCAGCTCGCGCTGCCATGGTCACCTCGTCCATTTTGATGGCTGGCATGCTATCAAAAAGCCGGACAGTGTCCGGCATTCCTAGGCTGCATGTTTGATTCTAGTATTAGTTCTAGTTTTGCTCGCGAGGCTTTCAAGGCGGTAATTACGGCGTTAAAAGGCCTCATTGTTCTTTTGGGGCTGGTGGTCAGACTTTGGCTATCTGCGACTTCACGGCCAGCGTCAGGGTCAGGCGCCGGTTAGTGAATGTCTTGAATAACCCCTCCTTGGTGGCTTTTGTCTGGGCCGGGGTAGGGGCTTTCCACAGGCCGAAGATGATGACCTCATCGTTCTCGGTCAGCCCATCAAACCAGCTTGCCTTGATCGCCCACACGCTCACTTCGAGGCTGATTCCGTTTGTGGTTTCGTTGGGATCTTGGGTGACCCTGAGTCTTTCGAGATTCAGGACATTGAGCTTGGGATCGTCCTTGACGCCCCGCTTGATTTTACCGACGCGCCCTTGGACGGCGATGGGGTATTGAGTCGAACTCTTTGAGACGGCGTAGTGGGCTTCCATTTGCCGTGCGTGGTCGAAGTAGAACTGGTTCCAGCCAACGGTGTTGCCTGCAAACACCAGTTCCAGGTGCTCCTCGATGTCAGCGTCTTCGTCGCACATTGCGCGCAATCTGAGGACGCGCTGTGCGGTGTTGATATAGGAAGACAGCCGATTGGATGATGGTGTGTAGCTTTTGGAGGTAGTAGGGGTTCTCTCGCCGCCGTCATCTTCCTTGAGTCGCCTAGCAGTTGCTTTCAACTCTTCTGTCACCGCGATCAGACGCATGCGGAAGCGGTTTTTCTGAACGCTTTCGACCAGGCCTTCGGAGGTGCTGGCGAGCTCAACGATTTGCTTGTCGACGCCAAAACGGCAGTTAGGGCCATGCGCTCCATTCGCTTGCAGGCGGAAGAATGCACGAACCTTAGAGGGGTTGTCGTAGCAGTCCCGAGTGAAGGAATTGACATGAATCACTGTGGCGTCGCACCGCTCACACTTCAGAGGAGCTGTTCCCATGCCCTTGGCATAGTTGTCTGCAGCCCATTTGACGCCTTTTTTGTCGAAGGCGTGGGTCATCTTGATACCGGCCATACAAATCCTTATGCGCGTGCTGCCGCCTGGCTGCGGCATAGCGTAGTGAGTCGGTTACAGCGATGAGTCGAGATTCATCTCGACATTGGTCGAGGCTAGCCGTCCGTGCTCCTTAGTGATCGGCACGGCTGAGTGTACGAGCTTCGTCACTCGAAGCCTTTGGGATCCCTCAGGAACTCTTCGGCGATGTGCAGCGCGCTGATGTGCTGCGCATGGACGATGGGATTGCCGCATGAGCAATCTGTGGTCTGCGCTTCCCGTGTCCACACTCCGCTTGCCTGCCTCCGATATGTCCAGCCCGTGATGAAGCCGGCGCCGCTCAGTCGGAGTCCTGGGTGGTTGACGGTGAGTTCACAAACCTCAAATAGGTCGGGCCCGCGAGGTATGACGCCGACGCCCTTCTGGTAGAGCGTCAGGTGATCGAGGGTTGGATGCTTGATCAACGTGTCTGCTTCGAATGCTACCGTGCCATTCTCGTTGATTAACTTCTCGATCTGAGGGAAGCGAAGGGGCTTGCTCGGGTCGGCTGAGCCATAGAGCACTATGCCCGGGATTTCGACGAAGATTCCACTGTGTGGGTTACCATCAATCGAATCCTGGGTATCCAGAATCTTTGCACCACGATAGAACGCTGTTTGCGCACCTGCGATTTTCACAAAGCTCGGATGGTATTCCGGAAGCTCCAATGTTCGCTTGAACGCAGGCAGATTTTTGAGGCTTGCTTCAGACTTGATCTCCTCCCAAGGCAAGCCCAGCAGCGATCTCAAGATCGGATCTTCTGCGGGAGAGGGAAAGAGCGTGTTCGTGCCGGTTAAGCCACGGGCAGCGGCATACGCCTGCAGAACGTCGCTCGAGACAGTGATTTGTGCGAGAAAGCAATTCTGTGGAATCGGATTGTGCAGAGGGCCGAGAAGCCAAGCTGACTGAGCCACGGTGCGCGGCCTGTAGCCCTCAACGGTCAAGGTAGCCAAGTTGACCAGGCCTACATGATTAGCGGCCTGCTTACTGAGCACATACAGATGGCCAGTGCCGATCACAGGTGCATAGCGGGCCATGCGCTTTCTGACCATCACCGCCACCTCGTCACAGTCCTCGCACAGCTCTAGAGTGGTCGCTTCAGTGTATTTGTGGCTGGCAAACCACGCGGCTACTGCTGGGCTGGAGGTGCAATCCACGTAAAACGAACGCCACCCGTAGTGTTGAAGGAGGGCCTGCTGATAGCCAAAGTCTGCTCGATGTTTAGCGATGTATGCATCCAACACGCTTTGGGAGTAGCGGCACCATTTGAGCATTTCGCTCGGTATACAACCCTTTCTATCAAAGGACGTGCCGATGGAGGGTGCTCCCACCTCACCGTAATGGGAGGTCTGGCCACGAAACAAAACATCCTCACCGAAGCTCCCAATGAGCTGGTTTAACTCGTCGACGCTTTTTGCTGCATATTGCTTCATGCTGCCTCCCCCGCGATCGCATATGCGTTCGTGATTTCCTGGGCCCTACAGATTCGCTGCAGCGAGCAGCGCAAGCCGAGACGCATTCTTGCACAGCCATGGTGTTGCTGAGGAGCTTCTCCAAGCCGTGCGGATTGAGGCCGGTAATATCAGGTTATGCCTTGGGATGCTTTCTCAGTCGCCGGTTTGATATCGTGCTAGCGGTTCGACCGCAGGTAGCCTGTCCAGAAGGAATCAGTCATGTTGATGTTTAGGAAGTACAGCCCGAGGTTCGCCAGTGAGGGGGAAATTGCTGCGCAGCGCTATGCCAACAAGCTGGTGTGGCCCGGTCGTGTGGTTTCCTTATTACTCGCGTTTCCGCTAACGCAGTGGCTTGCAGCGATCCTCGGAATCGTTTTGGGACTGATCGTCTACGCGGTAGGGGGGATTTTCGGAAGCATGAGAAAGCGCTCGCCGGGCAAACTCCTTTCTGGCGTCGGCTCTGGCTGATGAAAGGTGGTGCAACGTTCTTGGGTTGTACCGTTGTTGCTGCCGGCGTGGCGCTGGGTCAGACAGATTGGTTGGGCAAGGCGCATGCGTTTCATGAGGTCACCCAATCAGCTATGACATTCGTGACCCTTACCGAAGCGTTGTTTAAGTGAGCGACCTATGAGAGGTCGGTCGCTCCGACCTCTCATGCCCGTTCTACGGAAGCACTTCTCGCACGTTCTTCTTTCATTACAATCGTACTCAGATCGGCACAATGATCCGACTGCGAGCTACACAAACATTGTCTTTCACTGCATAGCATTCCACGTAATGATCGCCTTGGAAGGTTGAGTGCTCGGTGATTTGGCTGTGGCCGCTGTCGATACGGATTTCGCCGCGAATCATATTTCGCTCGATGGCTTGGGGGCCCACATTCTTAACCTTCCAGTAGATCTTATAGGGTGGCGGCACATCGATCTCGGCGACCCAGAATGTCAACTCACGCTGCTTCGGAATCCGGTAGGTCATGACGCGAGACATGAGATTGCGAAGTCGGTCACCCTCGTTCTTAACCGAGCAATCGATGCGTAGGGTGTACTGGATGTCGAGGCTGAATTTTTGACCGATGAACTGCTCGACGTTCTTGACGCGGTTTTCCGTGATGGCCTGCTTCTTTTCCTGCTCGACGTATTCGGGGAAATGCTCGCCAAACACCGTGCTCCACCGCTCATGGGCAGCCTCGGCATCGTCAAGAGCCTCCTGTAAGCGCCTCAGCGCCTTTTTGGCTTTGGGGTGGAAGTTTCCTGATTTATTGACGATGGAGCCGCTACCGGGTGCACGCCACTGCTCCTTCTCCTCATCGATGTCTACCAGGTACGCGAAAAAATCCCGAGTCATTTCGCTGTAAGCGGCATAGGACTTGGCGTCGTAGTCCGTGGTGCTCTTGAGGAACTGGTAGCACAGTGTATCGATGAGCATCCCCTTTACCGGCACGCCATGATCGTTCTTCCAGGCTCGCACCATTTTGCAAAGACGCTTGAGGTTATGATTTTTGTCCTGGTTTAGCGTGTTGATCTCTTCGATTTCAGCGACCGGATTGCAAGTTTCCCAGCTGCCTCCATCATTGGCATCAGGGTAGGTGTAACTGCCATCCTCATGCTCGAATGCCGGGAGCACCTCCACCACGTAGTCCGAGAAATTTATCGACACTACCTGCTGCTGGGCCCTCACCTCATGGTTCGGGAAGCGCTCTTTCAGCGCAAGCCGGATCTCACCCAGCAACGACGACTGGCTGTTGTTCTCGTAGCGCTGGAAGCGATCGTATACCGACCACGGCAGCACGAACGCCATATCCAGATCGCTCACTCCGTGGACGGCGGTATGTCGACCGTACGAGCCGACCTGGCGGCAATGCTGGGTTTCTGAGGCACTGTCGTAGTATTTTCCGTTTAGCTTCTCAGTGACCTGCCGGTAGCTTTTGGAGATCTCGTCGGCATTCTTGACCGCCAGGTTTCTACGAAACTGCTCGAAAAGCTCTTTACTCATGGGTGCAGACTTCCTTCAGTGAGAGTAGAAGTTCCGGGTGTGCGGTAAGCCATGACCCGCCCGCCAAAGCGATCAGAATCACTACGATCAGTGCGTAAGCTGAAAACGGGATTTTGTCCCTGAAGAACGTAAATTCACGGTGTTCTGCGATCCAGTCGATCTGTTGATCCCAAAAGAATTTTTTATGAGCAAGCCAGCCCGAAAACAGAATGTGCTTCCTCTGGCAGGCCGATCGGAAATCAGTGGTGATTTGATCCAGTTCGGCTTGATCGGCGGCGGTGAATTGCAGGTTGGATTTGCAACGAGCCGACATGCCCTTCAGCTGATCAAGCAACTGAGTCAGCTTGTTTCCAGCCTGGAAATATTGCTCTTTGGTGTCGGCGTAATAGGTGATGTAGAGGCTGCAGATGCCGATGACCGTGATGAGCGCTGAGACATGCTTTGCCGCCAAGAGATCGATGTAGAGCGCTAGCACACCGATCACCAAGGAAATCAGACCAATCCACCCTGGCGCTTTCTCAACGATGTCATAGGTGGAGAAGTGAAGTTTGGCTGAGTAACCGACGTCGTACGCCTTCTCGG
This sequence comes from Pseudomonas nunensis, assembly GCF_024296925.1. Taxonomy (NCBI): domain Bacteria; kingdom Pseudomonadati; phylum Pseudomonadota; class Gammaproteobacteria; order Pseudomonadales; family Pseudomonadaceae; genus Pseudomonas; species Pseudomonas nunensis. The sequence continues at coordinate 970,863 of NZ_CP101125.1, forward strand.
CGATCAACTTCATTGCAACCTGCTGATCCATTTAGCTTACCTGCAGTGAGTCCCTAGAGATCGCCTGCCTACCGCAGATGTGCGATAGGCCGACGGCCCTGACGCCCTCAGATTGAGCTGGGCAGAGTGAAGAGGCGTTCCAGCGCAAGGCGATTCGTCAAGTGGCGGGGTAGATTTTAGCCACTTTATGCCATGTAATGGCCACTACATTTCTCTGTAAACATCGAATTTGAGAAGGAGCTTGCTTTGGTCGATACTACGGTTGTTGAGCGCGTTCTCTGCGTTGTTGATCCATGCCTTAGCTTCGTAGACACCTCCAAGCCTTAAAATGAGACCCATTAGGAGGTGCCATGTCTGTGTGATCGGCGATGAGATTTATAATGTGTTCAGGATGATTGTTGAGTTTGCCTTGGAAGGCTTGCTAGCTTTCATTTATAAAAAACGTCAACGCGTCATTCTTCGATTGAGATGGGTCTCTAAAATCGTTAGAGGTACGCAACTGAACATCCATTCGCTCTTGTAGGCTAGCGCAAATCATAAGGCTTCAGATCTTCTGCAATTTATAATTCGCTGCCTCGACCTAAAGCCGTCGATATTGCCTTGATCGCCGCTAGTCCTTCTGCCAGTACCGATACACCGTGGAGCTGGCCAATCCAAGCCTCCGCGCCACCTCAGCCTGCCTCAATCCTAACGCTTTCAGTTCTCTCACGGCATCGGCATTCTCGGTTTTGCCAGGCTTACCTGAAGGTCTCTTTTTCAGCTCTTTGCCCATAAATTGATTCCGGACAAGCTGCTCTCCTCCGTCTGCTTTGAATGAGGCAAGCTCTGCGCGTGCTCGCTCTAGAGTGGTGTCGGTAGGCTCATCCTTCTGGATAGCGACACAGAGGGCCATAAGAGCAACAGGATCGAAATGGAGGGCCTCTGCTATCTCGATCAATTTCGAAACCGTGATATTGCTCTTTCCTTGCTCCAGCTTTCCTATGTTTGCTTTCGCACTGACGTCTGCCAAATCACCGTAGTCAAAACCTCGGATTGTCCTGATTGCCCTGAGTGCTCCGGCGATCTCATTCTTAAGCGACATGGTCTGCCCTAAAAGCGAGGATAGAGCCATAACGCCTGTCTTCCGATAAACCACGTTTAGTGGTAGTATCGGAAATGTGCGGTAACGCCTTCTCAGAGCTAAGCCGCACAATCATAGTTTCAGAGTCTTTTCGAGATGGGCATCAGGCAGTTTGAGCGTCCTGAGCGCCCAAACATATCACATGTATTGTCAGAGGCTTTTTGATTGAAACTCGAAGAAAATCAAGCAGCCGGTGAGCTCCTCTCCAGCAATGGAGAGCCTCGGTATGGTTCTACGGAAAGCGAAGAGAGCTTGATTCAGTTGGTACGAGGCCGCTTTCCAAACAAAGGTTTTTGCATCGTCCAGCAGTGGACGATCGTGCGCGCGATAGCGAGTGATGGGGATCTCACTAAAATCCATGTCCATGGCCACCTGCCGCTCTTTGTTTTCGCCGAAAAAGTCATCCTAGACAGCCGAGGACGGTTCGATTACGGAAAATTGGGTGCGCAGCACCATGGCCATTTCGTTCCAAGACGGCTTTCTCTTTGAAACCAGAAACACTGTGTACCTCTTTGCGGGAGACGGCGACGAAAAGTCAGCCAGTCTCGCTGCAATACTGTCTCTTTATCAGTGATATTGGCTGCGACTGCGGTCTGTAGATCCACGGGAATGTGAAATGTTTAGAAGTCATGAGACCGCTGCCGAGGGCGCTCCTAATATTTTTGGAGATGGATATTCGAACTGGCGCATGTTTGAACGCCACTTAGCTCATCCGTGGTATCACGTCGTCCTTGAAGAGTGCTTGGATGGCAAGGTATGGCCACGTTCCCTGATGATTAGCGACGTCGATAAGCTTGAAGAAATACTTTCTCAACAAACCAGTGAGTTTCTCGTTACGGAGATTCAGGTCGTCACGCCCGGCTGGATGAATAGAACTGGTAAGTGGAAGATGGAAATGCTTTCGGGGCTGTTGGTCGGATATGACTCCAATGGAGCTCGTGTTTGCCTTCATAACATAGGCGATGAAAAGGCTTATACCGATGCCCCAGGACGTCTTGTTGACCCTCACTCTCTCAAAGGGCTTCGAGTGATTTTTTAATCCGAGTACGTAACCCGCAGCCTCTCCCGGCAAGGCGCGCCATGCTCGGAGGCCGCCGGCCGCAGCTGTATGCAATGTACAACTAAATCGAAAGTGGTCGTCTGCTATGAAAATTCAGATTTACTCAGATCTTCACCTCGGTTTCGCTCGATTCGAGCCCACCCCTAGCGACGCGGACGTAGTCATTCTCGCTGGTGACATTGATATCAAATCTCGCGGAGTGAACTGGGCGAACGACACATTCCATTGCCCTGTGATCTACGTCTGTGGAAATCATGAGTACTACAGCGGCCACATTGATCGCACGCTTCAAAAAATGAAGGACGCCGCCGCGCCACATGTCCATGTACTCGAAAATGAAGTTTTGACCCTCAACCAAACCAGGTTTTTGGTCACTACAGCGTGGACAGACTACTCGTCGACCGGCGACGCCGTTGCGGCGAAACGCGCCGCTTGGGAACGAATGAACGACTTCACTGCCATCCGAACAGATGAGAGTTACCGACGCCTTCGTCCCGATGATTTGATCGCTAAATCTAAAGCAGCCTATGCCTGGCTCACACAGGAACTCGACAAACCTTTCGATGGCGAAACAGTTGTAGTAACGCACCATGCACCGGTACTGGATTACGTTGGTGATGAGCTTCCCACACACCTGGTGGCTGCTTATGCCAATGACTGGAAGGAGCTCGTAGGCAGGGCCGATCTTTGGGTTTATGGGCACACTCACGTCTCAGCGGATTTCCTCACGAATGGGTGCCGTGTGATCTCCAACCCTCGCGGCTATCCGAATCAACAAACCGGTTTCAATCCGGATTTTCTGATCGAGATTTGATGAATAGTCGTTCACCAACGAACCTCAGCGAACTGAATTTCGCTGCGTACGAATTCGAGAAACTCACATGGTTACGTTAAAAGAGATCTCCCAGCTCCTTTACGGCGCAGGCGAGGAGGTGGCCGGCTGGCAGGGCACCCAGGACGAGCTGATTGCATTGGCCGCAAACGCCTTCCCTGGCAAAGCCTTCTGTGTTGTGAAGCAGTGGATCCTGATCGACCTTACGGTTAACTCTGATGAGAAAGAAAAGCTCACCGGGCTCGGTCTACTTCCCGCAACGCTTTTCGCTCACGAAATCGTCCTAGACAGCAAAGGCCGCTTCCAGCCTCAAATGTGGGTGCGCAGCAATTTCGGTGTGTCTTTCACTGAAGGCTCCATGTTTGAAACCAAAAGTACGGTCTATCTCCTCCTCGGGCCAGGACTGAGAAAAGAGGCCAGCATTGGTGCTGCTTTTTCGATGAAAGCAGGGTGAGCGATGCTCGCAGACAATTAAACAGAGTCGTTTTGGAGCATGGGTTTGATGCCAGAAGTAACTGAGTTGGAGTTCCACAGTAAAGATTTAAGCGACTTTCAGCTGAGTCGCTTGGTGCGAGCAAGCCTTCGAAAATACACGGTGCCAGTCACTGCTTTCATTAGCGACGCTGTCTTCGCGGATGACACATGCCTGGGCGTTTCCTTCGACCATGCTGAGCGTGACGATGCGTACCATAGGGTGGATGGTTCTATTCTCCGGACAGGTAAAATTCAGTCAGCGAGGAAAGAAGGGCGGTTTTGGCTGCTCGAAACCCAAGACGGCAACTACGTCATCGCTAGCTTCAAGCGAGACCTCGGAAGAGCGAGCTTTCTCAAGCTTCTTCACTCCGCTGACCCGTGCTGAGTGATGCTCAGGCCACCAACTAGGTTTCGTGCGACTCCGATGCGGCTGGCTCAATAGCCGTAATCGTTAAGCAATTTCTTCAAAAACTCACGCCGCCGTTGGACGATGCTCAAAATGAGATAGTCGCGGTCGGTGTCTCTGGTCGACAAATGCCCAGCGTCCACAAGACCGTGGATATAGCCTTCGGCTCTGCCCTTAGCTTCGAGCAGTGCCTCTTTGGATGTGCTTTTGTAAATGTCTACAGCGATGAGCTCCCACCGCTTTTTCTGACGGTGCCCAACGGGGTCATCGGAAAATTTCGGGGCGTTGATCAGAGTGTTGAAATCGGCATGTACGTTTGGTGTGTTCAAAGCAGATTCTCGGAACGGTGATAACTGAGCGGAGGCTATCATGCGCACACTATATCGCTTGTTGTTGGCTGGTTTTTATAGGCGCTGGCGCGAAGGGGCGACATCAATGATGGTGCCCGCTTTCGGTGGCGTCTTTCAACGTTGTGGCGCGTACAGGCAGTGCTATTCAGCGAGTACATTCCTAGCCCGGAGTTCGATATGGGATACCTCAGCCTAGAGGACATCTACCCCGATGACGTAAAGATATATGGCCATCTGCGGGTGGGGATGACCGACCTCTACGTAAAAGACAATCATGCCGTTTATGGTGTGGTTACGCGTGGTCAATACCGCGAGCTGACCAGCAGGTTACTGCGTGACGAAGCATTGCAAATCATCATCAGCGCTAAGCTCGCAGCGTTGCCTGAGGATTACGATCCGTGGATAAGGCGGATCGAGCGCAATCGCGCCTTACACGCTAGGTATGGGGACAAGTTCGATCCTTGGGCAGACGACTGACAGAGCCCACGTCCAATCACAAACGCAGCGCCTCATCTTATTCGGCAGACCTGGTAGTTACGCTTGTCGCAAATCCATCGGTCGAAATTTCCTTTCGCGAGATTGACCGCAAGCGCGCTTCGACGTTAACTGTATGTATATACAGTTTCAGTTAAGGCATTGCTCATGAGCGTCACCATCCTCGGCCCACTTGCAGCAGGGGGAGTCCAGCTTCCGTTTTACTCCTTCAAAGTCCCTGCAGGCTTCCCATCGCCGGCTGCGGATCACCTTGAGCAACACATATCTATCGACGAGCTTCTGGACATTCGAGCACCGCATATCTATCTGGTGCGCATCGAAGGAAGCAGCATGGAAGGTGCTGGAATATTTGATGGTGATATGGCGGTTGTTGATCGCTCGATCACCGCTGAGCATGGGCACATCGTGATTGCTGCTGTTAATTGTGAGCCGGTCTGCAAGCGCCTTTGCAAACGTGGGCCCAATGTCATCTTGATGTCCGAGAACGTAGGTTACCCGCCACGATACATCCTCGAAGGCGATGAGCTGATCATCTGGGGAGTGGTGACATTCAGTGTGCGTGCTCATGATCCAAAAGCCTGAGCCCGTCTTCGCTCTCATCGACTGCAACAGCTTCTACGCGAGCTGTGAGCGAGTCTTCCGTCCAGACTTGGCCAAGACTCCCATCGTGGTGCTCAGCAACAACGATGGATGCGTGATTGCCCGCAGCTATGACGCAAAACCTTTCGTGAAAATGGGTGAGCCGTTCTTTCAGATCAAGCACAAACTCAAGCAGCATGGCATCGTCGCGTTTTCATCGAACTATGCCCTTTATGGTGACATGAGCGAGCGAGTGATGAGTGTCATCGAATCGCTCGTGCCAGCTGTCGAGGTGTACAGCATCGATGAGGCGTTCGCGGATTTATCAGGTGTGCCAGGTGATCTTGAGGCGCTTGGTCGTCGTATCCGTGCGCAGGTATATCGCGGCACTGGAATCCCTGTCGGTGTTGGTATCGCTGGCACTAAAACCCTCAGCAAGCTGGCCAATCACGCCGCTAAAAAATGGCAAGTACAGAGTGGTGGTGTGGTTGATCTTCGTGACCAAACCAAGCGCGATTGGGTGCTGAAGAAATGCTCGGTCTCGGACGTCTGGGGAGTTGGACGCAAGATGACTCTTCACCTCGAAGGCATGGGCATTAAGTCCGCTTGGGATCTCTCCAAAACCGATCCCTGGACGTTGCGTAAGAAATTCAGCGTAGTGGTTGAGAAGACGGCGCGGGAGCTCGCGGGTACGCCATGCCTTGAGCTTGACGAGCCTGATCCACCAAAGCAGGAAATTTGCTGCAGTCGAATGTTCGGCAAACGTCTCACCGAGATAGCGACGATCAAGGAGGCGGTCGCTACATATATGATGCGAGCCACGGAGAAACTTCGGGCTCAGAAGTCCTTGTGCAAGAAAATAAGGGTCAGCATTCGCACCGGTATGTTCAATCCGGAGGAAGCCAAATACGCTAATGGAGTCTTGGTCGAATTACCGTACCCAACTGACGATGTCCGGTTGATGACAAAGGCTGCCGTGGAAGCAGTGGATCGAGTCTTCCGACCTGGTTTCAAATACAGCAAAGCTGAGGTGCTTCTGGTCAACCTATGCCAGAAGGGCGAGTACACCGACGACTTGTTTTCGATCTCTCAACCGGAAGCGACCGAGAAAGTAATGGGCGTTTTAGATGCCATCAATGGCAGGTGGGGTAGGGGGACGATGCGTCTCGCGAGTGTGCCAACTGATCCAGACTGGGGGATGCGCCGGGAGATGATGAGCCAGAGTTTTACGACGCGGGTTGATCAGCTATGGACAGTGTACTGTAAATAGTCAGATGAGCAGGGCTCAGGTCACGCTAGAAAACCTATGAAAGGATCGGTCGTTGAAGATATTCCTAGATTGCGAATTTACTCAGCTGAATCGAGACTCGAAGCTGATATCCCTGGCGCTAGTATCTGAGTCTGGCAAAGAGTTTTACGTTGAGCTGACGGATACCTATGCAGTTGAAGACTGCAGTGACTTCGTCATCCACAACGTTTTGCCGCAGCTTGATCATTCGCTATGTGGTCAGTCGCGAAGGGAAGCCCAGGCATCTCTTCGAAGATTTCTGGGGAGCTTCGCCGAGGAACTTGAGGTCTGTTCTGATGCGCCACATTGGGATTGGGGTTTTTTCTGTGATCTCGCTTGTGCAGATCATCAACCCTGGCCACTCCAGGTTGTGAGTCAACCGACCAACCTTACTATCTTGTTCAATCAGGTGAGTGCGGAAGCTCTTGAACAGGTAGTGCTGGTTGATCCGCCACACCATGCGTTGCTGGACGCGCGGATGCTTGCAGAGCTCTGTATGGCCTTGGCCTCTCGGTTGGTTTTATCACCGTAGCGGTGCATCACTTCAGAGGTCGATCTGCTTTGGACGGTGGACTGCAGATAAATCGAGTTTCACCAACGATGGGGATGCCAAGCTGGATTATTCCAAATTATGGCTCCGCCATAATTATTGCTGAGCCATAATTTCTCACTTTTAAAAGCCTCGGTTCAGGCATCGAAGCAATACGCCATTTAACAGTGATCGTCTGCTGTATTCATCCTGTATGACTCAGCGGACACCCATTGATAAGGCAATAGCTGCTCGATCTCACTTGCCGGTGCTTCGACAGCCGCGCGAGAACGCCTTTGAGATACCTAGCAACGCTGTAGCGCAAGGTACCAATCAGAGTAGGGTGTATTGGCAACCTGCTTTCTATTGAAGTCTGGGCTGCCATCGTCCCACCAAACCGGCCCGCGCTCCCCTAGCGTCTCTTTAGCTTTTTGCACGCATGCTCTTGCCGCCGACAATTGCTCGTCATCTCCAGAGGCTATCGCTGCCTTCACCGCACGACGCGCTGCCATCAGCTTGTCAACAGCACGTTGCCGGTCAACCTCATTCAGCGACGGGTTGGTGCAACGCCATAGCTTGCCTTTGACTACGAAGTAGCGACCGTCTGGAGTCGTCGGATACATTTTTATGGTTTCCCATTGTATTCGTGAACTCCCCAGCTGATATCTGCTCAAGCTATCACTGAGGGATCAGTTTTGAGTGGTGCGAAACGACAAGGCTCGCCGCGTAGGAGAGTGTTTACAGGGGGCATCAGCGACAGTTTCGTCCTGAACAAATGAATGCTGCCGGCGTGTGTTTCGCAGCATTCCCTACAACATGGAAATTGCTATCGCCGTCCATGCGCCAATCATGCTGACGGTGGTCATTGCAAGGCTCATAAATATCTCCCTTTGCTTTGTCGTCTTCAGATTCTCCTAGTAGGTGACCTTGTGCCGCTTGTGTGATTCAAATTTAATGGTGGAAATAGAGCTGCCTGATCCGCATATTGATGCAAGTTTGTCTTTTTGGTGTACCGTTAGAATACTAATCCAGAAGAGGTTTTCCATGTCTAAGCTCGCAGAATTCCGCCAACTTGAAAAACATCTCGCCGAACAACTTGCAGCACTTGAAACTTTGAAAGGGGATGCAGGCCTTAAGCAGGAAATCGAATTCGAAACGAAGCTTCGTGCTTTGCTGGCCAAGTACGGCTATAGCCTAAAAGACATCGTCAATTTGCTTGATCCACATGCCGGTCGCAAAGCACCAGCGGCAGAGCAGAAATCCGGCAGCCGCAAACCTCGCCAAGTGAAGATTTACAAGAATCCTAAAACTGGCGAAGTCGTGGAAACTAAAGGTGGCAACCACAAAACTTTGAAAGAGTGGAAGGCGGAACACGGTTCGGACACTGTCGAGTCCTGGCTGACCAAATGAGTTTGGTTTGAGTACAAAAAGGCCCGCGAGGGCCTTTTTTAATATCGATTAATAGTGGGTCTCAGGGTGTTGGCATTTAGGTTATCACTTGCGTCATACACGCTCACCTGCACTAGAAGCTCGGACGGGAGGCAACCTCATCCAGGTGCTGCAGCAGAGACAGTGGATCTTCGTAGACTCTGAGTGCCCCTGCACGCTCGAGCTCACCCGTGTCGTAGCCACCAGAAAGCAGCCCTATACCGGTTGCCTTACAGCGTCTGGCGGCGAGCATGTCCCAGATGGCATCTCCTATCACCAGGCATTCTTCGATAGGCACAGCGAGTTTGGCTGCACCCGCGAGGAACAGGTCTGGATCGGGCTTGCCATATTTGACGTCATCACGGGTGATGAGATTTACGTCTGCGATGTCGAGACCTAACGCCTTGAGATTAATTGCTGCGGTATCCATCCCACCGCTTGTGGCAATGCACCACTTGAGCTGGTCGTGGTTCAGAGTATCCAGAAGTTCAATGGCGCCAGGGAGAGCGCTGATCTGACTCTGCAGCTCTTTGTAGGCTTTAGCATGTTTATCACTAAGTCTTTTAGCCTGATCTGGATTGATCTCCAGTCCGGTTTCACGGGCTAACATCTTAAGCATCAGTCCGCCGCTCATACCGATCTTTCGATGAATTCGCCACATGGCTAACGGAATGCCTTCTGCATCCAGCGCAGTTTTCCACGCAAAGACATTCTGGTAAACGCTATCAGTTAACGTGCCATCCAGATCAAATATGAACGAGGTTTGCTGGCGCATGCGTGTCACCTCCTAGATAAAAGTTCAAGCGGTAGATACCTGGTTTTGAAGTGTTGGTGGAACCGCAGAGCACGAACGCCGCTGCGGTTTTATCGCGTTTCACTTCCGCTTTTTCGCTGAGGGCTTTTTCAGCTCGAACATCAGCACTGAACGCCCGGTTACTTGGTATTCATCTCCAAAAGAAAACGATTCACCAGGGTCAAAATCTGTCTGGTTAGTATCCAATTGGAGAGCCCACTGTTTGCCTTGTGGCACTTCAGGCAGTTTAAAGCCCACTACATCGTGATGCGCGTTGACGATGATCAAAAGCGAATGATCTACTCCTTCCCGGCGAATACCGCTCGTTTGAGTGCGACCGTCCAGCAGGATGCCCATGCAACGGTTGCTGCCGTCCTGCCATTGCTCCATACCCATTTCATCACCGCTCGGCTGGATCCAGCTCACGTCTTTCACGCCGAGGCTCTCGTCATACTCCCCGGTGAAAAAGCGGTTGCGACGAAGCAGTGGGTAGCGATTGCGCAAGTCGATCAGGTACCTGACAAACTCCTGGAGCTCGCCACTTTTCTCACTCACATTCCAATCGACCCAGCCGATCTCACTGTCCTGACAATAGGCATTGTTGCTACCACCTTGGGTACGAGCAAACTCGTCGCCTGCCAAGAGCATGGGCGTGCCTTGGGACAGGAAGAGCGTGGCGAGAAGATTGCGCATCTGCCGATAACGCAGCTCGATGATGGCAGGGTCTTCGGTTGGCCCCTCGACACCACAGTTCCACGACCTGTTGTCGGAGTGCCCGTCACGGTTATCTTCGCCGTTGGCCTCGTTGTGTTTCTCGTTATACGAGACGAGGTCGTTCAGCGTGAAGCCATCGTGGGCGGTGATGAAATTGACCGATGAAGCCGGCTTGCGGCCACGTCGATTGAACTGGTCACCCGAGCCGAGAAATATCTTGGCAAAGTCACCTAGCATTTCGTCGTCACCTTTCCAGAAGGCGCGCGAGATGTCCCTAAACTTGTCATTCCACTCCATCCAGCCCGGAGGGAAATTGCCGACTTGATAACCCCCGGGGCCGCAGTCCCAGGGTTCAGCTATAAGCTTCACCTTCGCGAGCGCTGGATCCTGACGACACGCATCAAGGAAGCCGCCTCCCTCGCTGAATCCGTCTGGTTCCCGGCCAAGGATAGTCGCCAGGTCGAAGCGGAACCCGTCCACGCCCATCTCCGAGCTCCAATATCTCAAGGAGTCGGTCACCATCTGCAGCACGCAGGGATGGCTCATATTGAGTGTGTTGCCGGTACCTGTGTCATTGATGTAATAACGGGCATCGTCGGGCATCAAGCGGTAGTAGTTGGCGTTGTCGATACCTTTGAGTGACAGGGTAGGGCCCATCTCGTTGCCCTCGGCGGTGTGGTTGTAGACCACATCCAAAATCACCTCCAACCCTGCCTTGTGAAATCGCGAGACCATGACTTTGAATTCGCCGATGGACTGTCCTGCCATATAGCGAGCGTGCGGAGCAAAAAAGCCAAGCGTGTTGTAGCCCCAGAAGTTGTGCAGTCCTTTTTCTAGGAGATGATTGTCATCCAGGAAGTAATGCACAGGCATTAGCTCTACAGACGTCACGCCGAGCGAGCGAATGTATTCGACGACATCGTATTGATGGAAAGCTGCAAAGGTGCCGCGTTCAGACTCCGGAACCGCAGGGTGCCGCATGGTAAAACCGCGTACATGGGCCTCATAAAAAACAGTATTTTCCCAAGGCACGTTCGGCTTTGCTGTATTGCCCCAAGTGAAGGCAGGGTCGATGACCCTACAGCGAGGCATGAAAGGTGCGCTATCACGTTCATCGAATGACAAGTCACCATCTTCATGTCCTACGGTGTAGCCGAACAGCGCATCGTCCCATTGCAGTTCACCCGAGATCTGCTTGGCATAAGGGTCGATCAGCAATTTGTTGTGATTAAAACGATGACCATTTTCCGGATCGTATGGGCCGTGCACTCGATACCCGTATAGGGTGCCTGGCCGAGCATCAGGAAGGTAGCCATGCCAAATCTCATTGGTGAATTCCGGTAACTCAATGCGTTCAATTTCTTCCTGACCTTCAGCATCGAATAGGCACAGCTCAACCTTTGTGGCATTCGCCGAAAAAATTGCAAAGTTGACGCCCGAACCGTCCCACGTTGCGCCTAAAGGATAGGGAAGGCCTTCACTGACGCGGGTGGCTGGACGATCTTGGCTTGATGCACTGTCGCTCGCTGTTTGATCAGACATGATCAAGCACTCCGGAGAAAATTTAGGTTGGGCGAATAACCAACGCGGTCTATCGATAGAAGCCCGGAGTGCGGAACAGTTCAGGATATTTGCAGGGCATTTGTGCGTGGCCGATGCGGAACATTCTCGAGTGGGAGAACCCGCATGAATCATTTTGATGCGCTGTAATATTTTGAAACATCTGAGGCTGCGCGGGAGTCCACTGGTTTCAGCCCTTTAAGAATTCCTCATGAAAACGCCTCGCCCGTCCGCACGACTTGAACCACTTTCCCAGCTTAGAAATTTGAAGATGGCTCGATCTGCTCACGCCTATGTGCGAGGGAGCACTACTCAGTTTTATGAATGGCTACATAGTCAGTCTGGGAGGCGTCTTCCAAGTGGGCCACCCGTTTGGATCTGCGGTGATTGTCACGCGGGAAACCTTGGGCCGACGGGTGATCTAAAAGGCCGGATTGACATCCATATTCGCGATCTTGATCAGACAGTTATTGGCAATCCTGCACATGACTTGGTAAGGCTGGCTTTGTCATTAGCGACCGCAGCTCGTGGGTCTGATCTACCTGGCGTTGCAACTGCTCGAATGCTCGAAGAGATGATGCGTGGGTATGAGCAAGCGTTCGAAGACGATGTCGACGAAGAACCACCTCGACCTGCTCAAGTAAAAGCCGGGATGCGTAACGCAGTACAAAGGACGTGGAAGCATTTGGCAAAAGAGCGCATTGAGGACACTCGTCCCACGATCCCCCTCGGCAAGCATTTTTGGTCTCTTTCCCGAGCCGAGCGCAATGCTCTAAAAACACTTTGCGCCACCTCTGAAATCCACACTCTGGTGACCTCACTCAAAGGCAGGTCTGAAGATGACCCAGTTGAAATGCTCGACTCTGCGTATTGGGTGAAAGGCTGCAGCTCGCTGGGTTTGAAACGGTACGCGGTGTTGTTAGGGGTGGGTGATGAGGACAATCAAGAATTTTGCCTGCTAGATATCAAAGAGGCAGTTAGTGCGGTAGCTCCTCGGGCAGCGAGAGCTGCAATGCCAAGAGATAATGGTAAGCGAGTCGTAGAGGGGGCTCGTTTTCTTTCGCCCGGCTTGGGCAATCGGATGCTGGCAACACGTGTGCTCGATCATGGATTTTTTATTCGTGAGCTGCTCCCTCAAGACATGAAGCTGGAGCTGGATCAGTTGAGCCAACGAGATGCAATGCTTGCAGCCGGTTACCTGGCGCGAGTGGTTGGAATTGCTCACGCAAGGCAGATGGACATGGCTACTCGATCTTCTTGGATTGGCGACCTTCGAGCTTGCCGATCAAAGACACTCGATGCACCTTCTTGGCTTTGGTCGAGTGTCGTTCAATTGGTCGGAAATCATGAGAGAGGTTACTTGGAACACTGCCGTCGTTATGCGCTTGAACATTAAGTCGAGGGTTGGGCGCGGTAAGTCTTGGTAACAGCGCAAGCGCCGCGTCAACCCAACGTGGTCTTAGAAGCGTCCCTTGTCTGAGGCATATGGCTCGCCCTTGAGAGCGCAGCTGTCACTGTGCTTTCTAATTGATTAAGCGTGTATGGTTTCCTTAGAAAGGACGAGGAGGAGGGAATCAGATGGTCTTCTATCACGTGACCTGACGTGAGAATCGATGGAATTAATGGCCACTCGTCTCCCGCCATTTTAACAAAGTCTAGGGCCTCGGAAACGTTCGAAATTCCCTGGTCAGCAATTATCAGCGGGCACTTTCCTTGGACATCCACAAGATGGCTCATAGCAGCTTCTGCATGGTCGAAAATGACGGAACTGAAGCCGAATTCAGTCAATATTTCAGCTAACAGTAATCGGACTGCTGCATTCTCATCAATGATGATTACGTCACCATAAGCCGGTTGTGGGGCATCGAAGGTATGTATTGGGTCAATTTTGTTTAGCTGCGAAGAATTAGGTTTCATCATCGCTGCAACCCAAAAGCCTGATTATTGACTGCGTAGCCAGGAGCAGACGTTGAGAGTTCGAGGTCTTGTCGGAGCCCCTCGATGAGGTTTGCGATGGCATGTCCATTACTCAGTTGAGCCACAGAAATACCGGTGACGACAAGTACTTCTTGATTTGACCTGTCGTGGAAGAAACGTACAGTCAATGCCGCTCCCAGATCGACAGTGCATTCACAACGAATTGGCAGAAAACTTTGCTCGACTAAATGGCGAATTTCTAGAATCGACAGCATGCTCGGTCGTCTCGACGGGAGCCAGCCAAATGACTTTTGTCTGAAGGATTATGAGGAAGCGTCGTGAAAGTACGCGCTTGATAGGGCTTGACCTATTTATTGGCTAGGGGCTCACCCTTAATATTAGCCCTTTACGGCCTTCATCCTTAGACCCTTTTACGCTCGGGAAGGTTCGGCATGCATTGGTCGCGCAGGTCTACACCGCTACCAATTCGTGGGACTTCGTCAACGAGGTCATTAGTGTTCTTCTCGCTTTTTCTCATCACTGTCGGCGTCGGGTGATGCCGATAGCTGAAGGCGTCCCTCCGAATCGAAACAAGAGCTTGAAGTTGTCATGACTGCGGTTGAGGTAAGCGGCGAAAGAAAAGTTTTAATCGATTGAAGGGTGACCGACGACCGGAGGTAAAACGGGTAATTTGCACGGCTAAAAACCGCCTGTCGCGATCCCTAAATCTTTATAAAATTTTCCACAACGCATCGCCTTCAGATGACTGTGGACGTCGCATTCGGTAAATCACCGATTGAGTATCGACGCCTTTAGGCCTGAGGAGATTCGTCATGTTTTTACATAACAAACGACTTCAATACACCGTGCGCGTTGCCCAACCTAACCCAGGGTTGGCGAACCTTTTACTTGAGCAATTTGGTGGAGCGCAGGGAGAGCTGGCGGCTGCGTCTCGATACTTCACCCAAGCATTGGCCGAAGATGATCCAGGAAGAAAGGATCTGCTGATGGACATTGCCACCGAGGAGCTAAGCCACCTTGAGATCGTCGGTTCAATCATTGTGATGCTTAACAAAGGTGCCAAAGGCCGCTTGGCCGAAGGCGTGGAAGAAGAGGGCGAGTTGTATCGTGCTATTAACGGCGCCGGCAATGACTCACATATCACCGCGCTGTTGTACGGCGCTGGTGCGCCACTGACCAACTCTGCGGGTGTACCTTGGTCGGCAGCTTACGTCGATACCATCGGTGAACCCACAGCGGATATGCGCTCCAACATTGCCGCCGAAGCACGCGCCAAGATTGTTTACGAACGTCTGATGAACGTTACGGATGACCCTGGTGTGAAGGAGGCATTGGGGTTTCTTATGACTCGCGAAATCGCGCATCAACTGTCATTCGAAAAAGCGCTGCACTCGATCCAGCCGAACTTCCCGCAAGGCAAGCTTCCAGGCATGCCTGATTTCACCAACGTTTATTTCAACATGTCCCAAGGCGCAGAAAGCACTCGCGGGCCATGGAATCAAGGTGACGATTGGGATTATGTGGAAGACCCCAAGCCAGCAGTCGACGGTGGCGATGGCACCGCAACTGTGGAACTGAGCGAGGGTGAAGACTCGCTGCTGATGGACTTAAAAGCTCGGACTATGTCTGACCCGGAAAGTAATCCAATCACTGGTGCTGATTTGGGTGCAGGGGTTCAAGGGCGTGAAGAAGTCTAATGGAGGTCACCGCACGCCGTTCTGGCGTGCGGTGCTTTAGTTGAAGCGTTGAGGTGAACCAAATGTTTTCTAATTCGAAGAATTTTTCCGCAGTATCCGTAGAACGCTTTTCGCGTCTCTTTGACTCCACCGCAATGTCGTTTGAGCGAGAAGCGCAACGTATATCGAAACAGATTCTCACCGTCGCCAGGAGAGATTCTAAAAAGCAATCCGACGGTAATTAGGAGGCGTCATGTCCGAACCATCCTTACCTGTTAAGGCATCGTGGCGTTCTGGATTCGACTCTGAAAAAAATGGCGGGTGGGTAGGCATGGTTTTTTGGTCAACCCTTATTGGGGTGACCATCTTGTTGCTTATCAGCGGTTACAGCGCCTTCACCGGCGCAAACCGTGTCAACCTGCACTATGCACTCATCGGTGGACTTTCGGGCTTTGGTGCGACTGCTCTAGGTGCGGTTGTAGCAGTGATCTTGCGCGACATTACAGCCCGCACGCAGGACACCATGCTAGGGTTTGCAGCCGGTATGATGCTCGCTGCCAGTTCCTTTTCACTTATCCTCCCAGGCATCGCGGCGGCGCAGTCTATTTGTGATAACAAACTTTTTGCTGCGTGTGTCGTGGTGCTGGGTCTGGGATTGGGCGTGGCGCTTATGATCGGGTTGGAGCGCTTCGTCCCTCACGAGCATTTGGAGAGTGGACGTAAAGGCCCCGAGGCGCAGCGGTTCAATCGAGTGTGGCTCTTCGTCCTTGCAATTACGCTGCATAACTTGCCTGAGGGCATGGCGATCGGTGTCAGCTTCGCCAATGGAGACATGAAGGTTGGTTTGCCGCTGACGACAGCAATTGCCATTCAGGATATCCCAGAAGGCCTTGCTGTTGCATTGGCCCTGCGCGTGACCGGCATCTCCGCAATGCGTGCTGCATTGATCGCCGTGGGATCAGGTCTGATGGAACCTTTAGGGTCTGTCGTCGGCCTTGGTATCTCCACAAGTTTCGCATTGGGCTACCCCGTTGCTTTAGGTCTTGCAGCAGGAGCGATGATCTTTGTTGTTTCCCATGAAGCTATCCCCGAGACACATCGCAATGGTCACGAAACGCCAGCGACGCTGGGATTGATGCTGGGTTTCGGTGTGATGATGTTTCTTGATACGGCATTGGGTTGAACACCAGAGTCATATCAATTGGTCTGAGAGAACAAATAGTGCCTAAAATTTTGACTTCGCATTTATACGAAACAGAACTGAGCGCGCACAACGCCAAGATGTTCGGATCGCCTAAAGAACGTCTGGATTTTTATCGGAGAGAAATCCAATACGAGACGAGCATCTTGGCCAATCGAACAGACGCTTATCTGGCCGCGCAATCCTTTTTGGTCATCGCCTTTGCTTCTTGTATGGCCAATCTCAATCCCGAATGGGGAAAGCTTTTCACTTTAGTCGTGCCGCCATTTCTCGCACTGTTGGGAGTTCTTAGCTCGCTGAATGCATGGCCAGGAATTCGGGCGGCCTACGACATCATCGATCACTGGTATTACAAACAGAGCGAGCTTCTGAGGAGTGAACCAATGATGGGGCTCGCGTATGACGAATCTCCGTTGTTCAGTGAACGCGAGTCGACGCACAAGGGGTATCGAAAGGCTCTGCTATTTTCCGTTCGTACACCTTGGATCTTCGCGACGTTTTGGATTCTGCTAGCTATCTGGTCTGTCTACATCCAATTCACAAATCCGGGGGCCTAGACAGATTGAGTACCAAGCTTAGGACTCGTCGGTTTTTTCTGGCGTGTTGCTTGAATCCAAATCCTAGTTGCTTCGACTCGTTTGGCGTCCGCGATAGCTTTTGCCTCCTTAAATTTCTTCCAGATTTCTCCCGTTTTGGCTTCAGCATCCAAGATGCTGTAAGCGAGTGCCTCCAGGCGATCCGCCTCGAAGAAAAGCGCAGTTGAACGAGCTACCTCGGCGACATTATTCAACTCGCTTTCGTCTTTCGAAATATATGCGCTTATGAGGGTGAGACCTCCGTCCAATTCAAGGTTGCGGACTCACGCCATCTCACATCAGTCACCCCATACTTTTCAGCTTGAGGTTTGGAGATGACTTTGAGTGGCGGTCTTCCAGGCTTTGGTATGGGAGCTAATCCAGCATCACAACTCGCCCAATGCCAGGCGTCTGCATTGCGCATTGTCTTTGTCCGGATAATGAAGGATTTCGGCTCCCCATGGAGCTTGTACTCAATGATGAAAAGATCAGTGTTCATGAGATCCTCCTTACGCTCATGGACAAAAGAGTGGGCTCGCCAAAAAAAATTCAAAACGTTTTTCGGGCAATGTTAGGTGACTGAAATATCGACCGTTTTCCAAATTTTCATCACTCGTTAGCAACCTAGCTACTCGCTGGCGGTGCCTCTTGTGAGCTCTCAGGAACCTAAGTCGAATTTCCATGCTTCATGTTGAAATCCCTCGGGTGTAACACGGCCATGAACTCATTCAAAAATATGCTGGCACTGTCTCTGAATGCACAAATTCGTGTATTGGATATGTGGCATCGTGCCCTTGAAAACTGCTCTGTCCGTATGGAGTGTCCGGATACCCACCATGAGGAATTAATTCGTCTAGCTGACGAGTTGGATCGGCAACACATGATTAGCTGGGTGGAGTGGCGTGACTTACGGCTGGAAGCAGATAGAGCGTATTTAAGTGCTGTGGCGGGAGAGGACTATCACCCTGGCGGGATGTAGCTGAGAATTAGGATTGTACCGCGCGATGGATTCTCGTTTTCTGAAGCACGTTCCGATGCGTTCGATCACGATAGCCTGAGAACCCATCCACAAGTCCCGCCGAAATGTTCATGAGACTCGTAGCCACTCTGAACTTTTTTGGGGCCGGTATTTCCACTAACCACCTGCAACGAAATCTGTCCGTATCCATCGGGTTAGAGGGCAGCTTTTGATGGGAAAGCTTCGACGTGCAAGGGCGTTTTCCGGCTGGTGTATTTATCTATTGCACCACGCTTTTTACTGATCTGCCCCTCAACAATTATGAACCAACAAAATCTTACGCATAGGGCGCAAGCGTGATATCCAACTTAGAATTACGACACATCATCGAAAGCGGTTTCCTGCCCCTTTCCTGTTCTTGCACTATGAACGCGGACGGATCGCTAAAGATACGGGTGTTCGATAAGGATACTGGCCGGGTGGAGCTCTTAGTCACGCCCATTGCCACCTCCGGCTTGACATCCAGCCGAGCGATTGCCGAGTTGATAGGCGAAATACGTAATGAGATGGCGGCTAGAACCAAAAATTTTGCTTGAAGACGACCGACAGATCAATACGGCACCTAGAGCGATACAGGATTGATGCTCATCTCATCTATTCGCTGGATCAAGGCGTCGCCTGCTTTGACATTGATTTTGGTCTCTCGCATTCGACCGCCTATACAGCCTTCCAGCGGTAGCGTTAGTAGCTTGTGTACCCCAAATGTGAGGCCGAAGTCAGCTGCCTCTTTTTGTGCGAAGTCTGCGGCGGGTCTCCCATCAATCCATAGTCGGATCGTGCATTTTTTTTCCACGGGTAGTGGATCGTTAATCACAACAAGATGAGCGTCGGATTTTTTGGTGAGTGCGTACTGCCGCTCCAGCGGCACCCGGCTCAAGGTATCTGGACTGCTTTTGCTCGACGTTGAGCAGGCCGCCATCAAGGCAAAAGCCACTAGGAAAATGGAATACTTCATCTCGTTCCCAAGTAATTTTCGTAGAGATCGCTGTCGACAATTTTAGGTGCCCAAAGCGAGTTGCCTCAACGTCATCTCAGTCACTTTGTCGAAATGCTCAGCCAGCAAATCGCATTGCTCATCAGAAAGCCCCCGGGAGCACATTATTCCCAGCACAAAGCCATTTGCTTTCGCGCCGTTTTTGACAGCTGCAATCATCGACCCAGCGTTCTCGATGTCGTGCTGGATTCTTCGCGCCTGGCGCCGAATCGCCTCAGGCATTTCATTGGTGACGTCGTTCATTTGTTGCTCCGCACGCTCTTAACTGCCCCCCAGTGGCAGTCGAGGCACCAGTGCCTTCTGAATTAATCGACCAATATCAGCGTTCGGAGGTTCGTTTTTTTGCCCGTGATCTGGCCAACGGCGTCGGCCATTTGATTCAAAAGGACGGTGAGGATTCGGCGTTCGGGCAGTCTTCATCATGTAGCGACTGGTGAGGACTCGCGAACTAAAAATGTGCTTTGAAATCCTGCTGAGACCTTCCATTTTCTTCCTGCTTATCGGGTACGTGATCTCATGACCACCAAATCATTTATCGCGTTTTTGCTGATTCTCGGCGCTGTCTGGACAATATTGGTTTGGAGTGTCGAGATATGGGTTTCGCCTGCGGCTCACGCTCTGGTATCAGCCACCGTGATTAGTGAAAGGTCAAAGTAAATGCGTTGATTAGGGGCTTAGCTGGACACATCCTTTGAATCCTTTGATAGCGGTTGCAGCATAGCTTCGGTAGATGGTGGAGTAGATCCTGCCCGTTCGAACGAGAGCCCTGAAATCTAAGGTGGGAAGCCACGGCTCATTGCAGTCGCAGCGTTGAATTTTCACTCCCGCTGGCGATGGAATGAAGCCGACTGAGGGTTTGATACGTTGCAACATTTGTGAAGTAAGCCATTGATTTGCCAAGTTGAATTTATCGTAAGCACATTGGTCTGACCTTTACTTACGTTTCTCTAATTCGCTCACCCACTCAAATCTCGAAACACTGCGATCGACGCGGGAGCGCAGGGTGGTGAGATGGCCGATTGGTTTCGCTTGCTTTCGGTTAATTTTTTGCCGCCGAGCAGAGCGGACGACGCTAGTGAATGACCTACACTGCTAAACTTGCCCAAACGAATTCCATGTGTGATCAGCGCAGGAGGCTTAAATGTCTGTCCATATTCGCAACAATGTACGCGTCCAAGGTTCAGGCCCTGCCACCTTAGTTTTTGCGCATGGTTTTGGCTGTGATCAGAATATGTGGAGACTGGTCGAGCCAGCATTTCGAAAAAGCTTTCAGACGATTCTTTTCGACGTTGTAGGTTGTGGGAAGTCAGACCTCTCAGCCTACGAGATTGTGAGGTACTCATCATTGAAAGGGTACGCGCAAGACATCGTGGAGATTATTGAGGAGTTTGCGGACGGCCCGGTCATATTTGTTGGGCATTCTGTCAGTGCTATGGCTGGCGTAATCGCCGCAAACATGCGTCCTGAGCTCATCGGGGCGCATGTCATGGTTGGGCCTTCACCGTCGTATATCAACGATGGGGAGTATTTTGGTGGGTTCAGCCGGGAGGACATCGACTCGCTTCTGGAGACTTTGGAAAGCAACTACCTTGGCTGGTCGAGTTCCATGGCCCCCGCGATCATGGGCGCGCCTGGACAACCCCATCTTGGTGTCGAATTAACTAACAGCTTCTGCCAGACCGACCCTGATATTGCGAAACGGTTCGCCAGGGTGACTTTCCTATCCGATAACCGCAATGATGTGGCCAAGCTACTGGCGCCAGCGCTGATTATTCAGTCATCCGACGACATCATTGCGCCTGTCGAAGTAGGTCGTTACCTCAACAAGGTCATCCCGGATAATCGTCTTGAGGTGATAGAAAACGTGGGGCACTGTCCGCACCTGAGTGCTCCTGATCTATGCATCAATTCGATCCAAAGCTTCATTGAAAGCGTTCAGGGTCGAATTGCTCATGGGGGCTAATGACGACCCACTCCCCGATGCTGACTTGCTTTACGAGCACGCTCCCTGCGCCCTCATTATCACTAGCAAGGCTGGTTTAATCCTCCGGGCAAATGCCACCTTCTGCGAGTGGTTGGGATACCCCAAAGATCAGCTGGTTGGCCGACGCAAACTACAAGAGTTGCTTACTATCGGAGGACGAATTTTTCATCAAACTCACTGGATGCCTTTGCTTGAGATGCAGCGTTCGGTCTCCGAAATAAAGCTTGAGTTTGCGACGTCTGAGGGTAAAAAAGTACCCATGATTCTCAACGCAACAAGGCGTGAGCACATTGGTGGCACTTTCGATGAGGTTTCCGCTTTTGTAGTGATCGAGAGGCACCGATTCGAGCAGGAAGTATTGATTTCTAAGCGGCAAGCTGAGGATTCGCTCGAAGCTCACTTAGCTCTTCAGCGGGACTTGTCGGTGGCCGATGCAAGGCTGCGAGTTGCTTTAGAGTCGGCACAGATGCATGTGTGGGACGTCGACCCGGTGACACTTGAGCGTCGTTACGATAACAGCGTCGCACAATTGCTCGGTTACCCGTCAAGCCAAGATGTTTCCGCTGCAATTTACTCAGGCTTCATAGACCCCAAAGATTTGCCAAGGGAGGCTGAGTTGTTTTCGGCGGCTCTCGGATCGGTAGCTCAAGAGTATCGCTGCATTTATAGATTGAACGGAATAGACGGCGTTCAGCGCACGGTACTCTCAACGGGTCGTGCAGCATTCGACCCGAATAACAAGCTCGTTCAGTTTGTCGGTATCCTTCATGACATTACAGACGTAAAGCGGGAGCAGGCTGCCGCAGAAGACCGTGCTCTATTCTCTGAGCAAATGATTGGGATAGTGAGTCACGATCTTCGCAATCCCCTATCGGTGATTTCAATTGCCACCGAAATGCTTGAGCGGAATGGCCTGTCCCCTAAGCAGCAGAAATTTGTTCGGCATGCTCAGGAAGCGGCGCAAAGAGCGCGAAGGCTCATCAACGATTTGTTGGATTTCACGCAGGCCAGAATAGGGCGTGGCATAGGGGTAACAAAAACAACCATCGATCTGCATCTGCTCATCTCAGAGGCTGTCGAGCAACTCCGAATCGTTTATCCCAAACGAGAGCTGCTGCATTCAATGCATGGCCAAGGCTTATGTATTGCTGACAGCGATCGGCTGACGCAGCTTGCAGGTAACCTTGTTTCCAATGCTGTTACCTATGGTGCGGTGGATCGCCCTGTGACAATAATTTCCTCCATTACGGAGCGAGGTTTCGAGTTGATGGTGCACAACTGGGGTACACCGATTCCTCGAGACTTCCTCGCCACGGTTTTCAGTCCGATGACTCGCGGCGTCAATCTTCCGCAAGATAGTCGCAGCGTTGGATTGGGGCTTTTCATTGTCAGCGAAATCGTGAAGGCGCATGGCGGCACAGTTTCGGTCAGCTCGACAATTGAAAGGGGTACAGAATTTAAGGCCGCTTTTCCGTTATGAGAGGCCCATTGATCTACCTTTGTGAGCCGTTATCGTTGCGGCGTTGGTTATTAATCTATTGATTATTAAAGATAAAAATATTTCGTTTGATGTCTCTTGAAAAATTTCCATCGATATCTATTTTGGTTTTACGCGATGCCGCAATCGGGTCGCGTTTTTAAATCACTTGGAGAAAACTCAGGAGATTTTGCAATGGCGACTACCCCTTCGTTGGCCCCTCTGTTCCGTCAATCCGTGGGCTTTGATCGCTTCAACGACATGTTCGAATCGGCGCTTCGCAGTGAGGCCGCAAACACCTATCCACCTCATAACGTATAGAAGCATGGTGATGACCAATATCGCATTGTGATTGCAGTAGCGGGTCTCTCAGAGGAGGACATGGATATTCAGGTCGAAAAAGGCGTTCTTACTGTCTCCGGCGGAAAACGTGAGAACGATAAGGAAGTGAAATACCTTCACCAAGGGATCGCTCAGCGGGCATTTCGTTTGTCATTCCGCTTGGCCGATCATATCGAGGTGCAAGGTGCCTCTCTCACCAACGGTCTGATGGCGATTGACCTGCTTCGGGTTGTCCCTGAAGAGGCGAAACCTAAACGGATCGAGATCGGCGCTTCGACTAAACCTGATATGCCCCAGGTGAGTTTGTAGTAAGGTAAACAGGCGCTTTCCGGAGCGCCTTTTTTACTTTAAACATTTTCTGCATTGCTACTGGTCGGATTGCAGATGTCATATGAAGCGATAGCGCTCAGCGCTGCGATCCAAATGACGCACGTATATTTGCGAAATCATCAATCCCTACGGTGCCAGGTTGGTCGCTTGATTTGACCGCTTCCGCCTGAGTATCGTGAACATTGATCTCTCCTTCTTCTCCCAATGAACTGTACTGTTCACGAAGTTTTCTCAGCTCCTTTGTATCCATTTTGTCCAAGCACAACGTGGCATTTTGAGCTTCTTTGGTCGCTCGGATAAGCTCATCAATTTTCAGATGCAAAATGTCATTGTCGCGATTTTGGGTGTTTTGAATAAGGAAAACCATGAGGAAGGTGATGATCGTCGTCGACGTATTAATGATTAGCTGCCAGGTGTCGTTGTAGTGAAAATACGGCCCCGTCAGTGCCCATACTGCGATCAGAGCGACAGCTATAAGAAAGGTCTTAGAACTACCAGCCCAGTTGGAAAGTGCTTGACAGAATCGTGCGAATTTCATGGAGGCGACCTCTTGCTGTGGTTGGTGGATAGACCTCAGCAGCTCCTTGAAATTCTTTTTTACAAATTTTCTTTCCCGTTCTGTTCGTCGCCTAAAGGCACCCCCTTTTATAGTCTTGAAAGCTATCAACTGGATGCTGCTGGCTGGATGGCGCGTAAGCGAATGCAGCCAGCGGTTCGCTTAGTTATTCCCCACGGAGCTCAGTTTCACGGGAACTGATTTGGCAGCCGGCACCTTGCTTCGCTCGGCATGGTGCCAAAGCGGAACGAGCGAATTACATTCTGGATAGTAAGCAGCGGCGCAGCCTTCTGGAATGTCATAAGCAACAATTTCGAATGGCCCAACTTGACGCTTCACTTCAGATTCTACAGCCGTGGTGATCAACACCCGCTCGCCGACTTCAAATCCCAGCCGAACGATATCGTTGAGGTGCATGAAAACCACCTCACGCGTACCGCTGATACCGCGAAAGCGATCCTCGTAGCCATAAATAGTGGTGTTGAATTGGTCGTTGCTGCGTAACGTCATCAGTTGCAGCACATCGCGTGGCACGACCTCTGGCGTTATGTCGTCATCTTCGTTGAGCGTGACCGGGGTGATGAATTGAGCCTTGCCACTTTTGGTCGACCACTCCCGCTTGGCGGCGGCGATGGGTCGATGAAACCCACCCGGTTCCGCCATGCGAGACTCCATGTCATGGAAGATTGCCGGGTAAATAGTACCGATGGCCGTCCTGATCCTGGAGTAGTCATCGCACCATGCCTGCCAATCGATTGAATGACCAGAGGGCAGGGTGGCCAGGGCCAGGCCAGCTACGATGCTGGTTTCTGCTCGCAGGTGTGGGCCAACCGGCTCGGCGTTACCACGCCAGCCGTGGATGCAGCCGGTGCTGTCCTCGGTGGTATAGGTTTGCTCCTTCCCGTTTTGCCGATCTATCTCAATGCGCCCCAGGCACGGCAACAACCAGGTATTTTTCGCTGGCAGCAGGTGTGTGCGATTGAGCTTCGTCGAAATCTGCACGTTCAGTTCCAACGTTTCCCAGGCGGGTTCCATTCGAGAAGTGTCGGGAATGGCCCGCAGGAAATTGCCACCCAAGCCAATGAAACCTCGTACCTGGCCGGTCAATATGCCTTCACAGGCGTCGACAGTGCACAGTCCCAATTGCTGCGGCACCTTGAAGCCAAAATGCTGTTCGATCAGTTCAGCAGGTACTTTCTTTGGGTCTTCGGTAATGCCTACTGTGCGCTGACCCTGGACGTTGGAGTGGCCCCTTACCGGACAGACACCCGCACCGGGTTTACCGATGTTCCCGCGCATCAACAGCAGATTGACCACCATCTGCACGTTCTCCACGCCATGCCGGTGCTGGGTCAAACCCATTCCGTAAATCATCATCACCCGCTGGCTGCGGGCATAAGTTGTGGCCGCCGCTTCAAGTGCGCCTCGGGTCAAACCTGATTTACGTTCGATGTGTTGCCAGTGATGCGCGCGAACCGATAGGGCGAAGGCTTCGAAGCCTTCGGTGTGCCGGGCAATGAAGTCGTTATCGAGAATTGCATTGCCGCCATCGCGTTGCGCTTGATCGTCAAGCTCTAGCAATGCCTTGGCAATTCCGATCATCGCTGCGGTATCGCCACCTATGGCGACCTGGTGATACTGGGTGCTGATGACAGTCGATTCCGGCGTCAGCATTTCGGTGGGTGACTGCGGGTTAACGAAGCGCTCTAACCCCCGTTCACGTAAGGGGTTGAAGGTGATGATGGGGACGTTACGTTTGCGCACGTCCTGCAACTGATGAAGCATCCTCGGAGCGTTGCTGCCGACGTTCTGACCAAAGAAAAATAGGCAGTCGGTGTGGTTGAAATCATCTAGCGTGACCGTACCGACGGGCACACCGATACTTTCTTGCAAACCCACTGACGTGCTTTCGTGGCACATGTTCGAGCTATCGGGCAGGTTGTTGGTGCCATAAGCCCTGGCGAATAATTGGTACATAAACGAGGTTTCCAGGGAGGCACGGCCCGAGGCATAAAACACCACACTGTCGGGCTCCATGGTTTTCAGCTTTGCACCGATATCTCGGTACGCTTCTTCCCACGTAGTTTCCCGATACCGATCAGTCGCCGAGTCGTATCGCATTGGGTGGGTGAGCCGACCCTGTTGCTCCAGATCATAATCTGGCCATTGCCGAAGATCACTCAGGGTGTGGTTGGAAAAAAATGCGGGATCGGTTTTCTTCGATGTCAGCTCCCAGGCAGTAGCCTTGGCGCCGTTCTCGCAAAACTCCAATGCGTGAGGGTGTCCTGGCTTGGCCCAAGCACAACTGACGCAAGCAAAACCATCCGGCTTGTTCTGCTTTAGAAGCGCTTTGGGAGCCTTGGCAAATGCTTGCTCACGCCAAAGTATTTTCATCACGGAGTTCGCGGATCCCCAGCCACCACTTGCATGTGTATAGGGCTTGAAGTGGACTTTTGGATGAATGAGCATTGGCGGCTCCGGAAAGCTTGTCGGGGGGATGTTGATATAGTTATGACGAATGTCCGCAAGGAATGGTTCGAGTGGATGTGAGGGGTATTAATCCATTCAGCGTGAGAGTGTTGGATGGGGCGCATTGCGCTAAATGGTAAAAAATAGAGCCGCAAGATGCGGATACTTGCGGCTCCTAAGCTTCAGCGATGCCGAAATCTGAAAGATTTGCACTGAGGCTATGTAGCCAGAACACCGTTGTCGATAATGCTCTCTGGCAGGGTCGTATTAGTATTACCAGGCGTCAGAATGACCTTTCTGCAATCCTCTTCCTTCTTGTCGAAAATCTTGTAGCCCTCAGCTGCCTGTTCGAGCGACATGCGATGGCTGATGATGACGTCCGGGGCAAGGCGACCCGTCTCGATGTGGCCGAGTAGTTCTGGAAGAAAACGTTGCACATGGGTTTGTCCCATTTTGAAGGTCAGCCCCTTGTCGAACGCGTCACCAAATAGGAATCCGTGAATGAAGCCCGAGTACACACCAGGCACACTCACAACTCCGCCGCGTCTAACCGCTGCGATACATTGGCGTAATGCCTTGCCGCTACTGCCTTCGAGCTTGAGGGTCGCAAGCACCGTTTCGGTGGTACTGCCTTTGGCTTCAAAACCTACTGCATCCACGACACCATCCACGCCCCGCATGCCTTTGGTTTGTCGAATGATCGTGTCTGCAGGATCATCGTCTTCGTCAAAATTTATCGGAATCACGCCATAAGTTTTCTGTGCATAAGCCAAGCGATAGGCGTGGTGATCAACCATGAAAATCTGATCAGCACCCAGCATTCGCGCGCAGGCGGCGCTCAACAATCCGACCGGCCCTGCGCCGTAGATGGCAATGCTTGATCCAGCGCTAATGCCGGTGTTTGTCACGGCCTGGAAGGCGGTCGGCAAGATGTCCGAGAGGAACAGAACTTTCTCGTCCGACAGCGTCCCAGGGACTTTGAAAGGCCCGGTATTAGCTTTGGGAACACGCACGAACTCGGCTTGCCCTCCAGGAATGCCGCCATACATGTGGCTGAAGCCAAAAAGGGCGGCGCCCGGTGGGATGGCCTTTTTATTCAGAATGGCGCCGCGCCCCGTATTGGTGGTTTCACACGCGGCGAACAAATCCATTTGGCAGAAAAAGCAGCTGCCGCAGGCGATCACGAAAGGGATCACCACCCGGTCACCCGCCTGTACAGCAGTGACAGCTGAACCTGTTTCCTCAACGATGCCCATGAACTCGTGGCCGAAGATATCGCCATGTTCGACGGTTGGGATCTTCCCTCGGTAAAGATGAAGGTCGGATCCACAAATCGCGGTGGCTGTTACTCGAAGAATGATGTCGTCGCTATCCTCGATAACTGGATCAGGAACAGTATCGACTTTTACGCTGTGCGCGCCGTGGTAGGTGAGTGCTCTCATGACGTCTTGCCCCCTCAATAACTTAGTGGTAAGTGGGAGAGGAGCGATGGGAAAGGTTAGTTCAGAGAAATAGAACGGGAGATGACTAGCGGGCTGCGCCGTGCCGTTGGTCTGCCTGATCTCTATTCAGTTAAACGTTCTGCGATGGATGAACCTCAAACATGTACGAGCGGGATTGCTCGCGTGAGTGACCTCATTAGCCCGCAGAAATTGCGGGCTTTTTTTGGACACAAAAAGGCCCGGCGCTTAGCCAGGCCATTCAGTTCAACTAAGCCGCGAGACTTGAGCTCGAAAGCGCTTTTTTGTACGCCGCTTTCATGTCTTCCATCTGCTGTCCGAGTTCATTCAGTTTGGCCTTACCGAGGAGCTTGTTAGCTTGAGGAAACATTTCTGTTTCTTCTTCCTCGATGTGATGCTCCAGTAGTTCCTTCACTACTTTCACACGACCAGAGAATTCTGGCGTTCCGGGATCTGTCGCTTTCAGATCTGGGAGTACCAGAGAGTCTACAGTTCGGTGCTCTTCCTTCGCTTCGTAATACATTACGTCCTGCTCCTTACCCCCAGCCTCTTTGAATGCTGGGTAGAGGATTTCTTCCTCCAGCTTGGTGTGGATGGTGATTTCCATCTCTAGCTTGGCCAGTAATTCAGTGCGCTTTTTGATACCTCGCTCAGTCGACTCACTGAGCTGGGTGAGGATGGCCTTCACGCGCTCGTGGTCTGCTTTCAAGAGGTCAATGGCGTTCATGTCGAGACTCCTCTGGTTATCACGGTTAGACGCGCGTCGATCAGTCTGCCAACGCTACGCAGAAACGTTAGATTGCATAGGATGTGCCAACCATAACCATCGGATAAATCTCAATTAATTCAATACATTGAGTTGCCTTTTGAACTGATTTTCTCGTGTATTTTGCAAGGTTGATATTTTCATGGGTTGCAGTTTACGGGATGCGCAGTTGTACCTGATTCAAGATAAATAATTTTCCGGAGAAACCTTCGAGTCCGTTTCACAATGTGCGGTATTTGGCCTTCTCTTGGCGTTATGAATCATTGCGGATTGCGAGAGTCAACCGACAATACTGCACATTGGACATCTGTAATGCTTACCTTCGATAGCCCGTTTAGCAATGTCTCTAGTCGTTGCACTCTTCAAAAAACGGTCGACGTCGCTGACGTTCTTGCAAACGGTGGGTGGGTGGTATGAACGCAGTTGATTCAGCTCTGGCGGCAGCGCGTGCTCAGTTTGCGATTGCTATAAGCTTTCATATCGTGCTGGCGGCCTTCACCATTGGCTTAGCCAATTTTCTCATGGTGTTGGAGGCACTGTGGCTATGGCGCGGTCAAAGGATCTACCTGGATGTTTATCTTTACTGGTTAAAAGTATTTGCGCTTAACGTTGCGGTAGGCACAGCGTCAGGTCTGATTTTGGAGTACCAGTTCGGGCTGAATTGGTCGCGGCTTTCGACTCAGGCAGGAGATATTCTTGGCCCGTTGATGTTCTACGAAGTGCAGGCGGCATTTTTCCTGGAGGCAGGTTTCCTCGGGATCATGTTATTCGGAATGAAAAAAGTTGGCCCTCGTCTGCATCTCTTCGCCACCTGCGCCGTCGCCCTCGGCTCTTTGATCAGCGCCTTCTGGATCTTGTCGGCCAATTCCTGGATGCAGACACCCGCCGGGTATTCCCTCGGAGCCAATGGGCGTTTCATAGCCGAAAGCTGGTGGGCGATCATCTTTAATCCCTCGTTCCCTTACCGGTTAACGCATATGACGTTGGCCGCGTTTATAGGCACCGCCACGCTAGTGGCCGGTATCAGCGCTTGGCAGTTATTAGGTGAACGGCAGAACCCGCGAGCTCGTCTCGCATACTCCATGGCGTTGTGGTTGATCGTGGTGCTTACACCTGTGCAAATCTTGGTGGGGGATCTTCATGGTGAGCACAGCCTTAAAGTTCAGCCGCAAAAGGTTGCCGCCATAGAAGGTTCCTGGACACGACCGGCGGACGGTGAGGGGGAGCCATTACGTTTATTCGCCCTTCCAGATATGGCTGAGCGACGCAACCATTGGGAGGTGGCGATTCCGCGTGTAGCGTCGTTGTACTTGCGACATGACCTGAGCGGCACCATAGCTGCGCTTGATGAGTTTCCGCCTGAGGACATCCCGCCGGTGCCTGCGGTGTTCTTCGCGTTCCGTGTCATGGTCGGTTTGGGACTATTGATGATGGGGCAGGGGCTGGTCAGTGTGGTACTGCGCTGGCGACATCGTTTATATGCCGCGCGCTGGATGCTCCGAGGGTGTGTGCTGATGGCACCTGCCGGATTTCTGGCGATGCTGAGTGGGTGGGTTGTTACAGAGGTTGGCCGTCAGCCCTTCACTGTCTATGGGTTGATGCGCACTGCTGACAGTCTGTCTTCGGTGTCTCGTCAGCAGGTAATAGGGGCGACGTGGACAATCCTGGCGTTTTATCTGGTGATCTTCGGTGTGGGTCTCTGGGTGCTACTGCGATTACTGCGGGAGCCGCCTCACGAAGACGAGCCTGGGCCGCAACCCACTTTGGCGGATGAGACGGGTAAATCCTGAGGGCTGACATCCATGATGGACACTGACTGGGTAACACTGTTGTCCGCTGCTGCGCTGGGGTTTTCGGTATTGAACTACGTGCTGTTGGACGGCACTGATCTTGGTGTGGGCGTGCTGCTTGGTCTTACTCGTTGCAGTAAGCACCGACGTGCCATGGCGGTGACCATCCTCCCGATCTGGGACGCTAACGAAACGTGGCTCGTGCTAGGTGGCGGCGGTCTGCTGGCGTTGTTTCCGATGGCTTACGCCGTGCTGCTGCCGGCGCTTTATTTGCCGTTTATCGCGATGTTCCTGGCATTGATTCTTCGCGCCGTGGCGCTGGAATTTCGCGATTACTCGCAAAGCTATCGTATGAAGCGCATGGTCGATGGCTTGCTGCTGATCGGTTCACTACTAACCGGGGCTACTCAGGGGATAGTGCTGGGAACGCTTGTACAAGGCGTGCCGTATCAGGACGGGCAGTACAGCGGGAACGGCTGGGAATGGTCGGGCCTGTTTCCGCTGTATTGTGGCGCCGTGCTCGTAGTGGGGTATATGTGGTTGGGCGCGTGCTGGCTGTATTGGCGCACTGTAGATGATCTGCAACGTCGATCAGGGCGACAGGCGAGGGTGCTGGCCATCGTAACCATGGTGCTTTTGGCCGTGTTAGTGATCTGGACAGCGACGCTTGACGCTCGATATGCGCAGCGGCTTTCCAATCCACTGGTCTGGCTGCCAGCCGCATTGTTGCTCACTGCACTGCTGATCAGCTTCACCATGAGCTTTCGAAGCCGCCGGCACTATCTGCCGCTATTCGCCGCACTGGGTATCTTCATCTTGGCGTTCGCCTTGATGATCGCAGCGCTCTTCCCGTTGATTGTCCCGCCTAACCTGACCTTGCAAGCGGCCGCCTCAAGTCCCACCAGTCAGATGTTCATGTTGGTCGGTTTCGCCGTGCTGATCCCGGTGACGCTCATCTACAACACCTACGGTTTCAGAGTCTTCAGCGGAAAGGTTCGCGCCGTTCGTGATTGACTTCTCAACGCTGGCCAGCCCAATACCGGTGTACAGCGCCTTGCGAGCCTTGCACCGGATCCTGGTCGGGAAACGGCAGCGTGTCGATGCTCGCCAGTTGGGCTCTGGTTGGTGCCTCGCGGCAGATATCTGCATGTTGTCCCGGCGGATAAGCACCGACGACCAGAAAGTCTTCGCTTGAGTCTAAATTGCAATGGCCAGTGCCGGCAGGCAGTAGCAACACGTCGCCTGGACTGACTTCAAGTACATGACCATCCGGGCCACCCAGCATCAACCGAGCCCAACCACTGGCGATGCCAAGCACTTCATGACCTTCAGTATGGTAGTGGTGGCAGCTGTAAACCCCATATCGCCATTGTGGTGGCCAGCCATTGGCGATGAAGGTTCGCTCGAACAATGCAGCCGGATCGTTGCCTTGAACTGCAATCGCGGTTGGGTAAATGAGTACCGGCAGGCGCGGGTTGTTGGGAACCCATTGGTTGCGTTCAAGCATCAGGGTTTGAACGGTAGCTGTCTCAGCTCGCGGTTTGTTCATTTAAGAATCTCCGAGACCTAGATGCGGCGATGGTTATTCATGTATCGATCTGCAACTCCAAATCAGCATTTTCCAGTCTGCGGGCGTGAGCCACCGTGCCGTTCAAGCGCTGTCCTCCTGAAGAAAGAATAATGGTCAAGGAGTGGGCCTTGTGTAGGTCATCTGGCACCGGCGACATAACCTGTACCTGAAAGGCACCTGGCGTGATGGGCGTGATGAGTACGTCGCATTCAATAGTTTTAGCGATGGGGCCGAAGAGGGTGTCGTTTAAGTAACTCAAACGTGCGCGGTCGGTCATGGATATGTCCTATAACGCCAGGGATTTAAAGCTTAATTTCTATCCGCTTCTATGTGCTAGACGGTAGCCATGACAGAAGAGTTCAACGCCAAGGGCTGATGGCACTTGGCGATTGCAGGCTGCGTATCAAGGCGCATTAAGCTCCGTCGGTAACCGATTTTTGGATCTGCAGTTAAACTAAAATCTGACCTGTAAGTCAGATTTATTAATGGCATGCGATAGGAGAATCCAACCATGCAGATCTACAAGATTGAATACCTGTTCGAAGGCGAGCCCCGCACGCATCAATTTGAAATCAAGCAGGCTCGGTTGTCCGCTCATGAGGCCGCGATGCACTTGCTACAGCTGCATTTTGGGGACGGTGAGAACAGCTTGATCATGCCCACTGCTGACGCGACGCCAGACGAAATTTTGAATCAGGCTGAACTGGTAGGGCTGGCACAGATTATGGTCGTCGATCAACCCAGTGTTGATGGCAGTCGAAACAACCAGTAGGCGCGACTCGGCCAATTTTAGGTACCGCTTTTGGCCATAAAAGCCGAGTGATTAGGGTGGGGCTGGTTAGTGATTTTATGAACTCAGCTCCCGCCGGAGATTTACTAGGCCCCGAACAGGCTAAAGAAACTCAATGCCGCACCCGTTCCCAAAATTAGGGAGATGAGTATCAGGGTCAGAACGATAGGTCTATAGGGCATAGCGCGTGTCGGTACACTCAAGGAAATAGTCCTTACATTTTCACTATAGTCGGTTATGGTTACTTGCGAATGCGAGTCGATTATCGGATCCGTCAGCTGACATTGCAACAACATACTTTCCACTTGTAGAGCGGATGCGGAAATTTCGGGCGTTAACATCGGCATGTCTGCGAGTCAGGTTTACGTCTTGCGGATGGGATAGCCAGGTTGGAGGAGTGATGCCATCGCAATTACGAGGTCGTCCAGAGCCCAAGGCTTGTGCAAATATATCGTCTCAACTGGTACTGTTTCGGGGTCTATCAAGTAGCCCGACGTCAGTATTGCTGCAATGGACGGCCATTTGCATTTCACCATTTCGATGAATTCAATACCTTGAATTTGTCCTGGTACGCCGTGATCAACGATGACGATACGGCATTGTCCATGGGCTTGCAGAAGATGGGTTAGCGCATCATCGGCAGTCTCAAACGCTAGAGCCTTGGCACCTATTTCAGCGACGATATCCACCATCAGTGAACGCAAGGTCGGATCGTCTTCTACGACGACTACCACTCCCTGAATTGGCAAAATGCCTTCCCAATTAACATTCACTCATCGATTCCTTATTGGTGCAAAACGTGCAGGCGTCATAAAAGCCTGGCTCTGAGTGTATGCCCAATCGAAGAATTTGCAGCCCCTGCTGCATTTCGTTTGATGACTCAAGTCATAGGATTGGGACTTTGAAGCTAGATCCGAATGAATTTTTTCCTGCTGAGGACGGCAAGAAGCTGATCTTTGCGATGATGTAGATTCTTTAAACCTTCTTTTAAAGCCGGGTGTCGATAACTGGAGAGCTAAAAATTTGCTTGAACGAGAGAACGCCAATGATCGGTGTTGTGATACCCGCCCATAACGAAGAAAACCACATCACCGACTGCCTGTCATCTGTCCTGGTGGCTGCGGGGCATCCAGACTTGCATGGTCAGTTGGTCACGATACTTGTCGTCTTGGACGATTGTACGGACAACACCGCGCAGTTAGTCTCGGCTCAGGGTGTCGCAAAGCTCGAGGCCACTTTTCAGAATGTGGGTAAGGCCAGAGCGACTGGAGCGCAGGAATTGCTTAATGCAGGCGCACAGTGGCTAGCTTTCACCGATGCCGACACGGTCGTTGCTCACGACTGGCTCGCTTGCCAGATTGAGTTCAAAGCTGATGCGGTATGTGGAACAGTTGAAGTGGACAACTGGAATGAGCATGGAGACCTGGTACGTTCCAAGTATCTCGAGTTATACCAATTCGTCGAGAACCATCGCCATATTCACGGAGCTAATCTCGGACTAAGCGCCGAAGCGTATCGAAACGCCGGTGGATTTCAGCATCTTGCCGCACATGAAGACGTTCACTTGGTGGCCGATCTTGAGAGGATCGGTGCACGCATTGTTTGGACGGCGACGAACCCGGTGATTACCAGCGCACGCCGGGATTTCAAATGTCAGGGCGGGTTTGGCGAGTATTTGACCTCTCTAGGCGCTTCGGTCGGAACGCCTGTACTTGACCCTAAGGTCAGTGCCGGTATTGCTCTTTGAATCGATGGGCTGATGGGGGATGACTTTGGAATGCATCAACCTTGTGCAATGGCCCGCCATGGTAGTAACGGTGATCTCAGCTTGGTTCGTTGGCTCGCAACGACCACGTCGACGCATGATCGCCTTTTGGGGGTTCATTGCGAGTAATGCTTTGTGGGTTGTCTGGGGACTCCACGCAAACGCTTACGCGTTGATAATCCTCGAATGTGTTCTGCTGGGAATGAACGCCCGAGGCTTCAAGAAGAATCTCAACGGGTATCGAGGATCCTGACGACATGGCGCCATAGATCAAGCGCGACTGTCTACACGAAAGACCTGAAAGAGAGTAATCGCAACCTCGCGTGTTTTATCGGAAACAGACGAAGACTTTTGCAGAAGTGACCTATGGTGAAGGTGTCTCTGTGAGGACGTGAAGATGATCCAAAGATTCGTTGTTGTCCCTGCAGTTCCCACTGAAACTGGCTCCTCGCGTAGGCAAACGCCCGGATACTGCAAAACAGCGCCAATAGGTTTTAACATTTACGACAATGAGAAAAAGTTGCGCTTGCAAGCTACCTTTCTGAGTCGACAAGAGGCTGAGGCTGAGTGCCAGTGGTTAAACCTGCAACGGCTGCAGAGTGTCCCCTCACACCCGGACACCTTCTAAATTCATGGTGATAGCGCGCATTCGATGCGTGCGCGCCATCGGTGGGTATCCGCTAGTAGTGGCTTCATCCAACACAAGCTTTAACGACCATCGTTATCTGGGTTTTCAGCCTCGGTAGCAGAGTCAGCTGGAGACGGGGCATTTTCGTTCCCTAATGTTGAGCCAGAGGTGGAACTGTCAAAATCCCCTTCGCCTGCTGATTTTTCAGCAGTGAACCAGTGCTCCAAGTCTTGTCCTTGAGGCTTGCCTTCCTTCTCCCAAAGCCGATACGCAGCTTCTCGAATTTTTTGCTCATCCATCTTCAAATTCCTCCCATTGCTCACTGAGTGAATTTCGGGACAACGGGAGAAAGCAGTTGTGTCTCCCTATTCGTCACAGCATCAAGCATAGGCGCCATGACAGGCTCCATCATTGCTGTTGGTCTGATTTCGCATGCACATCTATGTCTCGGTCAAGCCACGAATGTGTGGCGGTACTTTGGAGAAAAGACAAGCCGACTAGCGGCTGAGTTCTGATTCCATGCACGGGCCTCGCCCGATTGTCAGAAGTCGATGTCATGGAGGTCACGCGTTGCATTGATTCGCCTGTTGCAAAAACAAATTGGTTTGAACGCAGGCATGACGCCGAGGCCTAAGTTTTACTAGCGCTTGGAGGGTCGAATCATGTCGGAAGCCACCACTTACTTCGCTATCGCCGTCGCTGTGATCATTTTGCTTGTAGATCTATGGGCAATGATCAGCGTTTTTCGTAGTGACAAAACCGTGGGCATAAAAGCAGCCTGGGCCATCGGTCTCGTAATCTTTCCCGTTTTGGGATTGATTGTTTGGGGAGTGGCGGGGCCACGGGGCATCAAGGAGGGGCCAACCTCTCCGGAGCACAGCAAAGGCTAGTATAAGAGGCAGAAGGTTCGGGTACATCAATTCGAATTGAGGGCTGTGGAGTGACACCTTGATCACTGAGGAGAATGACATGATTGACGATTCAGCCATCCGCGAACGAGCGTATGCACTGTGGGAGAAGGATGCTTGCCCGGAAGGAGCTGCGCAATTCTACTGGCACCTGGCGCGGGAGCAGCTTCAAGCCCAGGTGCAAGCGCAAGAATCTGATGCGCGTAAACATGCATTTGATAACGTGAAAAGCGATGTACTTGATACCATTGCTTTCTCCACGTGATACGCGTGGAGACGCTGAATCTAGAAATGCCGAGGACGGTTTCATCTGTCGCGAAGAACGGGGAAGCTTGGTAATCGAGACGACTAAACGGTATGCCCAACCTGTGGAGGGCGTTGGTGAGGGAACCTAGGGATTTGAGAAAAGCTGCGAGCCGTCGACGCGCGTGAGGGGGTTTACTTCTGCTGGACTTTAAAATTCTTTTTAAACCCGCGTAGGTTCATAAGGAAAAGACAAATCTGCAAGACGATTAACGCATACGCCCCCGCGTAAACTCCCCAAGTCACCCACAACACGTTGCTCAAACTGAAGCATACAAACCCGGTCATTCGCCGTCCTGGTCGCTGCGATCCGATTAGCCATGCGGCGAGAACGGTCACAACCATCGCTGGCCATTGAACCCAATCCAGATAAGCCAAAATATCCTCCCAGCACAGATTCGTGAGCTGAATCGCTATGTGGATGCCACGCTAATCAATCTGGTTTCTGATGGTTGGGTGACGCATTCGATTTCCCGAGAATGTAGCAGGGGTGGAGCTGACCATTAGGATGGGTTGTGACCACTACAGAGATCAAAGACCAGCCTTCATGAAGCTTGAGGTTTGCTTCGTTGGCTGATAGCGCTTCCATGACTTGGATTGTCTCAGATATGTGCATTTCGTCTTTCTCAAATTTTAGGATCAATCATTAGGTGCTGCGTACGGACGAGGGTTCCTTTACCCAACACTTGTTATTGGATCGTTCGGAGCCACGCTAGGTCAGAATCCATAATCGAGACCATGCTTTGAAGCCTAAGAGTGAACATCTAACGCCGCCATCTCAGCGACATGAAGCGAGGGGGACATCAATGACAACGCGCAAACTGACCATTGAAAACTTGCAGTTGAACGTTTCAATCTGCGGGCAAGGCTCACCGCTACTCTTGCTCAATGGCCTGGGTGGTTTGATTCGTACCTTCGATCCTCTGCGCAATGAGCTGATGGACTACACGACTATTACTTTGGACGTGCCAGGAGTCGGTAAATCTCAAATGCCCCGCTGGCCAATGCGTCTGCCGAGCCATGCCGACTTGATCGCCGAGATGCTGAAGCAGCTGGGAATCGACCAAGTCGATCTGTTCGGCGTGAGTTGGGGAGGTGCATTGGCGCAAGAGTTTGCCCTGCGTTACCCGAGCATGGTGCGCCGGTTGATCCTTGCGGCGACCTCTGCTGGCCCGATGGTGATAGTGAAGCCCGCCGACATTTTGGATTTTTTTGGCAGCCGCAAAGGCGCCAAACTGCACAAAAAAGAAGGCTCGCGTAATTCGATACAGGCGCTGCTGCGCTTCGGTGTGGTGAAAGGCATGCTCACCGTTAATCCGCGAACCTATTACCACCAGTTAGCTGCCTTGGTCGGCTGGACAAGCCTGCTGCGGCTGTTCCGTCTGCGCCAACGAACGCTGATCCTTACCGGCGACCGCGACACGCTGGTACAGACGTACAACGCGCATATCCTGCGCCGCAGCATCCGCCGTGCCGAAGTGCACGTCCTAAAGGGCGAGGGGCATTTCTTCGTGGTCACCAGCGCCAAGCGAACTGCCGAACTGATACGAGAATTCCTCTGTCAGCAGCACGATGATGAAGAGCCGGCGACAATGACCGCCAGCGGCAGATTGAGGCCGCTCCTGCTCTAGTCCGAGAGGTGGATCGCCATTATCGCTGCACCCTATGGTCTCGATACTCCAGGCACATCCATATTGATCTTGCGCCAGAAAGCCTCAGAGAAACTGTAAACCGAGAAGGCAATTAGCCCCAGGGCCATCACAATCAAAATCAGCCATCCAGCAGGTAGATTCTGGAGAGCGTCGAGGGCTTCTTTCATACCAGGTGGATCCATGGCTTGATAATTGGAACCGCTAATTGCCAGCAGTAAGGCAATTTCTATAAACACGACTCCACGGGCTATTAGACCGAACCGAGACACTGGCCGGACGTACCGCATGACGTCCTCGTCGGCCTCAAAATATTTCTCGAACGACGCCTTCCATCCTTTGATGATGTGAGCAAATCCAACACCAAGCGGAATGAGAGCGATCAGGTACACCAACAAATTCGAGTGATCCCAAGACAAAAGATACGCTAGCCAGTCTTTGGTCTGCCCTCCGGAATCCCCCGAGCTTCTAATACCGCTAATGAGTAGACCCATTGCAAAAAACGCCAGAGCGGCGTTGACCAAACCTCCGGCAAACAGACCAGTGCGAATCACCACTCCTTTGAGTTCTTTGCCGTGATGATCGACATCGCGCGTAGCTTGCAAGAAACGCCAAGCCGAAAATGCGAGCAAACCTGCCACCACAAGACCAACTAAAAAATATCCGAATGGCTGGCCTAGTAAAGCTTCCAGGCTCTTGTGGCTGTCCTTCGGTTTTGTCGAATCATGCGCTGCCAGCAACGCGAAGATACCGATGATCAAATAAAGTACTCCTCGAGCGGCATATCCTCCCCGAGCGAGTATTACAAGGTTGTGTTGCGCGGACATTGGATCTATTCCCGAGAGTAGTACAAAAGCAGACCCCTCTCGCTGGAATGGGTTCGATACCAAATCGAAGACTGCACTGACTTCGTGATCGAGAATATCTACCGCTCGAAAATCGCTCAAACACCGTAACGCTTATTGCCACCTGAAGTAATGCAATACCGACCGCCTCTTGGCCCGATGCAAACGTTTCCCGAAGAACAAGGGCAGGAGGATCCGTATTCTGGAGTCTGCCTCTGGGTTGGTTTTACTGGCGAAGGCGATGGTTTCGGTTTAGAGGCGATGTAGCAATTCGATCCGCTACAAAGACTCTTGGAAGAAAGCCATTTCGCAGGTTGGCCATCGATGCTTATGCGTACCCAGTCATCCCGCTTTTCGAATACCTGAACCTTGGCTCCCCGGCTCAACTTGGAGATAACTTTTCCGCTTGGTTGATCTCGGATATTAAGCTTGTCTGCGCTTACGTATTGATCAATGGACGAGGCCGTTGTAGGTGAGGGAACCGATGTGGTTGAGACCAGAGTATTCGGTGTACTCGGGGGGCTCGGTTGCACAGGAATGGGAGGTGTGTCTTTTTTGCTTATCGCCCATAGGACAGCGAAAAGGATCAGGAGAGGGACAAAACATGACTGAGATTTCTTGCGCATTTTCCATTGCTCCCGCTCAGCAAGCACTACCCAGCCTGT
Source organism: Pseudomonas nunensis (assembly GCF_024296925.1). Lineage (NCBI taxonomy): Bacteria > Pseudomonadati > Pseudomonadota > Gammaproteobacteria > Pseudomonadales > Pseudomonadaceae > Pseudomonas > Pseudomonas nunensis. Next base: position 1,010,190 of record NZ_CP101125.1, read on the forward strand.
CTTCCTGACCAACCTGGCTTCATAAACCTATTGCGAGCTTAGCCACGCTTCCATTTTCAGCAGCCTACCTAGCTCTAAATGCGTGGATTTCCCAATTTAAGCGTCGCGAGCAATCGCTGTCTTTCTCCCAGGGATGGAAACCACTCAGCTATCTCGACATTGCAGTGTCTGGACTCGCTGAGTACCCACTTCACGATCACGTCCGCTGCAGCCTTGGTTATGAGTAACCCAGAAGACGCGATATCAATTTGGGTTGTTGGAGCGAATCAGAAGTCTTTCTGGATGCCAAAAAGCTTCCTTAATAAACGCTAATTCGAGTTGTAGGTAAGCGGACAGTGAACACATCTTGCGTTTTATCGCCGCGAGTTTCAGCTCCCATGTAGTCGTGCTCAGGCCCAGGAGCATTGCTCCAATGACCATCAAGGTAAATGGCCAGCCCATCATGACTGGGGATGGAAGCCCACAACCTCTGGACTGTTACTCGAAGATTGGCCGGTGATCAATACGGTGAGATAGCAACTGAAAGGCTGGCTCGGTTAGACCTCCAATTTGTCGGCAGTAGCCGGAATGACCGAATTCTCACTTATGATCAGGCGCATCTGAACGGCCACTTTTCCCCGATAGATGCCTTTTGCGAAGGGCTGCAATCGACCCGCGGCAGCAATTTGGGACGTGTTCCTTCAGTAGAAGCTAGGTCACTCCCATAAGTGTTGACGTAAAACCAGCCGAAACGCTATGTGCGACAGTCGCTCGGGCCGTTTGCCAAGACTGTTTGGAACCGTGAGTCAGAGGGGGGAGCGCATATTTGGGGGCCTAGGGCAGCGAGCAGCAGAACGGAATCACTCAAGCATTTCCGCTATCGCGCCGTTCATGTACTACTCCCGCCAGCCTAAATACCTGCGAGCTGTTTGCTTGCTTGTATAGTTCGCGGGTCAGGAATAGATTCGATCCTTCAAGGAAGCTATCAATCCGCCTGCCAAAGGGAAATTGCCGTGATTTACTCCAAATCGCTCGGTTACCACCTCACCCTTTGATCTTAACGACGTCTATTGCTGTTGGCTAACCGTAAGCTGCTAAGACGTTGCGAAGTTGAGTATCAATCCAGTGAGGATTACCGAATGCGCGTGATGATTCTGGATGATGACCCCTGGATATCAGATCTTTTAAAACAGCTCGTGTTGAGCATCCGTCCGGTTGCCCAAGTCGATTGCTTTACGGATGTAGCTAGCGCTTTAAACGCTTGGCAGCCAAGCACCTATCAATTGGTGATGGCTGACTGGAATTTACCGGATGCCCCCGGTGTCAACCTGCTGCAGAAAATTCGCGAAAATGATCTAGACACGCCGCTGATCATGATCACCGGGCGCGCTGATCGAGACAGTGTGCTGGCGGTAAAATCGCTGAGGATCAGTGCCTTTTTCACCAAGCCATTCCAGGTTTCGCGCGTCGTACAATGTCTGGACGCGCTCCTTCCGCTTGATGAGGCCCTCCGAGCGACCACTGTCAACACTGAAGACTTGATTAGCTATCTCGGTGGGCTGTCTGCGGGCGAGTTGGACTTGCCTTTACTCGCCTCAGTAAAGGAAAAGCTTGAGCTCGGCTATGGCGGGGCCTTATTGGATCCGCGAGAACTCGCTAATGACTGGCGGCGTGACCCGGCGCTGTGTACCCATTTGATAGCCGCAGCCAATAGTGCCGCTTATCTCGGCCACGGCCAGCCATGCACGAATTTGAACTCGGCCCTCACTCGGCTAGGCGGGCTTACCAGCGTGAATTTGGCGATTAGCCTGGCCTTGCGACAGACCACGACTCAACCCAACGCTATGCTCATGACGTTCGTTCAGGCCCATCTGGATGATGCCGAGCGTTTGGCTGAAAGGGTTGTGCTCCTGGCTCAACAATGCGGTCTGGATCCCGCTCCGCTGCAAAGTGCCGCCCTGTTGCACCGCATGGGCGAACTCTGTGTGTTTTACCAAACTCAGAAATGGGAGAACCGGGGCAATAGCGTCACCGAAGAAGCGCTCACGTACGCTGTCCGTGACTTTGCAGCGCCATTTGCCGTTCGCTTGAAAGCCCACTGGGGACTGCCTATGGTTTTACGCGAGCTGATAGGTGCTATCTATGCCTTACCGCCTATGCAAATCCGTCGCGAACAAGTAGTGATGCGCCTTGCCGCGTCCATGAACAACGGCGAACCCGAAGCAGACATTGAAAGACTTAAACGATTGGCCGGCCTGACCTGAGCGTATTTGGGATTTGCAGGTTGGACATTTCGCGGCTCTCAATAGGATTCGAACTTTAATCTTGAAGGCTTAAGAGCCTTCTGCAAAGGGACAGTGCGGGTGAGAAAGCATAAGGTTTTTGCATTGAGCTGGGGGGTAGCTATCACTCTGGTCGTGGGGTTAGGCGCAAGCGTTCTTTGCGGCTGGGCCCTTGAGCACAGCAACGAGCAGCAAACACAGGAAGCGATCGCAGCGGCTACCGAAGACGCTGCTGATTTGGTTTTGGCTCGCCTTAATCTTTACCAATATGGATTACGAGGCGCTCGTGGAGCGTTGCTGACAGCTGGCGAAAATGGTATCAGCCGTGAGGTTTTTGACCACTATAACCAGACGCGCGACCTCGCTGTCGAGTTCCCCGGCGCAAGTGCCTTGGGCTTTATCAGGCGTGTCCTGGAGCAGGACGAAAGCGACTTTCTCAAGCACGCTCGGGCCGACGGAAAAACTGACTTCTCCATTCGCCAATTCTCGCCTCATTCAGGCGAGCGTTACGTTGTCCAGTATGTCGAACCGGTTGAGGGTAACAAGCCTGCAATTGGCTTGGACATCGCTTCAGAAACATCGCGGCGAGAGGCGGCACAGTCCTCGATACAAAGTGGTGCGGCACGAATCACCGGGCCCATTACGCTGATACAGGCCCAAGGGAAACTGCAGCAGTCTTTCCTGGTGTTGTTGCCCATCTTTCGCGGCGCAGTGACTCCGGCGACCGCTGCTGAACGAGAGACAGCTGCTTTTGGCTGGAGCTATTTTGTGTTGCAGACCGAGGAGGTACTCAAAGGCCTGCGCATAGAAAATGAGACGGTAAAGCTTCGATTGAGGGATATCACTGTCCCAGGGCAAGAAAAACTGTTTTTCGAAAGCAGCAACGACTCGACTAGCCAAGAAACGCTAGTGACCCACCGGCTGGAGCGTGATGTGTACGGGAGGCGCTGGCAAATTGAACTCGGCGCAAATCCGTTGTTCATCCAGCGCTTGCATCAGGTTTCACCAACGGTGGTTATGTTGATGGGTGGTTTGCTCACTTTTCTTCTGGCTACTCTGGCGGGTGTCATGAATGTCAGTCGTCAACGCAGGCAGCAAATCTTCACTGAGCAGGCAAGGTTGGCCGCGATCGTCGAAAGTTCGGCTGATGGCATTATTGGAAAAACACTCGATGGCATCGTCACCAACTGGAACAAGGGCGCCGAGCATCTGTTTGGCTATACCGCTGAGGAGGCAGTCGGCCACACACTGGTCAGCTTGATTGTTCCTGAGGCGCTTGTAGCTGAGGAAGCCCATATCCTTGCGCGCATAAGGGCGGGAGAGCGAATCACCAGCTTTGATACTCAACGCCGCCGAAAAGATAACCGGCTGATCGACGTATCCACCAGCATCTCCCCTATTTATGGCGAGGGTGGTCGCGTAATTGGCGCCTCCAAGACGTTAAGGGATATCTCGGCGAAAAAAGCAGCAGAGGCTCGAATTCTCGAACTCAACTCCAACCTTGAGGAGCAGGTTGCGCAGCGAACGTCCGAGTTGCGGCATCTCAATCTGTTGTTGGGCTCCGTGATGAGTTCGGCGACTGAGGTTTCGATCATTGCGACGGATCTCGATGGCTTTATCCGTGTATTCAACAAAGGCGCCGAGCATTTGTTGGGTTATGACGCCGATGAGTTGATAGGCAAAGATACCCCGGCGCTCTTCCATGTACCCGAAGACATCGCTGCCCGTGGCGTTGAGCTGAGCGAGGAATACGCCCAGCCCATCGACGGTTTCCGTGTGTTTACCCATAAACCTGAGCTTGAAGGCGCAGAAACCCGAGAGTGGACTTACATTCGCAAGGATGGCTCTCGGTTTCCTGTCACCCTAGTGGTCACCTCCATGCGCGATGCCGATGGGGTATCGAGCGGTTACCTGGGTATCGCCGTAGACATCACCAAACGTAAAGCGGCAGAAAAGGAACTGGCAGCGAGCCTGAAGACGACACTGGAACAACGTAGCGAACTGATGACGGTGCACGATCAGTTGCTGATGGCTGCTGAAGTGGCCGAACTGGGAGTCTGGTCTTGGACATTGGCAGACAACGCTTTGAAATGGAATGACCGCATGTTCGAGTTTTACGGGCAGCCACTATCGTTGCGCGATACAGGTCTGAACTACATGCACTGGTACTCGCGTGTTCACCCCGAGGATGTCGTGGCAGCGGCTGCCATGCTGAATGCCGCCGTTGAGGGGATTGATGTGTATGACACAATTTTCCGTGTCGTTCGCCCGGACGGCCAGATCCGCTTCATACATGCCGGCGCACAGATAGAACGCAGTCCAGACGGTACAGCGTTGCGCGTGACCGGTATCAATCGGGACATCACTGTTCAACGCGAGCTAGAGTCACATCTGCTTTACGCCAAGGAACAGGCCGATGCCGGGAGTGCGGCCAAGTCTGCCTTCTTGGCCAACATGAGCCATGAAATACGCACACCGATGAACGCCGTGTTGGGTATGTTGCAGTTGGTGCAGAACACCGACCTGAATGGTCGCCAACTCGATTATGTGACCAAAGCGCAGACTGCTGCTAAATCACTGCTGGGGTTGCTCAATGACATCCTTGATTACTCCAAGATTGAGGCTGGCAAGTTGCAACTCGATGTGCACCCGTTCGAGCTCGAACCGCTCATGCGTGACCTCGCTGTAGTACTTGCAGGTAACCAAGGCGAGAAGGAGGTTGAGGTCATGTTCGACCTGGACTCCAATTTACCCAACGACCTGATCGGCGATAGCCTGCGACTGCAACAGGTACTGATCAACCTGGCGGGTAATGCCCTCAAGTTCACCCTGGAAGGCCAGATTGTGGTCAGCATTGAACAACTGAAACGCACGGAAAATGCCGTGAGCTTGCGCATCGCTGTTTCTGATACCGGCATCGGTATCAGCACCGAACAGCTTCACCGTATTTTTGAAGGATTCACTCAGGCCGAGGCTTCAACTTCCCGGCGCTTTGGTGGCACAGGCTTGGGTCTGGTGATCTGCAAGCGGTTGGTCGCCTTGATGGGTGGTGAACTTCAGGTGGAGAGCCAGCAAGGTGTCGGGAGTCGTTTCTGGTTTGATATCAATCTGGATGTAGCGCCGACGTCACTGCTGAGATCCGCCTGTACTGGAGTCGATGTGTCCTTACGGATTCTGGTCGTCGACGACAACGCCATGGCGGGTGAATTGCTGTTGCGAACCGTACATGCATTGGGATGGAACGCTGACCGCGTGAGTGGTGGCACGCAAGCGGTGGAATGGGTGAGGAAAGCCCAGGCGCTAGGTGAAGCCTACGACGTGGTGCTGATGGACTGGCGGATGTCCGATATGGATGGGCTGAGCGCTGCGCAATTGATCCATCAGCAGGGCAACGGTGTCCCACCTCCAATGGTCATTATGATCACTGCTTACGGTCGCGAGGTATTGGCTGACGCCCACCAGGCGGGAGACGCCCCCTTCGTGGGGTTCCTCACCAAACCTGTCACTCCCAAGCAGCTAGCCGACGCTGTTCAGCGAGCACTCAAGGGCAAAGACCTGCTGCATTCTCCTATTCCCCGGTCAACGGTTGACAGGCCGCAGCGTCTGGCCGGGCTGCGACTATTGGTTGTGGAAGACAATATGCTCAATCGCCAGGTAGCCGATGAGTTACTGACAAGAGAAGGCGCGCAGGTGACGCTGGCTGAAGGCGGGCTGGAAGGTGTGAGTAAGGTGATGAATGAGCGTGCGCCCTTCGACGTCGTATTAATGGATATCCAGATGCCGGATATTGATGGCTTGGAGGCGACTCGTCGCATTCGATCGAACCCACGCTTCGCAACGCTGCCGATTGTGGCAATGACCGCAAATGCCTCCAATACCGATCGCGAAGCCTGTCTTGCTGCGGGGATGAATGATCATGTCGGCAAACCTATAGACCTAGACCAACTTGTCGTAACGTTGCTCTTGCAAGTGGGCCGCGAGGGCAGCCAAGCAGCTTCAGGCCTGGGGCAAACCATGATGGGCGAAGTCTTCATCGATTCCCGGGCGTCAATCATTGATCGTTTTGGTGGCGACCTCGATTTGATCCGCATCGTGCTGAAAAACTTCGGCCCGGAGCTGGAAAAGCAGCTAGTCCGGTTGCACGATCAGATCCAGCACCAAGACGCATCGGGGGCCGCTTTTGTACTCCATTCCATTAAAGGCAGCAGCGGCACCATGGGCGCCAAGGCGCTGTCACAGCTGGCCGGCAACCTGGAGCAGACTCTGAAAGATCCAGAGTCTGCAGCGAGCATGTTTGCTGACGTCACCTGGTTTGACGAATTAAGCAGATTGTTGCAACTCAGTCTTGAGCAGATGAGTGTCGACTTTGGTCAGAGCCCGCGAGCAAAGATCAGTGCTGGCAACCAAATCATGGAACCGACGCAATGGAAGGAATCCCTCGAAGAGATTTTGCTATTGCTGGAAGCCGGTAATCTTCAAGCCATAGAGCTGGCAGACGCGTTGGTGTCAAAAACGCCGCAATCCTTGCGCCCACAGTTCGACGAACTCGTTGACAGGGTGCAGTCTCTAGACTTTTCCGCTGCGATGCCGATTGGTCGTGACCTGTTGAGATCTGCCTGATGGAACAATCAATGGAAACCTGGATACCGCATTCATTTAGCCGTCCAAAGCTCCTTATTGTCGACGACCAACCGACTAATATCCGGGTACTTCATGAGCTATTTCGTGAGGACTGTGATGTTTTCATGGCCACCAGCGGTGAGCAGGCAATCAGCGTATGCCAGACCCTGCTACCTGACTTGATTCTTCTGGACGTGGTTATGGAGGGTATGGACGGGCATGAAGTATGCCGTCGACTCAAGGTTGATCCTGCGACCCAGAGCATCCCCATCATCTTCATTACCGCACAGCAGCAGGAGTCAGATGAAGTGCTAGGTCTGGAGCTCGGCGCGGTGGACTTCATCACCAAACCCATCAACCCGGTCATTGTTAAAGCACGGGTACGAACACATCTAACCCTGAAACTACAGAGCGATCTGCTACGTTCCATGGCGTTGATAGATGGTCTTACTGGGGTGGCCAATCGACGAAAATTTAATGAGGACATATTGGCGGATTGGCGTCAGTGCTTTCGAGAGCACAAGCCGCTATCGCTCATTTTGGTGGATGTCGACTATTTCAAACGCTACAACGACCAGTACGGGCACCAGGCTGGAGATGGCTGCTTGAAATCCATTGCTCAAGCGTTATCTGAAACGGTTAGACGGCCCTACGACCTGGTCGCTCGGTACGGTGGCGAAGAGTTCGCCTGCGTTCTGCCCAATACCGTTCTTTCGGGTGCGGTCGACATTGCAGAAAAAATGCAAAAGCGTGTCCGATCGCTGGGCATCGAGCATTCTGCTTCTGATGTCGATCGTGTGATGACTATCTCTCTAGGCGTCGCAACATTGACGCCCGCCGGCGAACATGGATTCGAGGCATTGATAGAAGCTGCGGACAAGCAACTTTACGAAGCTAAGAACGCGGGCAGGGCGCGGGTATGTTCATCTGCAATGTCGTCCAGTTAAGCGTTTTTTCCGCTGCTGACTACATTTGGGGTTGGAGCTTACTACTGGCAGCAACGGGCTAAGGGCGTCTAAGCAACCCGAAACAATGGTTAATCTCTATTACCTTACTTTGCACAAGCCGGCGATAAGGGCTAATGCATCTGCCCCATTTGCTGCTTGGCCTGAGTCTACTTTGGGTCGAGTGCTGCCTGTCGTGACCGGCTAAAAACGACCCATAGCTGCCGGTCAGCACCGGCAGTAAACGGCGATTAGCGGCCATTCGGGCGTATTCACATAGGACTATAGGTGGTTAAAACGAAACCGACGCCTGCCAATATTCGTTAAGTAACCAGAACTCCATATTCATTATAAATAAATTTTCGCCCACCTTTGGTATGAGCAATTAGTAATTTTTCTACCTCATCAAAGCTGTAGCTGTTTACGATGTCCATTTCTGGTGTTACGCAGAATAATTCCTCCCCTTTTTCTAGATCGAAAAGAAAAATCTTATCCGCATGCTCGGTTAAATTTTTCACTGCGCTAAAGTTGGTCTTACAAAACGCGAGCCTCCCATTTCTGGAAACACCACTATCTACAATAGATGCCGTCAACTTTTTAATAATGATTGGATTTCCCTTGCAATCAAAAACATTGAAAACTGCTGAGCTGTGCTCTTCGATCCAGCTTTCAAGACTGAATGTTCCATTATCTGCTATAGAACCTTTGTTAGGCCTAAGCATTTTTCCACGAGCAGTTACTATATCGGCTGCGAGGTCAGCCAATAAAAACTCCCCTACGCTCCTGTTATAAAATGACTTTCCAACATCTTTAGAAGATGATGCCGCCCAAGACAGAGCCCAATTTTTCAACCTAGACAGGCGATATAGCCCTTGATAACCAATTGATTCGATGACCATTAGGGGTCTACTGAACACAATCGTACGCGTTGTATTCTTCAAGTTTCTTTCGGGAATTACCTGACTTTTCTTCATAAAGTCATTCACTCAATGTGATTGGCAGTATTTAATCGAGCACCCGTAGTAATGTAGTAAATGTCAGCCCCCAAGAAATTTATGTTCGCCAAATAATCAGCTTTTGGGGTTCGCATTCCTCGCTCATATTTATACTGAGCATCGGTATTCACGCCACCAACGGCTCCAAAATGTTGCTGGGTCATCTTCAGCTTGACCCGCTCCTCACGTAACCGACTGCCAATAGTGCTTGGGCCCGTTCTGACAATTTCCCTGGACGCCTGCCTGGTCATACTTGCCTGTTTATAAGCGTCATCAATCTCAGTAGTGATGTCCTGGACAGCCTTTAACGTGTCCCGAATGCGCTTGACAGCTTCCACTCCACCAAATTTTTCAACGATGGTCAGAAGCCCTTGCAGAGCCTCCTCAAAGCCTCGTTGGTTAGTGTGCAAGCGTTCAATTATTTCTGCTAAAGCATGCTTTGTCGGCATCCCGCCTCCTCATGTGCATGAGGCAGAATCCTAGCAGTGATGCATGGAGAGGAAAAGTTATCGGGGGAGACTCGGCTGCCATCTTAAATTCATGGTGATCGGGTCGATAGCTGTCCTGCGCGACAGGCAGCTATTGGCCGAATACTGCCTGTCGGAAAGAAGTCATTCCGGCGTCATCAGCACCGCGAGCGTCATGTTGATGAATTCTTCGTTCTTACTGATTGTGTCCAAAGCACCACGAACGTTGCCGGCGATTTCTGCTGATCCGCGCTGCTCCACCCACAGCGTTAGCTCCATTATGGCCGCCTCAAGGGCGAGTTGGTTTTGATTGATCTTGTATAGCAGGGAAGGGAGCAGGTCTGAATTTGGCATCGTGATTCCTCCTTGAGTGAGCTAGTAGAATGCATGCCGCCGAGAGCGGCTCGTCTAGGGTGCAACATGCATAAATATTGGTTGAGTCAGGCCGCCTGAAACGGTTTTTTTCGAGCCGCATTGCGATCTGATCGAGCCCTTTCGTACACCTTCCTTCTCTGTGCGGCTTCTCCTATAAGATCGACAGCTACTTCGACATCACGTAGTAGTTGTTCAGGGGGCGGGATGGGCAGTTGACGCTCTGCGGGCGTGTCGTGAGCTTCAATTGCCTCGCACGACCGGTCGTAAATGTCGATTAATGTTTCCCACTCTGCTTGGGTGTGTCCGATGACTGCTCCAAAGGACTCAACAGATACGACATCGCTGAAAGGCTGCACAGTGTTGTTCATGAATTCTTCGCGGACAGCCCTTTCAATGGTGCCGCGTAATTTTCCATATGCCCTTGTCACAGCCTGCGCGCTGTCGTCATTCATATACGTACCCATAGTCTTTTGTATTTCTTGGGCAACCTCAGCTATATCCTCCAAACGCATTTTGCAGTTCATGGTTTCCCAGGTAAGTCCGTCGACTACTTGGCCTGGCGCGTTATCCCAGCGAACGGATTTATAGCTAGCCTCTACTCCCGCTTTTCGTTGTGCGGTGTTTAGCTCTGTGAGGAAAACCGCGTCATGGGTAAGCACAATAACTTGTCGCTCCACTGCCAACGATGCGAGTCGTTCTGCCATTTTTCGGCGGTAGCGGTGATCCAATGATGTCGACGGGTCATCGAAAATGACGGCGGAGTGATGAGGCAACGAGCGGATTTCGGACAAGAAGAGTGCCAGTGCAATTGCTCGTTGTTCACCCTCGGAAAGCAGGTGGTGAGCGTCAAGATTAGAACCTTTTATTTTCAGCGTGACTTTGGTTGTGCCCGCACTCGTTCGCCCAGCGAGCTCAGGTTGAATGTCTCGTCGATAGCCTAGAAGCTGCAACTCGGCCGTCATGGCTTCGGCCAAAGCAGAAGTGACGTACAGCCTGGCGAGGTTTGTCATTTTTGTTGAGACACCGGTCGGACTTAGTGCTGCTAGGCACTTATCGAGGTTTTGCCGCACGATGCTGTTTCGAACATATTGCTCCGCTTGTGGCAGCAACAATGCGAACGCCTGACGAGCCCTGAGCTGCTTAAGCTCCTCCTGAAGTCGCGCTCGACTCTCCGGATCATCCGATTCGCGCAGCGTTTTGGCAGCTGATTCGTTTGCTTCTATTAACCGGTGTAACCGGATTTCCAACCGATCGCCGTCAGGGAAGGCAGGGGTGGCTAGAGTCCAATCATTCGTTTCGACGGCGGTTACCAGCCATGTTCTGCGTAATTTCCACGCTTCACAAACGGCGACCAGATGAGCATGCTCATCCGGCGCTACTGCTTTCAATTCGGTCAATGAGGGCGCGTCGAGGGGAGTAAAGTCTGCGCTGTTCAATACCGCCAACGCTACTCGAAGTGCGTTCGCAGCGGCGGATGCATTTGCCGCCGCATGTTCGTTAACGAAGGTTGAAAAATCTCGCATGCGCTGCTGTGCATCAGGGGTCAAAACTGTCTGACAAAAAACGCATTTCGCACCGTCCTCTGTGTGTGGAAACGCGTGGCCTGGGTACGCATCAATAGTAGAAAAGCGCTCGGCTGCTTCAAAAAGTAATTTCCAAAGAGCGTTACCAGTTCCAGGAAGTGTTGCGTCATCCACCTGTAAATTTTTCTGTGCATCCTGGTAGGCCGCCTCGGCTTCTATGTTTTCATCGTGAAGGCGCCTGAGTGTCTGAAAGGCTTCATCAGACACTAGGGCATAACCCGAAACTGCGTGCTGAGCGCCAACCTCTAGCCGCTCGGACTGTCTGTCCAAGGCTTGGGCTTTGGGTTCCGGGTTCATGTCCTGCAGGGCTTGTGCAAGTTGTTGCAAACGAGTTTCGTCCTCTTCGCTCAATGTCCCTAGGGTTCTCATGACTTCGACGTCAGTCACCACGCCCAATTCTTTAATGAGAGCACCCACCTCTGTCTCACCGCGTACAGGGTCAAACAGTCCAGCACTAAGGGCCACCGCATCACGTTCAGCTGTGATGATACGGTGCAGCTCTCGCTGTGCCAGTACTAGGCGATTCAGCTGTCCCAAGCCGTAGGGTAAGAAGACGGGCGTTCCTTCTTCCTCCACATAATCCATAGCGCATGCAGCGTCATACACGGAGATCATGCTCAAATCTGAGTTTGAGGGTTCACCCTGCGTCCATGTAGCTTGCTGAGCATGACCATTAACCAGGAACGAAACATCCGCTGCCGGCACTCCCGCCGCACCGAATGCGTTGCAACGGACGTTGTCACGTCGCCTAGCTCGACAGGTATTTTTGAGCAGCCTTGCGTACCCTGATTTACCGACACCATTTTCGCCAAACAGCACGGTCAAGCCATTAGGCTGCAGGTCAACTCCGCGCCCTGCTGGGAAACCGTTGATGTTGGACAGGTTGGAGAGACCTAAAAGTTGGACAGTCGCACCGCTCCCGACTCCTGCTACATGATCTTGAGTGAGTGGTGAGGCACGTTCTGGGGAGGCTGGCCCATTCCCATGAGCCTCTTTGATCATCGCAATGAGGTTCTCAAGGTCGGCTGGACTAAGGGCGTCTTGAATAAAGAGGCGTCTGAGAGCATCTCTCTGCCAATCTTTAAGTTCGGCAGACCACACCAAAACATCATCGACCAGGCTCATGTGTTTTCACTCCGTTCGTGGTGGAGCTTAGCGATAGGCCGCCCCCACAACCGCCATGAAGCATAGACAACACTCGGCCTCTTCACTTACCTGCATGAGCTATTGCATATCGAGTCCGGCCGGCACTTATCCGGTGGGCCATGTGTATGCATTTGCGGTGACTGTCACGCGGGAAACCTCGGGCTGACCGGAGTTCTGAAGTGGCAGTGCAGTAGCCAGATTCTACTATCGTTAATTCTGGCCGCGTCGCCAACTGAGCTGATTCCACTCAAGGAAATGAAGTGTTTGAGCTGATAGAAGATGCCAAATCGGATTTGTGCTCGAGCGGCTGGGCCAGCCTTCACCTGCCACTCGGTGGAATCGAGAGGATGGAGCAAGCTGCGATGGCCATTGCCTACAGCCTCGGACAGCCCCGCGCTACGCGGCGGCGAGGCCCTCTAATTGACCATTTGGCTCCGACGAACAGGTGTGCGGCAAATCCACGCTCTCTCAGCGCCCGCTACGGCTTGAGCCAATTCCCTTGGCACACTGACGGAGCTCACTGGAGCACGCCGCCTCGGTATCTAATTATAGGTTGCTTGGAGGCGGATCAGCAGGCCGCTGAAACGCTCATCTGCGAAGGTCGCAACTTCGCCCCGCTGAACTCAACAGTAGCTCGCTCCTCAGTGTTCAGGGTTACCAATAGTTGCAACAGTTTCTACGCTACGGCCCGGGGCACCTCTGATTGCTACTACAGGTATGACCCCGGCTGTATGACGCCTATGGATGTCGGCGCACGGGAGATCATGCGCGCTATAGACCATGAGGAGCCCGAAGATGAGCACGCGATTGAGTGGTGTGCCGGGACGTTTTTGCTCCTTGATAACTGGCGTTTTCTGCATCGTCGGGCAGCTACAATTGAAAGCGCTGAGCGCAAGCTCTTAAGGGTGTCCGTCATGGAGAGCATTAACGATGCATAACGCAGGGAGCGGTGCGAAAAAGTCGCACAAAGAAGTACCTCCAGCTATTTCAGCAGAGGCATTGCTTGGGAAGTCTCGGCTCTACGCATCACGGGCCCTACAGGCTAAAGCGTCAAAGGATTCTGAGGTCTACCAGATCTGGGCTGCGTTGGCATTGGAACTTCTTGGTAAGGCTCAGTTGGCTGGTATACACCCGTGCTTGGTGGTGGAAACCGACAATACCAATAGCCTTCTTGAGTCATGTGGTATCGAGACAGATAGCAAGGTCAAAACCATCAGCGCTCACGTGGTGTTTGCTCGTTTGAAGCACACGGTGGAGAAATTCGGGACACCTCATGCGAAAGCATGCGAGAACATCTCCTCGCGCAGGAATATTGAGCTCCATTCTGGTCAGGCTGCATTTGCTGGCATGGTGGACAAGGACTGGGAAGGTCAATTCTGGTCTACGGCACAACTCATCCTGACATCAATGGGGCTGGAGTTGGAGGACTGGGTGGGAAGCGACTCGAAAATTCCGGCGACCCTAGCACGTGATTTTCGAACCATTAAGATTGAGGCGGCGAAGCACCGGATTGCGAATGCCCGTGCTGACTTTTTGAGTCCAGGTGACAAAAAGCGGAGCAAAAAAGAGCTAGAGGCGCTTCGGGAGCAGTCCAAGGCATTTTATTGGTATACATATCGCGAGTCCTTCAGGTATTCCCTTCTGGATAGCTATTGGGATATCCCATGCCCCGCATGCGAATGCAAAGGTTTTCTAGGCGGAGACAAGGTGCATGAAGAAGTCATTGATCAAGACCATGAAAGCGGCTACGAAACAGTAGAAAGGTACTTCACCCCTGCAGAGTTCTACTGTCCCTCCTGTGATCTGCGGCTGGATGGTGCCGAGGAAATGGAAGCAGCAGAATTTGAAGAAGAGTACACAGATCAGGACGAGCGAGAGATAGAGTACGAGCCCGACTACGGGAACGATTAGCAGCGTTGCCTGACCATGAGCCTGACAACCGTCACAACTACCGTAAGCTAGGTGCTACGAAGAGGGTTGCAAGACGATTAGCAGCTGCGTTGAACGATGCTTCTGCCGCCGACGTGTACGACGGCCTTTTTAACCTCCGGAGCGCTTTCATTCGTGGCCGTGGGGGAATGAGCAAGATATCCAGTTCCCTGCGCGTCCAGGCACGAAGGATTGCAGCGAAAGCGTGTGCGTCCATGGTAGGGCTGGGGAGCCAGTCGGGTCTTTCTCGTGATGAGATTCTCGACGATCTCTTAGATAAAGGCGTGCAGCTTGTTGGTAGGCAGCAGCCGAGGCGCTGAATGTAATCTCACGCAGGGAAGGCCTGGAGGTTACACAGGCATTAATGGAGGTGCCATGAGCAAGCTGGTATGTGTCGATTGCCTCACTGATGGGTATTTACAGGCGAATTTCGCTGACAACGATGTCGACGAGTGCGATTACTGCAATGAAGAGCGGCCGGTAGTGGAACTGGATGAGCTGGTGTCGGAGCTCGAAGAAGCCATCCGGGCTTCATTCATCTATGCCGAACAACCCATGTCGGTTGTCCACCATGGGTATGCACCAGTAGGGCATTCAATCTACGACGTGGTCGAGATGGTGCTTGGGGCCGAGGATACGGAGTTGCTGAGCGATCTTGAGGCAGAACTACGGGAGCAGTGGAGCGAATGCGACGATGACGATCCGTTCCTCACTGAACAGACTTACGCTTCACCCCAGCTGACGTCAGACTGGGCACAGATGCAACAAAGCCTCCAATTTGAATCGAGGTTGGTCAACCCAGTTGTGGGGCGAGTGCTTGAGAAGATATTCGCAGGAATTGAGGAGCTTCATACCGCAACTGGGCCTCGTTCAGCCATCACAATCGCCGGCCCTGGCCAACCTCTCAACGCCTTCAAGAGGGCCCGCAAGTTTGATGACGAGGAGGGGATGGTCACTGCTTTAAAGCATCCTGAGAAGTATCTCGGCCCAACACCGAGGGGTAAGGGATCGGCAGGTCGCATGAATGCTGCAGGTATATCCGTCTTTTACGGGGCCACGGATGACGAAACTGCCATCGCTGAGGTTCGTCCCCCCGTTGGCAGTTGGGTCGTCACAGCAACCTTTGAAGTTATCCGGCCGCTACGACTGTTAAACCTAGGTGATTTAGGTGGAATTCGACCAGACTCGACGCTGAGCTATTTTGATCCATTGCGCCAGGAACAGGCCGAACGTTGCGCCTTTCTTCGCGAGCTACAGCAGCAAATGCTCATGCCGGTAATGCCGGACAGCGCAGATCTGGGCTACTTGATTACCCAGGCAATCGCGGACTACCTTGCCACAAATGAAACGCTTAATTTGGACGGCATTCTCTTCCCATCTGTACAGGTGCCTAAAGATGCCTCCCCAGGGCTGAACACCATACTTTTTCACAAGGCTAGCGGTGTCGAGAAGACTGAGGATCAAGATGCGCTTGAGCACGTGAGTCTTTGGGAGTCAGACGAAGATCAATGGATCTTCTACCCGCAAATCTGGGAGGTAGCCCAGTGACTCAAGAACCAGCGACAGGTTACATGGGGTACGTACTCGCCCCCGAGCCCAGTCTTCGGCTCAACCGAAATGGCATCGCAATCCATAAAATTCAGGGTGTGAGCTTCACTTACAAATCCGATCCAGTTCGCCACGAGCCTTGGTCGGAAGGAGCACGTCACTACGGGATTCGATAGATAATTGCCAACGTCATTTGCTTTCGCAGAACCGTGACGATCGATACTCGGTGGAGCAGAGTGATGTGACACGGCGCCGTGAGGAGATCGAAAGGTATAAAGATTCGTCTATAGCTTCGTGGGCACTCACCTTGAAAACTATCAATGCCCCGCATTTTTCGCCAAGGGAATGACGATTCATGATCACTAGAATTCACATCCATGGGTACCGCATCTATAAGGATTTCAACCTTCTTCCGAATCCTAAAATGAACATTTTGGTCGGGGGTAACGACGCAGGTAAATCCACCTTGATGGAGGCGGTCTCGCTGGCTCTGAACGGCCGGATCGGTGGCCGCAGTGTCCTTGAAGAATTAAACCCGCACTGGTTCAACACCGAGCTCGTCAAGGATTTCCTTGCGGAGCGAGCCGACGGAAAAAAGCCCGCATTGCCAGAAATCCTGATAGAGCTTTACCTGCGCGATGACGATGAATTGCAGGTGCTCTGTGGTGCCGTGAACACCGCTGTCCCAACCAATGCCTGCCCGGGCGTCTTCTTGAGGATCTACCCAAACGAAGAGTACCAGGACATGCTGGATGACTGGCTCAAGACACCTAATGCCCTGCTGCCCGTTGAGTACTACACGTGCGAATGGCGGTCGTTCGCTGATCGGGAGCTTACCAAGCGTCCGCGGGTGCTGTCGGTGGCAACAATCGATTCTAGGACAGTCAAATCCTCAGCGGGTGTGGACTACCACCTTCGCCAGATCCTGAGCGACCACCTGGAATCCACTGAAAAGGCTGAAATTTCCTTGGGTTTTCGTACTGTCAAAGCCTCGATGACCGATGGTGCGCTGGCGACAGTCAATACACGGTTCTCGACACTGGGTGCATCATTGCTGGCGGAGCCTATGGCGTTGGCCATGGATCAGACGTCGCGCACGTCCTGGGAAAACGTCATTACCCCTCACGTAGACAATGTTCCCTTCTCGATGGCGGGCCAGGGTCAGCAAGCTGCGATCAAGATATCGCTCGCGATGAAGCGTCACTCGGCCAAAGTGAAGATCGTCATGATCGAAGAGCCAGAGAATCACCTGTCACACACCAGTCTTACCACTCTGCTAGACCGCGTTGAAAAGCTAGCTTCTGACGACCAACAATTGTTTGTGTCCACGCACAGCACGTATGTGCTCAATCGCCTAGGCCTTAACGCGCTGCACCTTTTGAATAGAAATCACGCGTCGAAGATTACGGCTCTCGATCCAGGAACTGTCCGGTACTTTCAGCGCCTTCCTGGATACGACACGCTCCGTCTCGTGCTGGCTAAAAAGGTTGTCCTGGTGGAAGGGCCGTCTGACGAAATCATTTTCGAAAGGGTGTTTCACGATGTGCATGGGTTAACACCCATGGCTGCCAGCGTCGATGTCATCAGCATGCGGGGGCTTGCGCTGGCCCGCTGCCTTGAACTGTGTGCTGCCGTCGATAAGCCGGTGGCGGTGATGCGGGACAACGACGGCATTGAGCCGGCTGATCTTAGAGTGCCAGTCGAGAAGTGGCTGGACAGCAAGAAGCGAGAACTCTTCATCGGCGAGGTGAGTGATGGTCGTACCCTCGAACCGCAACTGATCACAGCGAACGGTGAAGGTCATCTGAGAGATGTACTCGGAATCACGCCGAAAGCCGACTTGGTGACCTGGATGACACGAGAGAAGACTGAGGGGGCTTTGCTGATCGCTGAATCCCCGAAAGGCCTGACCGCCCCGAGCTACATGAAGGAAGCGGCGGAGTTCATCCAGAATGCCTAACCATTTGACGCTCGCAGTAGCTGGCGGACGAAAGACGCAGGGCCTTGTCGATTACTGCCGGGAAGCGACTGGTCGCAAGATTGCCGTGTTGACCTTCACCCAAACGAACCAGCAAGAGATCAGATCGCGCTTGGCAAGCCAGGCGGGCGACTGCAACACGTTGGAAGTGATGGGTTGGTACACTTTTTTGCTGCGCCATTTCGCCCAGCCATTCCTGCGTTTCAAATTCCCTAAGGATCGGGTCAAGGGCTTTGACTTTGAAGGCAGACCTTTCAAATTCGCCAAAGACAAAAGCAGGTTCATGGACTCTGGAAATCGGGTGTACGCATGCGAACTCGGCAAGCTTGCCTTTGAACTCATGCAAGCCACACCGGCGCTCCTGCGCAGGCTCGTTTGCATCTACGATGAGATATTGATCGATGAAGTCCAGGATCTTGCCAGCTTCGACTGGGAGATTTTGGAGGTACTGCTTGGCTCTAAAATTGATGTGCGGATGGTGGGAGATGTCAGGCAGGCGGTTTTGTCTACAAATCCCCGAGGCCAAAAGAACAAGAAATTTGGGTATGCGGCGTCGCTCGAATGGTTCCGGGATCGAGAGGCGGAGGGTTTGCTGAGCATCGCCTACGCCACCACGACCTACAGATGCAGGACAGAGATCGCTGCTTTTTCCGATACCATCTTTGACGCTACGTGGGGCTTCCCAGATACCAGCTCGGAGAATTTCGAGGAGACTGAGCACGACGGTGTGTACCTGCTTCATAGCCAGCATGTCGATGAGTACGTAGGCCGATTTAGACCACAGTGTCTGAGGCATTCGGTCACCTCGGCAAAACATCTCGACCTCGACTTTCAGAACTTTAAAGGGGTAAAGGGCGCGACATTCGATCGGGTATTGGTTGCGCCTACTGCCAATATTGAGAGCTTCATCAAGAAGGGCACCTCGTTGGAGGCCACAGCTGCAGCGGCGTTCTATGTCGCGGCGTCGCGAGCTCGACAAAGCTTGGCCATCGTCATCGACAAGGTCGGCACGTCGAAGCTACCAATATGGGCTCCATAGGCTCGATGGCCTGGGTTTTAGGTTTGGGGAGCTCTACAGGACTTTGCAGAGCCGGCACTAGCGCTATGGTGACACTTTCCTACTTGTCGTATTGGGGCGGCAGGGGGCAATCGTAGTTCACGTCAATCATGTCGATATTTTTTAGATCAAAATTGGCGTAGCTTTTCCATTTGACGTCCGCACCGAAGGTCGGCCGTAGAAGAAAACGAACGCAGTCGGCTTGGGCTTCTGGGCGATTTGGATAGCCGAATCGCCATGAGGTTCTTGAGCTTGTAGCTTTCGATGAGTGCGTCGGAGACAAAGCTTGAGGTGACGAGGCTTTCGTTTCCACGCATAAAGTTCTTTTTGAACCTGATCCGGTACTCATTCTCATCTTTTGTGCGATCAACGAAGGCCCAGCCGTAGTAAATGACGGGTTGGTCGGGCAGGTCGTCCAGACTGAATAGAGCTTCGCATCATGATGCGTTTGCCGAGCGCGACGTCCGTCAGCACTTGGCTAACCTCGCCGGCAGGGAGGGGAGGGTTTGTGTTCAAAGTGTTCTGCGCTCGAGTCATCGCTGGCCAATGGTTAGGCTGCGGTATGGAGTAACGTCAACAGGGAGGTCGCTCTTTCGGGCAGATTGGCCCGGCTACGCATGGGTTCCACGTCTGATGGTGGAACCCGTCTACTGTTACTACCTCAAACACTTTCGGCTGTGGAAAATAGCTGATTCGAATGCCGCTGGCTTGGCGAGTAATTGTTTACTCGAAGTAGGGCGACTTGGGAGCGACCGAGCCTCATTCGACTGAAGCTTGGCCCCTCCCTTTGATGCCTTATGCTTTTGGCTTCAGGTTTAGCAAGGAGCCGTAGTAGCGCAACATTTCAGGCGAGATATGGCCTGTCAAATTGGCCACGGTAGACTGCTTTGATTCTGCGATAGCTCGGATGAACCGAGCGATCACTGACAGCCGCAGTGCATGTACCGACATTCCCGTCGGATCGATTTGGGCCTCCAACAACCAGGAGCGCAGAATTCTATTCAACTCAAAAGAGGTCATTGGATAGGCAGAGGTCTTACCGGATGGAAACAGATAGTCTCCGTGAGAAAGCGCACTTTTTTCAATGTACCGACGAACCAATAATCCATCAGTTGTAATCAAAATGCGTCGTTTCCAGATCGTACGCGACTTGGTGAATGGCAAGTCCAGCATCACCTTATCGTGGGTGTGGATTACATTTTCGACTCTGAGTTGGTGTAGTTCAGACTGGCGGATACCAGAGAGCAGCACCGAAAACAAAACTCGATCACGAATAATGGCTTTGCGGTGGACTACCTCCGCGATGGCATCAAGCTCATGCTCACTTAGCAATTTTTTTGATAGGACGAGAGACGCGGAGCTCGAGGGTACAGTGCCTGATGAATCTGATGCTTCGTGAATTACGCCTCGGGCCGCTTCTGTGGATTTTTGCCTTGAACGCACTTTCGAACCATGGTTGTGTGTCTTGCCGACGTCAGCCGTTTGCCCTTGCCGAAGGCTGTGGAAAGCCAGAAGTTCGTGCAGTGGCAATAACATGACCAAACGCTCGATATCACTGTCGTCGATACCAACGACGTTGCTTGATTTGAGAAACTGAAAAATAGATGTGCTGACGTTGTCCCTTACCTCTGGAAGAGTAGGGACAGGTGCATCCGGCGAGCAATTTTTTGAAGATTGCGACACATCGTGAAAGTCGCGATAGCCCAGCCCTCGAGCCAGAATCTCTTGCGCGGTCATGAGGCTGATATCGTTAGCGATAGGCCAGTGATGCCGAAGCACGTTTGCAATGCGTTTGAAGCGGCGTTTTGGAGTTAGATCGAAGGTGTAGATCGGAAAGCGCATGGCATTTCTCCAATGCGTCAGGGTGTCGGCTGCCCTCTGACTATTGTCGAATGCCTACGGAGTAGATCATGACAACCTGAGGCCCATGGCCTTTTGCGAACCGACCGCTCGATCCAGGAATCGATTTATTAAAGCTAGCATAGCTTTGTGACCTGTCTAGGAAAACGGCCCTTCGAAATGCAGGAGTCTAAGAGCAGGAGCAGTTCTCGAACTCATCGGTCGATTGGTGAGCGGGCGCTAACTTGAGCTTCATCGCGTGCTCACTCATCGATGGTCGCTGAAGTTGATCGCTGCTATTGATCCTTTGAGCCTAAGGCCCGGCTTAGTCAGCCAAGCATAGCCGGTGGTGTTGCAGTCGATTCTGCGGGTTATGGGTGGCCTAGCCCAATTAACGAGAGATGTTTGGAATAACTCAATAGTCATTAAATGGAATTTAGTTTTGACAAGATTTGTTCGAGCTCAGAAATTCCTTTGGCGAGATCTGGGTCGCTATATATAGTGGAGTGCTTGGACAATTCATGTATCCTGATTTCAAGTTGTTGTATAAGCATTTTTGTTTGGTTTGGGGAGGGCGCGGATAAACTAGCTATCGCTATCGCAAATCCCTCATCGAAATAATTTTTCAGCGACATCGGATCACGATGGCCTGTAAGTTTGGCTACTTTGGCTAAGATTCTTCTTTGGACAGCCTCCATCCACAAATCTTTCTGAGCTATATCTCGCTTCAGTTCCTTTGCGATCTCATATGCTATCTGGGTAGTGATAAAACGATGTCGAAACATGGACAAGCATACTTGCACATCTGTGAGGCCAGATAGCTCACAAAGCCTTCTGAAGTCTCGCGCCAAGGATCGTGTTTTTATGGCTTTTCCATCTTGCGCCAGCATGAAGGATGTGGCTTTTGTGGGTGCAATATTTAAATATGCTATGAAAGCTGTACGTGCTTTAAGGTATATGGATATTTCGATCGCCTCCTCAAGCGATAGGGGGAACTCACGTATAGGTCTAGTTACTTGTCGTGTTTTCAATGTTGGAATGTACAGGGTTCTTTTTTCTAGCGGATGCTGATTCAACTTTAGGGGGATGCTGTTTAGCTCGTCAGGACGAAGGCCAGTCATTTTCGCGACTTTAAGAGTCGCTAGCCGACGGTTGTATAAATATTCGTTTTTCGCAATATAGTCGTCACGCCGTTGAGAAGCAGTAACATCGAACAAATATCTGGGATTGGTTTTCAGCCTATAAATTGTGTCGCTAATCTTGCCGATGAAGTTATCGGGCATGGGCTTTTTATCACCCACTGGGGGGCGCGCTGTTGGAATCGCTGGGTGGTACAGAATCGGCTGACCTTGCCTGTTGGCCTTCCATTCAATTGTCACTTGTGCACCAGTGCCTAACTCTCCAATGAGCTTAGGTTGTGAGACGAGCCGATAGTTCATTTGATACCAAATCAAAAAATCTATCACTCTTCTAATGGTATATGCGACATGGTTTGGACTGCGAGCATCAGTAAGGGCCGAATGTTTTAATTTTTTTCCTTCTAATAGGTGATTTGAGAGGCCCAAGAGGAACGTATCGTCAACTGCGAGTAAATGAGCACTATGGCTAAAGCAGTAACGTACGTAGTGAGTCATGTGACTTGCAAACGTTTCGGCTGAGTCGCCGGTGGCCTGAACAGTTACATGCTGTAACCAGATATTAATCAGGGTGCAAGGTGAGCCGTTTGGCCAGAACATATAGACTTGTTTCGAAAGAGTTTTTTTTCTGACGATTGCGGCATCTTTTTTTCGAGAATAAACCACACTCCAAGGCATCTCTAGTACCATGCCTGTTTGGTAAAGCTGAAACTTAGGCATCCACCTTTCCTCCCTGTATAACACTCCACGCCTTCGGAGGCAAAGCTGGGTTCGCACTAATGTCTTCAAATCTGAGGTTTGACTCGAATAGGAAGTTTGTTATCTGAAGTTTGGTTACATTATTAAGACTGGTATCTGTTTCCACTAGGTTTTTAAAAAACCTAAATAAATCAAGATAGGCATATGTAGCTAGCTGAGCTTGGTTGTACGCTTCATTAATCATAATTTCAGGCGTTGGTTTGTCCTCAATAAAATCTTGGCTGGCTAGTCTGTAAGTGGAATAGATTTTTGCTCGTAACGAACGCATGTGTTCCCAGAGATTCTCTGAAGTATGAGTGATGGCGGGAAGAGTGTGTTTTAAACAAAAGTTCTTAAGGGTGTTGTAACTTATTTTATCGAATTCATTCAAGATCTCTAAAGTGCAAAACGCTTTCATGTCGGCCAGCTTTTCTTGATGAGACTTTGTTAGGCTAATCTTTCCATCCCAAACTGACTGCAGCCAATCATGTCTTCTTTGTATGTTTTCAACGGTGGAATTTTTCATCTTGAGCCTCCCCGTATTTCAAAGCTATTTCTGTATCGAAAACTTCTGACTCATAGGTGGTCAGCCTTATGGTGTAAGTCGAAATGAGTAACCCGTCACTCGCCAGTAGCGCTTGGAGGAATTGGTCAAATTCAAATTTGTTTCTTGATTTTAAAGATGTAATATTCATAGTGGATAATATTTGTTTATACAAGGCCGAAAGCCCTTGGTTTTCGTTCAGGTTAAGGTTTCCAAGTTCAAGTTCGATTAGTTTGTCTTCGATGTTTTCAATGTTGTATTTGATGATTTCTTCTTCTGGCACGTCGCCACTTAGATAATCATGCAGGTAACGAGGGTCATCCTGTCCGGCTTGATGCCTTATAGCATCGTCTGCGTATACTTTTGCATGATTGTACATTGTGACAATGAAGAATTTCCTCATCTCGTGGATTTTGATGTACCAACGGCGTTTATAAATATCCACGGGAATTTCGATTATGTCGCAGAAAGACCGCATGGCAGAATTGATTCGTGAATCCACTCGTCTTCCACTTGGCTGATTAAAGCCTCTAGAAGAAGGGAAATAAAAAAGATGTTCGGAGTGTGGTGATGTATCTTGATATATTTCTTTCAGACCGCTGCCTAACACGGCTAATAGCTGAACCGCAACAGATGCAATGTAAGGGATTGGGCGGCGGATGTAGGGAGCGATTGGAACGCGCTTCTTAAGTATAGGCTGCTTGATAAAAGCTCCCTCGTTGTTAGTTTGGTAACTAAGCGAGTCGCGTAATATAGTGCTGAGCTCATTAATTCTAATGGGTTTCGTAAATCCGATTACTAACGCACACGCAGCTACAAAGCACTCAAGCGCAACTGCAAATGTCATATTTTTACTCGTGCTTTCCGTGTGTGATTGGCTGGTAAGTTTAGAAATGTTTAATGCGTCGGCCAACGGTTGGGCAGCCAGGCCTTCGAAGGGTTGTGTGTTATATGAAGAAATAATTTGTTCAAAGATTTTTTGCCTTTGTAGATGCCGATTGCTCCGCCCTTTTAATTCGCCAGGAGGGATGTTATGAAACGCGGTGATGATTTCAAGCGTCGCACCCACGATGGCTTTTCCATATACCATAATCCATTGTACTGCTTTATCTAGAGCGTACATGCCAATGGAATAAGGTATTTTCTTTGTGTGGCCATCCATTCTGATATTATATTTCTTCATGTGCTCTTTATGGTCAAACTTAAAGCTTGGCATGACGTCAGGTAAGTTTGAGTTTCCTTCAGCAAGCGACTTCAGAAGAATTAGGAACTGAATAAGTGATTTCCTGGTGATCTCCCCGGTCTTGTCTTTTTCAAAAATAGCAGTCTTATGAGAGGTGTGCTGTGCTCTTATTCTAACTCCCTCAACCAAGATCGACTGCTGGAGGGAAACTTCAAACTGTCGTAGAAATGTGCGGATATATATGTGGTTGAAAGCAGTGGCGTGAATGCCTAAAATCTTTGCCAAGTAGTCTCTAGAGACCAAACCAATTTCACAGTTTTTAATATTGCCTTTTCTAACGTATAAATTATTAGTTCTCAAATGGTCTATTATTTTTCCTATTTGGGGCTGTGTGAGCTTCTCACGATACTCTTCGTCAATCAGTTCGCAAAATAACTCACAAAGCCTCGGGATTATTTGAAGAATCCCTGCCCAGCCGCCTTCGCAGTATTGTTCAATGAGCACTTCAAAGGCGTTCTCATTGATTAGTTTAAAACCGCATGTCTGTGGTTGGTATCGTTCTTTATAGAGGCATTGCCAGCTTGCTATGTTGATGTAAAAGCGTACGTACTTCATCCATGTAGAATGATCGACTCGTGGTGACAGATATCCTGCTCGAACGCAGAAAACTTGCTTTTGAATCGTTTCTAGTAATAGTTTGTTATGCGGATCGGTTAATAGGCTTCCGTCAGGAAGAGATTCAGAAAAATTAATAGTTGCTGTTGCATTGTTCTTACCTACTACTTTCCATTCCGTCGAGCCTATACCTCCCTCCTTTAGCCAAGAGGCGGAATAGGTGATAGTGCCTTCTAAGTTCTGGCGGGCTTTCTCTATAAGTAAAGATAATGTCGCTCTGGAGCTCATGGGTTTAATATTTATTTTTGGCATGACTTTAACTCATTTATCAAGGCATCCACTTTAACGATTTTTTTGGCTAGCTTAGATTTTAATTCTAAAGCCTCAACGTAAACGGCCTGAAAATATGGAACAGATAAACCCGCAATATTCCCAATGATGGTGCCGTTTGCGCTCGGGTCTTTACTTATATCGTATGCGCAATGTAATAGGCGGGCTAATGTGGTGATCGATTCTTCAGTGATTCCCGAGGTGACATCTTCGAATTGTTTTATGCGTGGGCTTATACGAATTTCTGAAAATAAAAATATGGCAGCTAAAGAGGCGGCATCTAGTTTCAGAATTACCTTGTGATTCACTAGTCGTTCGATCAGGTGATGAACGGCATCCTCCGTAAGCTCAGCTGCATAGCGTTTAAGATCAATTGAGATTGGATCAGAAGCGACACTTACTGCCGCTTCTCTAATGATGAAGTTAAATAAGTCATTTTCTGTTAGAAAATCGCTCGCTGCCAGATGCCAAGGCTTGCCTTTAGTCGCCAAGACTATCAGTTTCGTCTGGAAGGTACGGAGGATGCGCACATTCCATCGCTGCTTCAACCACTTTGGAATGTACCTGACTATGATGACTGCAATAGAATTACCTAAAGTGTTTGCAGCCGCCTGATAGGTACCTTCTTTTAAAAAGCTAATCAGGGCCTGAGTTCCACGAATTCGCTTTAATGTAAATATTTTTCTTGATATGTCACCGGTAGTAAGCTCTTTTTCCAAAGCTTGATAAAGACTAACGCCCAACTTAGTGGTGAAAATTTGATCAAGGCTGCTGCTTAAACCAACCCATTCATATGTTGATGTTAAAAACATCTTTCTGTAATTGATATCGCCAGCTAGCATTAGTCGTATTCGAGCTTTCATTGTTGCCTTCACAAGCTCCACATAGATTTTATGGCTGCGGGGAGGTAGCGCGGAGACTTTTCGAGATATTGCCCGAGGTTTACTAACGCTCCACATTAGCCGGCCCAGGGCACTATTGTAATAATGTATGGGTTTGTCGTTCCCTGACAAATAATCTGCAGTACGTAGTGCGTGCGGATTAAACTTCGGATTTTCAGCTGCTAAAATTGCAGCTGCTGCACCGCAGTCTCGCGCTGAAAGGTACCCCAGTAGTCTGTTTAACGTCTCATTAATAGTTTGTGTAGGAGCCCCATAATCCCCTGCGATCTTCCTAAGCTCCTTTACCATTCTAGCCTGCATATAACTGTTGGTGCAGAACGGTTGAAAAAAAGGAATCTTTTCCATCGCCTTGTAAGAAATAGCATCCAACTCTCCTGTCCGGAGAAAAAAATGCTCGATCATCGCTAAAAACCACGCGGCGCCGTCTGGATTTTGAGCGTCAGCTATATATCGATGGTTAATGTAAAAATCTCCTGACGCTAAAACTGCCTCAATTTTTTCTACAGATATAGAATTGATTAAGCTTTCGCCTATGCGATGGCAGATTACTACGTTATCCCAGTAACCCTCACAAGCTAATACAATGGTTTGAGTGCGTGTCTCAAGATCGCTTTGAAGTTTATCAAGGAATTTATCTGTACTGATATTGAGGCTTTTGTCTACTAGGTAAGTCTTAGGCCATAAATCATCAACATTCGTCAATGGCCAAAGTGACTCTTCAACTGAGTCCAACACGTCTGCGCTTGTTTCGTCATCTGGGATTATAGGCTGCTTCATTGTCGGAATGACAATATCGAGAGGGATAATATGCCTTTGCTTAAGGTTTTTATATAGGAGGAGTACTTGTCGCCATTCCGTACGAATAGTTTCGAGTTTTTTGTCGCCTTTCTTGTTAAACTTTTCAGGGTGTGAAAGATGATATATGTAGTGTTCGCTAACAAATACTCTCCATTCTGAGCTGCCAAGTTCGGGCAAGCCCTTTCCTTCAGCATTCGCGAAATCTAATATTCTCTTGAGTGCATTTATACGATGTGCTTTTGTAAGGTTAGCAAATCTCTGACATATCAAAATCGTTTCATTGCATATTGACATCAAACTAGTTTCGGATGCTAAGGGCGGCCTTGGCAGTTCCATTTCTCTGCAGCGTTTCTTATTTTGCCACGGGAGCTGGAACAGGATATGGCCAGTGGCTATGTTGAATGAGATCATGGCTGAAGCCTCAGGATGCTCTGCCTGAAGATAGACGAGATGAAGTTGGTGTCAAATTTTCGGTATCAAAAAATGGCCTATCGATTGATTAACCGATTGAAATTTATCATGAAAAATATTTTGACGTTATGATCATGTCCACAAAAACATTCGAGTTCATAATCAAGTCCCATACGTGCGCGAATAAAGCGCGCACATTAGCTCAGTTAATTGAGAGGGCGCATGAGCGGACAGGTCTATAGCGGTGATATAGGACAATTCCTACAAATGAAAAAGAATAGGACTACGGATCAATTGGGTTTTGAGTGGGGAAATGTGAAAGTTCTGATTGTGTAATCAGAAAGTGACGATGTTTATAGTGCACATTACACGCGCGATTTTATTGGGCTTTTCAAGTGCGAGTATTTTGCGCACTTTTATATTAAGGCCAAGGTCAACAAGTTTCTAAATTCAGTTTGTTTCAGCGGCTTGGTCAAGTATCCCAGCAAGGGCAATCGGTGTTCACTGGCCTGTTTCCTGAGTCCCTCCAGTTCAAGGGAAGTCAGGCTGCTCAGCAGGATCGCCTGCCTGATCATTCCACGGTGACTGGCCAGCTGGATCAACTCCAGTCCGGGGAGGTCGGGCAGGCATTGATCGCAGAGCAGAATGTCGAATGGTTGCCGCGCCTCGTGCATCTTTTGCAACGCACCTTCGGCGCTGTCGGTGACGGTCAGTTGAGTGAAGCCGAAACTCTCGAGCAGGCATTGGGTCGCAAAGAGCTGGAAGGGATGATCTTCCACCAACAAGATGCGCCAGTCGTTTTTCAACATGGGAATTGGCATTAAACGGAATACGTCGCCAGCGGGGAGGGACGATTATTCCGCGGTTCGACAGGACAATCGATCAGCTGGCTCAGCGCGATACGTAGGGGGATTCGTTGAAACGCAGTTGACGGACGAGCGACTCGATCAGCCGGTCAGAATTATCTGACACGGCTGATTCCGGTTTTTATCCGTGGACGGAGCGGCCAGTCATTTCCTGGGCCATTTCACTGGCATAGCTGTCGGTCATGCCGGCGATGAAATCAATCATGCGCAGGAACGACGTATGCAACGGGCCATTCGGATCGGGCGCGTTATTGCCCAACAGGTCGAGTACCCGACGGCTCTTGAAGGATGGCGTGCGGCCGTTGTGCTGTTCCAGCGCCGCACCGCAGAAGGCGTTGAGCAGGATTTCCAGCGTGGTGTAGGCACCGATTTCATGCAGCGTCTTGCGCTTGTCCTGGAAGATTTTTTTGCGCGCCATGTCCTTGGCATTCAGCACGCAGCGCTTGGCCGGGCCGTGCATGTGTTCGACCAGATCGCCGGGCAGCGTGCCGGCCAGCAGCGCATCCTGCTGCTCGACAAAGGCGCGGGCGGCGGCGTTGGTCAGGTGCTCGATGGCCTTGCCCCGCAGGATTGCCAGTTTGCGCCGACGGGAATCTTGCGGGCCGAGCAGGCGATAGGTTTCTGGAATATCGTCACCCACCAGGTCGAGCAGCAACGACTCGACTTCTGCGTATTCCAGCAGGTCCATTTCCAGGCCATCTTCGAGGTCGATCAGCGCGTAGCAGATGTCATCGGCGGCTTCCATCAGGTACACCAGCGGATGACGGGCCCAGCGCTGGTCTTCCAGTTGCGGCAGGCCGAGTTTGTGCGCGATCTGTTCCAGCAGCGGCAGTTCGCTCTGATAGCAGCCGAACTTGTGCTTTTTGTAGCCCAGTGAATCGGCGTGCTTGGCCGTCCACGGGTACTTCAAGTAGGTGCCGAGGGTGGCGTAGGTCAGGCGCGTGCCGCCGTCGAACTGGTGATACTCCAGTTGGGTTAGCACGCGAAAGCCTTGGGCATTGCCTTCGAAATTCAGGAAGTCGTTACGCTCGACCTCGCTCATCGCATCCAGCCAGCCACGTCCGGCGGCCTGCTGGAACCAGTGACGAATCGCGTCTTCGCCCGAGTGGCCGAAGGGTGGGTTGCCGATGTCATGGGCCAGGCAAGCCGATTGCACCACCATGCCCAAATCACTCGGTTCGCACCATTCGGGCAGGGCGCTGCGAATGGTTTCGCCCACGCGCATGCCCAGCGACCGGCCGACGCAACTGACTTCCAGCGAGTGGGTCAGGCGCGTGTGGATGTGATCGTTGCTGGACACCGGATGCACTTGGGTCTTGCGTCCCAGGCGGCGGAACGCTCCGGAGAAAATGATGCGGTCGTGGTCTTTATGGAAAGGGCTACGGCCAAGTTCTTCCGGGCTGTGCAGCGGCTTTCCGAGGCGTTCGCGGGTAAGCAGGGTTTGCCAATCCAAGGCTGGTTCTCTCCGTCAAATGACTGATGGCCTAGCTTCCCGGTTCGCATCAGTGCCTGCAAGCAGAACTACAGCCCGGCGGCGTCGATATCGATGAGCAGCAGACGCTCACCGTTGTCGAAAAACTGTCCCGCCGTCAGGCAATACTGGTTACTGGTGGCATCGCGGTAGGTGTTGGAAAGCGTCAGCCGCCGCTCATCCCACCCCTCGGCCAGCAGATGATAGAAGTACGGGCGCCAAGACCAGTTGTGGCCCAGGTAGCGGTTATCGGCTTCCCAACGGTTGTTGCGCCATTCCAGATTGGGCGTCAGCTGCGTGCCGTGGCGATCGCATTGGTAGAAACGTAACAGCCAGGGAAAGGCATTCAGTTGCGGCAACGCGCTAATGGGCGCGCGGGCCTGGGCCCAATCCTGCAGGATCGCCATCAACTCGCTGAGTTGCCGGCGCATGACCATCAGTTGCCCGCGTTCAATCAGCTTGCGCTGGACATAGCGTTGGCGCAGTTGGGCGAACTGGTCGACGAAGGCATCGGTGGCGAAGAAATCGGTGTGCGCCCGGGCGAACAGAAAACCCTGCACATAACGTGAACCGCATTCCAGGGCAAAACTCAGTTGGGCTTCGGTTTCCACGCCTTCGGCGATGATCCAGCACCCGGTTTTCTCGGCCATCAGCGCCAGGGCCTTGACCACCTCGCTACTCGGTCCGCCCAGGGCTGCGGCCTGAAACAGGCGCATGTCGAGCTTGAGAATGTCGGGTTGCAGGGCAAGCACGCGATCGAGTTGCGAATAACCGGCGCCGAAGTCATCGATGGCAATTCGCGCACCGGCCTGGCGATAACGCGCGACCACTTCGGCCAGGCGTTGGCCGTCGCCGCCCAGTTCGGTGATCTCGAAGACGATGCGTTGGGGGTCGACGCCATGCCGGGCCAGTTGCTTGAGACTTGGCAGCGCTTGGTCCGGGCGCAAGCGACTGATCCAGCGCGGCGACATGTTCAGGCTCAGAAACCATTCCGAAGGTGCTTCGTGCAGACGGCTCAACGCGTTATCACGTATCTGTCGGTCGAGGCGACGCAGGGCGATGGCAGGAGTTCGCGGATCGGCGAACAGCGGCCCCACGGAGGTCAATTGACCATCGGCCTGGCGCAGTCGACCCAATGCTTCGACGCCCGCGATACGCCCGGTGGCGGTATCGATAAACGGCTGAAAGCAGGCGAGCGGTTGCCCGTCGATCACGAGGCCTCCTTAGTGAGGTTTTGTTTTTGGATGACCCGAGGCCGGGTAGGCACGCAGGATTGAACCCCTCGATAAAGAGGTTCAATCCCGGTGGTATTGCAAGAATGCAGCCAGCTAGCGAACGATCAGTGTTTGTTCGAGGAACCCTGCAGGACCAGCTTGATCAGCGGCCCCAGGCTGGTGCCCAGTTGAACCAGGCGTGTGAGGCTGCTGACGCCGCCGTTCTTGGCGCCCTTGCCGGTCAGGAAACCGAGCAGGGTTACGGCGGCCATGCCCCAGAGAGGAGCGTGCTTGATGCCAAAACCGCCTTGCAGGTTTTGAGTCATCCCGCGCACGCGCTGCAGGGGTTGCAACAATTGCCGGGATTCCTGGCGGATTTCCTGGCGATGCATTTCCATGCGCAAACGGATCAGCGCCTTGCGCATTTCCGCGCGCGAGCTGTTGTGCGGCAGTTCAGGCAGGCTCATGGCAGCAGGCGCTCCCGATCATTGGCCAGTTCTTCCAGGGTGCCATGGAAGGGCGAGGATTCATCGAATACCGCAGCCTTGAGGCGCATCCCGCAGAAAATCGCGGCCAGGGTGTAGAACACGCACAGCCCGATAATGGCGGCCAGGCGATAGGTGTCCCAAAACAGGATCATCACCAGCGTCGACAACCCCACCAGCAACAGCAAGGCAAACACCAGCGCCAGGCCGGCAAACAACAACAGGCTGACGGTGCGGGCTTTCTGTTCCTGCAATTCGATGCCGAACAATTCGACATGGCTGTGCAGCAACCCTAGGAAAGCCGCACCCAGCCGCCGCGAGGAAGCGCTTGTGCCCGTCGCGGACGGGCCGGATTCGCCGATAGACATATCAGCGACGCGTGGCCAGCAGGCCAATCAGGAAGCCCACGCCAGCGGCGATACCCACCGATTGCCATGGGTTGGCCTGAACGTAATCTTCGGTGGCGGTGACGGCGGCCTGGCCGCGCTCGCGCAGCGAGTCTTCGGTCAGTTTCAGGGTTTCGCGAGCACGCAGCAGGCTGTCGTGGATCTGGTCACGCAATTCATCGGCCTGATCGCCGGCGATGGATTTTGTGTGTTCCAGCAACCGTTCGGTGTCGCTGACCAGGGTCTGAAAATCGTTCATCAGGATTTCTTGAGCAGTCTTTGCCTTGATGCTGGCCATGGGTGAATCTCCGTAAGTGGCTTCTGATGCGTTCGAGTATGAGCCTTGGGTGAAGGTTCAGTACAAATGACTGGTACAACTTTTGCTATGTCATGGTGCGTCAGCCCGCGCCGTTGCGCTGTTGCTGGGCATGATTTGAGCAAAACCATAACTCAAATAATCGAAACCCGCGCAAAGGTCACGACCTTGTGCGCCAAAGCGGTTCATTGGAATCAATGCGTTGGTTCCGGCAGGCCGCAACTTGGTGCATGGATTATCTGCGCGAACTGCTTTGGTGCTTTTTTAGCCTTCAGGTCTGCCAACCCCATGGAAAATCTGCAAAGCGCTGTGGACAGTCTGGTCCATAGCTCCAATACGTTGTTCATTCTGATCGGTGCGGTCATGGTTTTGGCCATGCACGCCGGTTTCGCGTTTCTGGAAGTCGGTACGGTTCGGCAAAAGAACCAAGTCAACGCGTTGTCGAAAATCCTCAGCGACTTCGCGATTTCGACGTTGGCGTATTTCTTTATAGGCTACTGGATTTCCTACGGCGTGACTTTCATGCAACCGGCGGCGGTGATCAATGCCGATCACGGTTACGCTCTGGTGAAGTTCTTCTTCCTGCTGACCTTTGCGGCGGCGATCCCGGCGATTATTTCCGGTGGCATTGCCGAGCGGGCGCGCTTCGTTCCGCAGTTGTGCGCGACGGCGCTGATCGTGGCGTTCATCTACCCGTTTTTCGAGGGCATGATCTGGAACGGCAACTTCGGCGTGCAAGCCTGGTTGCTGCAGCACTTTGGCGCCAGCTTCCATGATTTCGCCGGCTCGGTGGTGGTTCACGCCATGGGCGGCTGGCTGGCGCTGGCAGCGGTGTTGTTGCTGGGACCACGGCAGGGGCGTTATCGCGACGGTCGGCTGGTGGCGTTCGCGCCGTCGAGCATTCCCTTCCTGGCTTTGGGCTCGTGGATTCTGATCGTCGGCTGGTTCGGCTTTAACGTCATGAGCGCGCAGACATTGCAGGGCGTCAGTGGCTTGGTGGCGGTGAATTCGCTGATGGCCATGGTCGGCGGCACGGTGGCGGCGCTGATCGTCGGGCGCAATGACCCGGGCTTTCTGCATAACGGCCCGTTGGCCGGGCTGGTGGCGATCTGCGCCGGTTCCGACCTGATGCACCCGGTCGGCGCGCTGGTGACCGGCGCGATTGCCGGGGCCTTGTTCGTCTGGTGCTTTACCGCAGCGCAAGGCAAATGGCACATCGATGATGTGCTGGGTGTCTGGCCGTTGCACGGTTTGTGCGGTGTCTGGGGCGGGATTGCTTGTGGCATTTTCGGCCAGACGGCACTGGGCGGCCTCGGCGGCGTGAGCCTGATCAGCCAGTTGATCGGCACCTCGCTGGGCGTGATCGTGGCACTGGCCGGCGGCTTCGCGGTGTACGGCACGATCAAGGCATTCCATGGTTTGCGCCTGAGTCAGGAAGAAGAGTATTACGGCGCGGACTTGTCGGTGCACAAGATCGGCGCCGTGAGCCAGGACTAGTTTTCCTCATCGTCGGCACCGGGATAAAACCGGTGCAGCAGGCTGTAGCGGTCATGTCGGACCTGATCGACCCGCTCCTGGACCTGATGCGCCGGCAGACCCAACATGATCAGCGCATGGGAGGCGAGCATCAGGCTCGACTCCAGTAACTCCGGCACCACTTCATTGGCGCCGGCGGCTTTCAATTCGGCCCACTGACTGTCGTCCCGGGTGCGCACCAGGATCGGCACGCTCGGGTTGTATCGACGTGCTTCCTTGAGGATCAACAGGGCGATATCAGTCTGGTCCACGGCAATCACCAGTAACCGCGCACGCTCCAGTCCCACGGCGGCGAGCAACTCGCCGCGTCGTGAATCGCCATAGTGCACGCTACTTTCCTCGGCGGCCGCTTCCTGCACCCGCACCGGGTCGTTATCCAGGGCGATATAAGGTTGCTGGGCGTTGTGCAGAAAGCGTCCGATGGATTGCCCCACGCGACCGTATCCGCAAATCACCACATGGCCGTGCAACCCGGCGTTGAGCGCGCTGATTTCCTCGAGTTTTGCTTCGTCGTTGGGTTTGCGATGCAGGCGCGCGGCGATACGTGGCGCGGCGCGCAGCAACAATGGCGTAACCAGCATCGAACAGAACGTCGCCGCCAGCAGCAAGCCGCCAAGGTCGGCGGGCATCAATTTGT
This sequence comes from Pseudomonas nunensis, assembly GCF_024296925.1. NCBI lineage: Bacteria > Pseudomonadati > Pseudomonadota > Gammaproteobacteria > Pseudomonadales > Pseudomonadaceae > Pseudomonas > Pseudomonas nunensis. Next base: position 1,044,500 of record NZ_CP101125.1, read on the forward strand.
TCTGTTGCATCTGCGCCATCAAGGCAAAGCAGAACTCGCCGCCCTGGGCCAGCGCCAAGCCACTGCGCCAGGCGGTCTCGCCATCGCTGCCGCGCCATTTGACCAGCAGAGCCACCACACTGCCCTTGATCAGCAGCAATCCGAGCGTGAGGCCGAGGATCAACAAGCCGTGGCTGGCAAACAGTTGCAGGTCGATCAGCATGCCGATACTGACGAAAAACAGTCCCAGCAGGATGTCGCGGAACGGCCGGATGTCCGCCTCGATCTGATGCCGGTAATGACTTTCCCCCAGCAGCATGCCGGCGAGGAACGCACCGAGAGCGGGGGAGAGTCCAAGCAGATGCGTCAGCCAGGCGGTCAGCAGCACAATCACCAACGCCAGCAGCACGAACAGTTCTGCGGAACGGGACGCGGCAACTTCCTGGAACAACCGGGGCAGCAACCAGCGACTGGCCAGCAGCAGGCCGACAAACAGCAACACGGTCTTGGCCAGTGTCAGGGGCAGCGCCCAATACCAGGCTTGATCGCTACTGCCGGCGAACACCGGCACCAGGGTCAGCAGCAACACCGCCACCACGTCCTGGAACAGCAGCACGCCAATGGCATTCTGGCCGTGACTGCTGAAAATCTCCCCCAAGCTGCCCAGCTCCTTGCTGACGATGGCCGTGGACGACAACGCCAGGCCGGCGCCGAGCAGCAGCGCCGGGGTGACCGACATGCCGAACAGCATCAGCAAACCGCCGAGCAGCAGCCCGGAAACCAGCACTTGCAGACTGCCGAGGCCGAACACCACCTGGCGCAACGCGAGCATTTTCGACAGGGAAAACTCCAGCCCCAGGGAGAACAGTAAAAACACCACGCCCAACTCGGCGAGGTCTGGCAGCTCCTCGCTTTCATTCACCCAATCCAATGCCGTGGGCCCGACCATCAGCCCCACGCAGAGGTAGCCCAGCACCGGCGGCAAACGCAGGCGCCGGAACAGGGCAATGACCACCAGGGAGGAGGCGAGGATGATCAACAGATTGGCAAACACTGAAAACTCCGGTGAAGGGTTCGGGCTACCCAAGCGTAGAGGCAAAAAAAGTCCAGAGCATCGCGCAAACGGGATTGCGCGCAAATGATGTGCATCAGGAAATTGCCGAAACCTTTTGAAATTGGCTGGCGGGCCCTTGGGGCGTTGGCTCGACGGTTGATGGCGGCGGGGCCTAGAATGAAAGTCTATTTGAACAGGTCTGTTTGTCATGCCTCCTGAATGTCAGCTGTTCGGCACCTTGGGTTGCCATCTCTGTGAACTTGCCGAAGACGAACTGATGCCTTTGGTCGAGCACGGTTTGATGGTGGAGTTGGTGGATATCGCGGAAAACGAGGATTGGGTCGAAGACTACGGCCTGCGTATCCCGGTGTTGCGGCGCCTGGATACCGGCGCTGAACTGGATTGGCCCTTCGACGCCGAGCAGGTCGTTACGTTCTTGCGCTAGGTCTTCCCCATCCGTCGCGGTGTTGTGTTCCGCCATTGGCGAAAAACAGGTTATTCGGTTACTGTATGTTCATACAGTTATTCGGATTGCCTGCCATGCGTCCTCCTATCTCGGAGTTGGCCAGGTAATCCCGCTAGTCAGAGGGATGAACCGTGGTCAATGTCGAACAATTGAAGAACAGCGTGAACCGGATGTCGGTCGATGTGGTGCGCGAGGCGGTCCTCGAACTGCGTCTGGATGGCCTGGTCACGGAAGGTAAAACCCCCTTCAACAAGCTGCATTTCAACACCTGTTTCGCCGAGATCGAAGCCCTGTTCCAGCGCGCGGGTTATCACCGGCAACTGGACGTCGTGGGGTACCAGGGCTTGATGTACGCGCTTTACGATCCCGTTCGCTGGGAAGCGGTGGATGTGCTGCGCTGGCTCAAGGAATTCACCGAAGCAGCGGCGCGGACTCAGTCGATACCGGCCTGAGGATTCTCCGCTAGGTTCGCTCCGGCCGCTGTTGGATAATGCCGCCCTGTATTGAGGGTTAGAGCGTTCGTATGTCCACTTCATCGTTTTCCGCTGCACACAGCCAGGCCAGCACCCTCTATTTGCCGCCGGGCCCGTGGCAGACCGTGCTCGATTGCCTGTGCGAGCACTTCGGCGCTATCGGCCGTGAGCAATGGCTGGACCGTATCGCTCGTGGCCGTGTCCTCGACGGCCAGGGACAGCCGATAGCCCTGGACCTGCCGTACAAGGAAGGTCTGCGGATTCATTATTTCCGTGAAGTGCCGGACGAAAAGCCGATCCCGGTGGTCGAGTCGATCCTGTACGCCGACGAACATTTGGTAGTCGCGGACAAACCGCACTTTCTGCCCGTTACGCCGGCTGGCGAATACGTGGAGCAAACCCTGTTGCGACGGCTGATCCACCGCCTGGATAACCCGCATCTGGTGCCGTTGCACCGCATTGACCGGCATACGGCGGGGCTCGTGCTGTTTTCGGCCAACCCGCAGACGCGTTCAGCGTATCAGTCGTTGTTTCCGACGCGCCAGATCGAAAAGCGCTACGAGGCGATTGCACGGGCGTTGCCTGAGCTGTCCTTCCCGCTGGTGCATAAAAGTCGGCTCGTGGACGGCGAACCGTTCTTTCGCATGCAGGAAGGCCCAGGTGTCAGCAATACCGAGACGGCGGTCGAGGTCAGGGAGAAAAACGGCGAGCTCTGGCGTTACGGGCTGTACCCAGTCACTGGCAAAAAGCACCAGTTGCGGGTGCACATGACCGCCTTGGGTGCCAGCATCTGCAATGATCCGTTCTATCCGCAGGTACTCAAGGACGTCGAGGATGATTACGCCAATCCCTTGAAGCTGCTGGCCCAAGGGCTGCGATTCGTGGATCCGGTCACCGGCGAGGAGCGCGCCTTCGAGAGCACCATCACCTTGCAGTGGTGATCGGCAGCGCACTTTTCTTCAGCCACGAAAAAGCCCGCATTTAGCGGGCTTTTCTGTATCTGGTTGTCACCGCAAGGATTACAAGTCCTTGACGGTACGAACCTGATCCTTGTTGATGCGGGTGTGCTTGCCGTCCAACTGTTCGAACTCGTAGAAACCCGACTCTTCATCGAATTTAGGTTGGTCGACGGCCTGGATTTCACGACCATCATTCAAGGTGATCACTGTTGGCGATGCACAACCGGCGAGGGTAGCGAGGCCCAGTGCGAGCATGAAAGTGGCGAGGGTCCGTTGAGTCATGAGTGTGTCTCCGAATATGAATACTTTTAGTTACTGAGCTTGTAGACGTATGCAACGAGCGCAAGTTCCTTCTCGTGTCAGTCTGACACAGTGTTGTGTGCACTTAACAGTTCTGGTGTGTTCAGGTTGGCCAGCCGAGGGTCGTTGTCCGGGCATTGCAGGGCGGTGGCACCCAGCTGCCGCATGATTCGCCCGGGGCTGCGCTCGCCTTCGTTCCAGGCGTTTTCGAACGCATTTGAAAGGACCACGGGAATAATGCACAGCAACGGCTCCCAATGGTCACCGTGGCGCAGCATCAGGGGATTGTCCGGGTGCTGTGCGGCGGTTTCGCGCATGTCTTGAAGCAGGGCTGCGTCGATGCGCGGCACGTCACAGGGCAAAACCAGCAAATGGGCATGGCGGGCGGCTTTCAGGCCAGCACGGATACCTGCCAGGGGCCCGGGGAAATCGGCGTGATCATCAACCACCAGTTGGTCGGCGTAGGGCGCGTATTTTTCCTGGTTTCTGTTGCAGGAGATGATCAAGTCGTCGCTCAGCGCGCGGGTCTTGCGGTGCAGATGGGCAATCAGCGGTTCGCCGTGCCACTCGATCAGCCCCTTGTCCTGGCCGCCCATGCGCTGGCCACGTCCACCCGCCAGGAGCAGAATTGAACAGGTCGGCAGCGGTGTCGTTGAAGTCATGGCAGCTCTCCATGGGGGCGGCGAAAAATTGAGGCGCTGTGATATAACACCGGGCTGTTTCCCCTACAACTGGAAGAGCCTATGAAAGCCAAGGCTGATGTACCTTTCGCGCCGCTCAACATCGCGGTGTTGACGGTCAGCGATACCCGAACCCTGGAAACCGACACCTCTGGGCAGGTCTTTGTCGACCGCCTGAGAGCAGCCGGTCACAACCTCGCAGAACGGGTGTTGCTTAAAGATGACCTCTACAAAATTCGCGCGCAAGTCGCCACCTGGATTGCCGACGATGTAGTGCAGGTCGTGCTGATTACGGGCGGCACCGGATTCACCGGGCGTGACAGCACGCCGGAAGCGGTCAGTTGCCTGCTGGATAAGCAGGTCGATGGTTTTGGCGAATTGTTCCGGCAGATTTCCGTAGCCGACATTGGCACCTCGACCGTGCAGTCCCGAGCATTGGCCGGCTTGGCCAACGGCACGCTGGTTTGCTGCTTGCCGGGTTCGACCAACGCCGTGCGTACCGGTTGGGATGGCATTCTGGCCGAGCAACTGGATTCGCGGCATCGTCCGTGCAATTTCGTCCCTCATCTGAAACAGGCGGCCCCCTGTGAATCCCGCGGGTAAGCCCGGCAAGACCGGCAGCTTGATGCCTGTCGAGGTGGCACTGGCGCGCTTGCTGGAAATGGCCGAAGCGGCACCGATCCGCGAGCGCGAACACCTGCCGTTGGCGCAGGTTCAGGGTCGTGTGCTGGCAGAGGATCTGATCTCGACGCTGGACCTGCCGCCCTGGCCCAACAGTGCCATGGACGGTTATGCCTTGCGACTGGCCGACTGGAGCGGTGAACCGTTGGTGGTCAGCCAGAAGATTTTCGCTGGCCAGGCCCCGCAACCGTTGCAGCCAGGCACCTGTGCACGAATCTTTACCGGCGCGCCGGTGCCTGCCGGTGCCGACTGCGTCGAGATGCAAGAAAACGCCGAGGTCCAGGCCGATGAGCGCGTGCGTTTTACCGAAACCATGACGCCGGGCCAGAACATTCGTCCACAGGGCCAGGAAACCACTGCCGGTGAATTGGTCTTGTCCGCCGGCACGCGTTTGGGGCCTATCGAGCAGGGGCTGGCGGCATCGCTGGGATGTGCTGAGCTGGCGGTGGTGCGCAAGGTTCGTGTGGCGGTGCTGTCCACCGGTGATGAACTGATCGAACCCGGTCAGGCGTTGGGTCCGGGACAGATCTACAACAGCAATCGTGTGTTGCTTTGCAGCTGGTTGCAGCGTTTGGGTTGCGAGGTGATTGATGCCGGCATTCTTGAGGATGATCTGGCGGTAACGCGTGCTCGCTTGGGCGAACTGACCAATGTGGACCTGATTTTGTCCACTGGCGGTGTATCAGTAGGGGAGGCCGACTTCCTGGGCATTGCCTTGCGCGAAGAGGGTGAGCTCACATTGTGGAAGCTTGCAATCAAGCCCGGCAAACCGCTGACGTTTGGACATTTCCGTGGCGTACCGGTGATTGGCTTGCCGGGTAACCCGGCTTCAACGCTGGTGACCTTTGCTTTGTTGGCGCGGCCTTATCTCCTGCGCCGTCAAGGTGTCCAAGAGGTTGAACCGTTGAAGTTCCCGGTGCCGGCAGGGTTCGTCTGGCCCAAGGCTGGCAACCGACGGGAGTACCTGCGTGGGCGCCTCGAGAATGGTCGGGCAATCATCTACAGGAATCAAAGCTCCGGCGTTCTGCGCAGCGCCGCTTGGGCCGAAGGCCTGGTGGAGGTGCTGGAAGATCGCACGTTGATCGAGGGTGAATACGTCAACTTCATCCCCCTGAGTGAAGTCTTGGGCTGATGCCTGTCGACGCAGGGCCGGCTGATTCAGCCGGGCCTCGCGTCACCCTGCCGCTTAATGAGACAGGAGCGTCACGACCTGATCGAACCGGCTGTTGGCGATCCATCCCAGAAGCCCCAGTAACACGGCGCTTGCGCCAGCCAGGTAGGCCAGTCGGTGCTTGATGGATTTGACGTCACCACGCACTTCGTCCATGTCTCGGCGAATGTACTTGAGGTGGGTCTCCAGCTCAACGACGCGAGGTTCCATAGCTTCTCCAGCAGGTTTTGCGCTGTTTGTGAATTCAGTCTGGTGAGCCCTTAGGGCGTTTGCATTCATTGCGTGCACATCCTTGTGTGTTTGTATTTTGATGGTTGAAACCACAGGGCCCAACGTTGGACCAATCACCTGGCTCGGTCAATTGAGCCGATTCCGTATGTCTCGTAAGAAAAAATACCGCGTTGTAGGACCCCGGGCGCCGGGACCCTGAATTAATTCAAGTTTTCCTGACTTTTTTGCGTGTCCGTGAGGTCAACATCTCCCATACGGATTCCAATCATGGGAGTGATGGCAATGGATGAGCGCAAGGCGCTGTTGATTCTGCATGGCAAGCAGGCACTCAATGAGGACGTTCGCGCGGCCGTTGAAGGCAAGCGCAAGCAGGGGTGGGAGCTGGCGGTCCGGCTGACCTGGGAGGCCGGCGATGCCGCGCGTCTGGTGGATGAAGCGCTGACTGCCGGATACACACAAGTGATTGCCGGGGGAGGTGACGGCACCTTGCGCGATATCGCTGAAGCCATGGCGGCACACCCGAACGAGGCTAGCCTGGTGCTGCTGCCGTTGGGTACCGCCAATGACTTTGCCCGCGCCGCCGGCATTTCCCTGGAGCCCGCTCAGGCACTGGAACTGCTGGACACTGCTCCGAGCGCCATCGATCTGGGAACCGTTGGCGGACAGGCGTTCCTGAACATGGCCACCGGCGGATTTGGCAGTAACGTCACGGCCAACACCTCGGAGGACCTGAAAAAAATCCTGGGTGGCGCGGCGTATCTGTTCACAGGGTTATCGCGCTTCAGCGAATTACATGCCGCTTATGGCGAGTTGCAGGGGCCGGATTTTCACTGGCGTGGTGAATTACTGGCGCTGGGCATCGGCAATGGCCGACAGGCCGGCGGTGGCCGTGTGTTGTGTCCGGAGGCACTGGTAGACGACGGATTGCTGGACATCAGCATTCTGCCGGCACCTCAGGAAGTGGTCGGCACGTTGAAGAACTTGCTGACCGAGGGCTTCGGCATCGACAACATGTTCGTGCGAGCCCGTTTGCCTTGGGTCGAGATCAAGGTCTCGGAAGGCCTGCATATCAATCTGGATGGTGAACCGCTTGAGGGTGACGACTTGCGTTTCGAAGCGCGTCCGGCGGCGTTGCGTGTGCATTTGCCGCCGAACTCGCCGCTGCTGGGCTCAACGCCAGCCCTCAATCGTCCAGGCTGATAATTTGCTCGCGCACGGCGAACAGCACCAGGCCTGCCACGTCGTAGATCTGCAAGCGTTTCATGATCTGCGAGCGGTGGGTTTCGACGGTCTTGATGCTCAGGCCAAGGCCGTTGGCGATTTCCCGGGTGGATTTGCCGCGCACGATCAGTCGCAGGATTTCGAGCTGGCGTGCCGTCAGGTTGTGGGAGTCCTGGGCCGGCGCCTGGTTTTTCTGAGTACGGGTCAGCGCCTGGTTGATTACCGTGTGGGCGATGGCCGGGCTCAGGTAGCGCTCGTTGTTGCGCAAGGCGTCCAGGGCGTGTTCGAGTTCAGTCGCCGTGGTGTCCTTGAGCAAGTAACCATGAGCCCCGGATTCCAGTGCCTGCATGATCAGCGTCGGGTCGGTGTGCATCGACAGGATCAGTACTTTGCTTTGCGGGCGAACCCTTTTGAGACGCTGCAAGGCTTCGAGGCCGCCGGTCTCCTTCATGGAGATATCCAGCAAGACAATGTCCGGGGACAGTTGCTCGACCATCTCCAGCAGTTGCGAGCCGTCATTAGCCTCGCCGACTACCGCGTAGCCGGGAATATCCAGCACCAGAGCGCGCACGCCTGCCCGGATAAGCGAGTGGTCATCCACCAGAAGTAAATTACAAGTCAACGCATAACCTTATTCGTACTGGCCCGTTCGAGCGCGCGGGGCGCCCAGGGGAAAAGTGCTTCGATTTGAGTGCCTTTGCCTGGCTCGCTGGTCACGGTCAAGGTCCCGCCCAATTGCTCGATCCGTTCCGACATCCCGGCCATTCCACGTTGTCCCTCGCGTCCGGGGTTTGCCGCGGGCGCGAAACCGAGGCCGTCATCGCTGATCAGCAATGTCAGGCCTTGGGGCAGCCGTTGCACGCGCACCAGTAAATTCCGGGCCTCGGCATGGCGCAAAATATTGGTCACCGCTTCCTGGGTAATCCGGAACGCGGCCACGGCCATTTCTTCCGGAATGCCGGTCAAGCGCTGATGGCATTCCAGGCTCCAGTGCACCGAGGTATTGGCCAGGGTCTTGAGCAAGTGTGCCCGCAGGCTGGCTTCCAGGCCAAGACTGGTCAGCTGTCGGGGGTTGAGGATGGCTGAGACGTCGCGCACCTTGTTCAGGGTTTCTTCCAGGGTGTCGCACAGCACCGAGCATTGCCCCTGAAGGTCTTCGGGCAGTCGGCGCTTGAGCCACTCGCTTTGCAGTTTTGCCGCGGTCAGCAATTGGCCGATATCGTCGTGTAACTCGCGGCTGAGCCGATGGCGTTCGTTTTCCTGGACTTCCAGAAGTCGGTCGGCCAGCTCTTGGGGTTGAAACTTGATCGATTTGCGCGACAGGCGATGCCCGACCCAGACACAGGCCAGTGCCGCGATGTTGAGCACCAGCAGGCTCGCCGGCAAGCGAGTGGAGAGGCCATAGACCAGCAGACTGCCAAGCGCCGAGCAGGTACACAGCAACAGCGTGAACCGACGCGCGTTTACTCGGGAAGGTGGCCACGTGGTGATTGACTTGAGGCTGGCGTACATAGCAGATGGAGCCAATGGATGTTCGCTGCGGGCAGACCCGTCATGGTGACTGACGAGTCTCTGTCTGAAAAACTTTTGGGTAAATCACCGACTTCAACGGAGCAAAGCAAAGGGCGAAATACAGCGTTGAAGTTTGGCGTGTTGCACTCGTCTGGAATCAAGGTGCCATTAATTGACGCCAATTAATGGCCGGCATAATACCACTTAAGATACCGTTGGTCGCGTTTGGTATATATGTCTATACAGTCAGGAAATAGGGTGCATGGACGTTGGTTCCATAATGGAAAAAGTTTAGGTTTTTGTCACATGAAGATAGTGAAGGTGCCTGGATTTTATTTTTAAAGTCAGGCATTACCTGAGCCCGAGACAGAAAGTCGGTGCTCGACTGGAATACTTATTTGTAATGAGTTGTCGTTGACAGATATGAAATATGTAATTGCGACATGTGCATTCAAATGACAGAGCTGGGTGTGGGCAATAACAAAACCAGCCAACGAATAGTTGTCCGGTAAATTTAAGCTTGCCGTTCCGAGAACGTCACGAGGGTGAGCGGTTTGGCATGCACGGGAGGCTGAAAACGGCTTTGCCCGACCTGAAAGGCAAACGCTTCGATCAACGATGTCTGCTCGCTGTCATCCAGGCTCAACTGGCCGGTTTTTTGGTCGATGAGTTCGAGTTGCCAGGCCAGCAGCGTCAGGCAATCTTTCAGCGCTTCCAAGGCCAAGTCGTTCAGCACTCTCTGATGCTGGGCATGGTTCAACAAACCATGAATGTGCAGCGAAAACTCCGACACCGCTTCCAGTCCCAAGGCATCGGCCTTGTTCGCCAGCTTGAGCAGGGTGCTGAGCATGCAGTCGATCGCGTCCGTATCATGGCTGATCAGTTGCAGATGACTGAGGCATTCCTCGGTTTTGGCCAGGAATGTTTCAGCCTCGACGAGAAACTCGGGAAGCCCTTGAGTCCCCTCTTTATGGTCGTTCGGCATGCTTATCTCCACAACGTCATGTCAGATGGGGGAATGTCGTGTGTGTCGATAATCACGAGTTTTTGCGCGAGCGCACCCCGGCGAGCTGTTGTGCACGCTGGATAACTCGAGAGGGTGGAGGGCCACTGACCTGCGATCGCACACAAAAGCCTGACTCCGTTCATGCAATGAGAATGGCGTCACATTAATGGCTATTGGATATTGCGAATATCAGGTTGGGCCTGATTGTTACTAGGGGAATCCCTTACGCAGGGGAACCTATCGTGCAAACCGAGGTCGCGCGGCAGGGAAAGAAACGTGATGAAAATCACGAGGCCAGTAAAGCATGATGTTAATGTGACATCAATGGCTGAAGATGGCATTTCGTCGCGGGGTCAAGGTCCTGCAATAACAGCCGATAACCCTCTTTAGTGAATTCATCAGAACAAGCCCAGGAGTCATTGATGGCCGGCATTCTCGACACGGTAGACCAACGCACGCAACTGGTGGGTGAGAATCGCCTGGAAATTCTCATGTTCCGCTTGGCCGGGCGACAATTGTTCGCGATCAACGTGTTTAAAGTTCAAGAAGTCCTGCAACTGCCGAAACTGACCCTGATGCCCCAGCGTCATCCGTTTGTGTGCGGCGTGGTCAACCTGCGCGGCCAGACGCTGCCGGTGATCGACCTGTCCCAGGCGATCGGCATGCGTCCTTTGGTGCCAAGTCCGACCAGCACCATTATCGTTACCGAGTACAACCGCTCGGTGCAGGCGTTCCTGGTCGGCGGTGTGGACCGTATCGTCAACATGAACTGGGAAGCCATTCTGCCGCCGCCGACCAGCGCCGGTCGCCAGCATTACCTGACGGCCATCAGCAAGGTCGATGACCAGTTGGTGGAAATCATCGACGTGGAAAAAGTCCTCGCCGAAATCGTCCCGTACAACGCCAAGGTGTCCAAGGACAAACTCGATGACCCGGTGCTCGAACGCGCCCGTGGTCGTGAAGTGCTGCTGGTGGACGACTCCAATGTGGCGCTCTCGCAATTGCGCGACACCCTCGGCCAGTTGGGCGTGAAGATGCACATTGCCAGCGACGGTCTGAAAGCCCTGAACATGCTAAAGGCCTGGGCCGATACCGGTGTGGTCATGACCGACAAACTGCTGATGATCTTCACCGACGCGGAAATGCCGGAAATGGACGGCTATCGCCTGACCACTGAAATCCGTAACGACCCGCGCCTGCGCGGCCTCTACGTGGTCTTGCACACCTCGCTGTCCGGCAGTTTCAACGACTCGATGGTGAAGAAGGTCGGCTGCGACAACTTCCTCTCCAAGTTCCAGCCGGACAAGCTTGTGGATGTAGTGCGCCAGCGCCTGATGCTGGACGAAGTACCGGCCTGATCACGATCTAATCCCTGTGGGAGCGGGCTTGCTCGCGAAAGCGGTGTCACATTCAGCATTGATGTCAGCTGACACACCGCCTTCGCGAGCAAGCCCGCTCCCACAGGTTTTTTTTGCCTTTGATTCAGCGATCAAGCTCGTATAGGGTGGCTTTTTTTGCCCACCAGGGAGCAGGCAATGCTGCGTCTGAGCGCGCTTTATCGTTATCCGTTGAAATCCGCCAAGGGCGAGACCCTGCAACAGGTTAGCCTCGACAAACTGGGCCTGGACGGTGATCGACGCTGGATGCTGGTAGATGAAGCCAGCGGGCGTTTCCTGACCCAACGCGCGGTGGCGCAGATGAGCCAGTTGTCGGCGCTGTGGAATGCCGATGGCGGCTTGACCCTCCGTGCGCCTGGCCATTCACCCATCGATATCGCCTTGCCCGGCAACGAGGCAGAACTGCGCGGCGTGACCATTTGGCGCGACACTTTGCGTGTGCCGGATGCCGGCGACGCGGCGGCTGCCTGGGTCAGTCAGTTCATCGGCAAGCCGACGCGGCTGGTGCAAGTGCCGCTGGATCGCGCGCGCAGCACCCAGGCCGGTTACGGCAAGGACGATGATCAGGTGGCGTTCGCCGATGGTTTCCCGCTGTTACTAATCGGGCAGGCATCGCTGGAAGACCTGTCGAGCAAAGTCGGGCGACCGCTGGAAATGCTGCGCTTCCGGCCCAATCTGGTGATCGAAGGCAGCGGAGCCTATGCCGAAGATGGCTGGAAGCGCATCCGCATCGGCGATGTCGAGTTCCGGGTGGTCAAGTCGTGCGCGCGGTGCATCCTGACCACCATCGATCCGCAGACCGGAGTCCGCAGCGATGATCGCGAGCCGCTGGCCACGCTGCAAAAGTATCGGGCCGAAGAGGATGGCGCGATGTTCGGCCAGAACCTGGTCAACGACAGCAACGGTCGGCTTGAAGTCGGCATGCCGGTGACGATCCTCGAATAACCCGCACCATGAACGAAAAATGCCCGTGTCCTTGGACACGGGCATTTTTTTTGTCACTGTGAAAACCCAGGGTTTTAGCCGCGGTATTCGCACAGGTAAGCGGTGTCGACGGCCACTTTCAGCTGGAACTTGCTGTTGGCAGGAACGTTGAACTGGCTGCCGGCGGCGAAGGTTTCCCAGTCGCTGCTGTCCGGCAACTTGACGGTCAGGGCGCCGGTCACCACGTGCATGATTTCACGCTGGCTGGTGCCGAATTCGTATTCGCCCGGGGCCATGACGCCGATGGTCGCCGGACCTTCAGCAGTGCCAAAGGCGATCGACTTGACGGTGCCGTCGAAGTACTCGTTGACTTTAAACATGGGCGATTCCTCGAAAAAGGGCTTAAAAGGGCCGGCCAGTATGCACAACGCCCCTTGCGCCGTCACCTTCCTAGATGGGCAGCACCAGCGGTAACAACCGCGCGGTATTGCGTGCGTCCTCCAGCGCCCTGTGTTGCTGGCCGTTGAACTGCATGCCCGCGAGTTGCAGCGCACCGTTGAGCCCCAGCGGCCGTTCCAGTCGCCGCGCCTTGGCGAAACGCTGCTTGAGGTTCATGTGCGGCACCTGGCTCAAGAAACTGTCGAGTTGCAGGCGCTGCCATTCCTGAAGCAATTGTTTGCGGTCGTAGTCCCCCCAACTGGCCCAACCGTCCAGGCGCGAATGATGTTGGCCGAGCCAGCGTTCGAACGCCGGCCAGACCTCGGTCAGCGGCTGCGCGGTATCGATATTGGCCTGGGTGATGTGGGTCAACTCGCGGCAAAACGGCGTCAGCAACGGCCGGCGCGTCGGACGTACGAAGCGCTGGAATTGATCCAGTTCCCGACCTTTTCGGTCCACCAGGGTGGCACCGATTTCGATGATTTCCATCTCTGTGACTGGCCAGCCACCCTCATCGGTGGTGGCTTCCAGATCAATGACCAACCAGTGAGGCATCGCAGGGTTCCTGGTATCCGCGTCCTGATAGGGCTTGAGCGTAGCCAAACCCGGCGGATCCGCCTAGCGCCTTATTCGACCTCCAACAAAATCTGACGATTTTTGACCTGATCGCCGACCCTGACCTGTAAGCGCTTGAGCACGCCGTCGATGCCGGATTTCAGCGGATGCTCCATTTTCATGGCCTCCAGCACTACCAATAGCTGCCCCTTGCTGACGGTGCTGCCCTCGCTGACCAGCACGTCGACGATCGCCCCGTCCATCGGCGCCTTGAGCGTGCCGGAGCTGACGCTGGCCTGGCTGGTCACTGCAATTTGTGTGCGATCCACCAGCCTCAGGCTGCCGGGGCGGGTGAATAGCCAGAGTTGCTCGGCGTCGAGACGGTAGGCGTGACGCTGGCGGATGCCGTCGATTTCCAGAATGGCGTGCTGCCCGTCGCAGTGGATGATCTTCAGTTCGAGCGTCTGGTCGCCGACCTGTAGCCGGTATGGCTCGCCGGGCACCGCATTCAGTTCAACGCTCCAGTTCTGGTCTTCCACGCCGATCCGATAGTGCAGCGGCACACTGGCATTGTTGCGCCAGCCGGCCAAAGGCATGGTGTGTTGCTGGGCTGAAGCCTGATAGAGCAGCGCCGTCGCGATGGCCAGTTCTTCGGCGCTCGGGACGTGCGCATGCAGGCAAGGATGCTCGGCAAAGTGCGAAGGGATAAACCCGGTGCTGAACTCGCCGCTGATAAATTGTGGGTGTTCGAGCAGACTGGCGAGCAGGCGCTGATTGCTTTGCACGCCCAGCAGCACGCTGTCCTGCACCGCCCGCACAAGCTTGCGCCGGGCTTCTTCGCGGGTGGCGCCGTGGGCGATGAGTTTGCCGAGCAGCGGGTCGTAGAAAGGACTGACGTGCTGACCTTCGATCAGCCCATGGTCGATACGTACGCCGCTTTGCAACGCCGGCTCCCAGGCGCCGATACGCCCGGTTTGCGGCAGGAAACCCTGGGCCGGGTCTTCGGCGTACAGGCGCACTTCGATGGCATGCCCGTTGAGTTGCAGCTGATCCTGTCGCAATGGCAGCGGCAGGCCTTCGGCGACGTGCAGTTGCCAAGCCACCAGATCCAGCCCGGTGATCAGTTCGGTCACCGGGTGTTCCACTTGCAGTCGGGTGTTCATCTCCAAAAAGTAAAACTGCCCGCGCGCATCGAGCAGGAATTCCACCGTGCCGGCGCCGACATAGTTCACCGCGCGCCCGGCCTTGAGCGCTGCTTCGCCCATGGCCTGGCGCAGTTCAGCTGTCATCACCGGGCAGGGCGCTTCCTCGATGATTTTCTGGTGCCGGCGCTGGATCGAGCAGTCGCGCTCGCCGAGGTAGATCAAGTTGCCGTGCTGGTCGCCGAATACTTGCACCTCGACGTGGCGCGGATCGATCAGCGCCTTTTCGAGGATCAGTTCATCGCTGCCAAACCCGTGCAGGGCTTCGGAACGTGCAGTGCGCAATTGTTCCAGCAAATCACTGGCGTCGTACACCAGGCGCATGCCACGCCCGCCACCGCCGGCACTGGCCTTGATCATCAGCGGGTAGCCGATGCGCTCGGCTTCGCTGCTCAGGGTCGCGTCGTCCTGTGCAGCACCTTGATAGCCGCTGATGCAGGGCACGCCGGCCTGGATCATGGCGAGTTTCGACAGGCGCTTGCTGCCCATCAGCTCAATGGCTTCGGGGCTGGGACCGATGAAGGTGATGCCGGCCTGTTGGCAGGCGAGGGCGAATTCGGCGTTTTCCGAGAGGAAACCGTAGCCGGGGTGGATCGCATCGGCGCCAGTGCAGCGTGCGGCTTCGATGATCGCCGGGATGTTCAGGTACGACTGCTGCACCGGGGCCGGGCCGATGTTCACGGCTTCGTCGGCGATCTGCACGTGCAGGGCATCGGCGTCGGCGTCGCTGAACACCGCGACGGTGCGGTAGCCCAGGGTCTGGGCGGTGCGCTGGATGCGGCAGGCGATTTCACCGCGGTTGGCGATCAGGATTTTGCGGAGTCCGGGCATCGGTCGTCTCTCAAGTTATGCGGTGAAAGTGATGGCCTCTTCGCGAGCAAGCTCGCTCCCACATTTGGAATGCATTCCCCTGTGGGAGCGAGCTTGCTCGCGATGCTTTTTAGGAGGCCCACCCCGGTTTTCGCTTTTGCACAAAGGCCATGGTCCCCTCGACCCCCTCAGCCCCAGTCACCGCTTCGCTGAACCACTCGGCCGCTTGATCCAATAATTCATCGGACGGCTGCCCGGCACTCGCCAACAGCAATTTTTTGGTCGACGCATTCGCCCCCGGTGCGCAGCACAACACATGCGCCAATACTTCTTCGAGGCGTTCGGCCAGGGCTTGCGCGTCGTGTTCGACAAAATGCACCAGGCCCATGCGCCGCGCCTGGGTGCCATCGAAGCGTGCCGCCGTCAGGGCCAGTCTTCGCGCCTGGGTCAGGCCGATGCGCTGGACCACGAATGGTGCAATCTGCGCCGGCAACAGACCGAGGCTGGTTTCCGGCAAACCGAATTGCGCCTGATGATCGGCCAGCGCGACATCGCTGACACAGGCCAGGCCAAACCCACCGCCCAGCACCGCGCCTTGCAGCACTGTGATCACCACTTGCGGGGCGTGTTGTACCTCTTGCAGCAAGGCACCGAACGCCCGGTTCAAGTCGCGATAGGCTTCCGGACCTTGAGCGCGGGCATTGGCCATGTCCTTGATGTCGCCACCGGCGCAGAAATGCCCACCGGCACCGCTGATCACCAAGGCCCGCACAGCCCGGTCGTCATGCACTGCCGCCAGCACCGCGCGCAGTTCGGCGACCATCTGCAAGCTCATGGCGTTGCGGCTTTGCGGGCGGTTGAGGGTGATGTGCAGTACGCCGTTGTGCCGTTCGAGCAACAGCGTCTGGCAATCCGGCAGGCTGGTCATTTCTTTTTCCCCGGCAGGATGCCCATGAGTTTGCAGATGATCCCCAGCATGATTTCGTCGGCGCCGCCGCCAATCGACACCAGCCGCACATCGCGATACGCGCGGGCCACCGGGTTGTCCCACATGAAGCCCATGCCGCCCCAATATTGCAGGCAACTGTCGCTGACTTCCCGGCCGAGTCGCCCGGCTTTGAGTTTGGCCATCGACGCCAGGCGCGTGACGTCCTGGCCTTTGATGTACTGCTCGGTGGCCTGATAGACCAGCGCCCGCAGGCATTCGATTTCGGTTTGCAGTTCCGCCAGGCGAAAGTGAATTACCTGGTTGTCGATCAGCGCATTGCCGAACGTCTTGCGCTCCTTGCAGTACTCGATGGTGCTGTCGATGCAGTATTCCAGGCCCTTGATCATGTTCGCCGCACCGAACAGACGCTCCTCCTGGAACTGCAACATCTGCATCATGAACCCCGCGCCTTCGTGGCCGATGCGGTTGCGCTGCGGGACCCGCACGTTATCGAAAAACACCTGGGCGGTTTCCGAGCTGCGCATGCCGAGTTTGTCCAGGTGCGAACTCAGGCTGATGCCGGGCGTGTTCATCGGCACCATGATCAGCGACTTGTTGACGTGGGGTTTGTCGTCCGAGGTGTTGGCCAGCAGGCAGATGAAATCGGCGCTCGGCGAGTTGGTGATCCACATCTTGCTGCCGCTGATCACGTAGTCGTCGCCGTCCTTGCGCGCGGTGGTTTTCAGCCCGGCGACATCGGAACCCGCGCCGACTTCCGACACGCCGATGCAGCCGACCTGCTCGCCAGTGATCGCGGGTCTCAGAAACTCTTCACGCAATTCATCGGAGCCGAAGCGGGCGAGGGCCGGGGTGCACATGTCGGTTTGCACGCCGATGGACATCGGAATGCCGCCGCAATGGATGGTGCCGAACTCTTCGGCGGCGACGATCGAATAGCTGTAGTCGAGGCCCATGCCGCCGAATTTTTCCGGTTTGGAAATCCCCAGCAATCCGAGGTCGCCAGCCTTGCGAAAAAGTTCATGGATCGGAAAGCGCCCGGCCTTTTCCCACTCCTCGACGTGCGGGTTGATCTCGTGATCGACGAACTGGCGGACGGTGCGCCGCAGTGCTTCGTGTTCCTGGGTGAAGATCATTTTTATTGTTCTCCTGAGCGCCGCTAGAAGCGGGCGACACCAAAACTATTGGCTTGCAGCGGCCGAACCTCGGCCTCATGGCAGATATCCAGCAAGTACCCGAGCAACGTCCGGGTGTCTCGCGGATCGATCAACCCGTCGTCCCACAAACTGGCGCTGCCATAAAGTGCGGTGGACTGGCTGTCGAGTTTCTGCGCGGTGACCTGCTCCAGCATGTCGAGCATTTTCGGGTCCGGCACCAAACCGTCCTTGAGCTGTTTGGCCTCGGTGACGATGCGCAACACCTTGCCGGCCTGGGCACCACCCATCACCGCCGTCCGGCTGTTGGGCCAGGCGAAGATGAAGCGCGGGTCGAGGCCACGACCGCACATCGCGTAATTGCCAGCGCCATAGGAACCGCCGACGACGATGGTCAGTTTCGGCACTCGGGCATTCGCCACTGCCTGGATCATCTTCGCGCCGTGCTTGATCACGCCTTGCTGTTCCGACTCGGTACCGACCATGAACCCGGTGGTGTTGTGGAAAAACAGCAGCGGGGTCTGGCTCTGGTCGCACAACTGAATGAACTGCGCAGCCTTGCTCGCGCCCTTGGGCGTGATCGGGCCGTTGTTGCCGATGAAGCCGCAGGCGCGACCCTGGATTTTCAGGTGACCGCAGATGGTCTGCTGATCAAACTCGCCCTTGAATTCGAGGAAGTTCGACGCGTCGGCAATCCGCGCAATGATTTCGCGCACGTCGTATGGCTTTTTCGGATCGTCCGGGATCAGGCCGAGCAATTCGTCGATGGGGTAGAGCGGCTCCTTCCACTGCGGCTCGGGCAGCCATGGCAACTGCTCGTTCCAGGACAACAGGCTGACAATTTCGCGCGCCAGACGCACGCCGTCGGCATCGTTCTCGGCCAGGTATTCGGCGGTGCCGGCGGTTTGTGCGTGCATCTCCGCGCCGCCCAGTTCTTCATCGGTGGCGACTTCGCCAGTGGCAGCTTTCAGCAGCGGTGGGCCGGCGAGAAACAGTTTGGCCTTGCCGCGCACCACCACCACGTAATCCGACAAGCCCGGTTGATACGCGCCACCGGCGGTGGCCGAGCCATGGACCACAGTGATCTGTGGCAAACCCATGGCCGACATCCGCGCCTGATTGGCAAAGCTGCGCGCGCCTTCGATGAAAATCTCGGCGGCGTAATTGAGGTTGGCGCCGCCGCTCTCGGCCAGGGTGATCACCGGCAGTTTGTTTTCCATGGCGATCTGTTGCAGGCGCAGGGATTTTTTCAACCCACTGGGGGAAATGGTTCCGCCCTTGATCGCGCTGTTGTTCGCCACCACCAGCACGCGCACGCCGGACACGTAACCGATCCCGGCAATCAAGCCGCCGCCGGCGGAACTGCCGTCCTTGTCGTCGTGCAATTTATAGCCGGCCAGGCTCGCCAGTTCGAGGAACGGCGCGCCGGGGTCGAGCAGCAGGTTGAGGCGTTCACGGGGCAGCAGTTGGCCACGCTTGTCGAATTTGGTCTTGGCTTCGGCGGCCTTGTTCAGCAGGTTCTGTTCGAGCTGACGCACGTGCTCGATACCTACCAGCATCGCCGCGCGGTTTTGCGCGAACTGTTCACTGAAAGGGTCGATCTGGGACTCGATCACCGGCATGGCTTATTCCTTGTCCTTGAGCACTTCGGGCCGCAGTACATCGGGTAAATAGGCGCGGTGGAAACCGTTGTACGACTCGCTGTTCTGCGCCTTGTGAATTGGCCACGCCCGACCGCCCAGGCTCGCCGCACCGTCGATGCGCAACGTGCTGCCACTGACGAACGCTGCCGCCGGACTGAGCAGGAACACAATCGCCGCACTGACTTCCGATTCGGTGCCAATCCGTTTGAGCGGCACATGCTCGCGCAGGGTCGGGATCACCGCTTTGAACGCACCTTCGTAGGTGTCCATGCCGCTGGAGGCAATCCAGCCCGGCGCCACGGCGTTGACCCGCACCCCGGCGTAACCCCATTCGAACGCCGCAGTCTTGGTCAGGTTGTCCATGCCCGAGCGCGACGCCCCCGAATGGCCCATGCCGGGCATGCCGCCCCACATGTCGGCGAGCATGTTGACGATGGCCCCGCCGTGTTTGCTCATGGATTGGTTGAACACTTCCCGGGCCATCAGGAAACCGCCCACCAGGTTGGTGCGCATTACGGTTTCGAAACCCTTCTGATTGATCGAGGCCAGTGGCGACGGGAATTGTCCGCCGGCATTGTTGACCAGGCCGTGGATCGGACCGAACAGGCGGATCAACTCGCTGACCAGATGCTTGACCGCTTCTTCCTCGCGAATATCGCAGGTTTTCCAGTCAGCCTTGCCGCCGTCCTCGGCAATCTCGGTGGCGACGTTTCTCAATTTGTCGGCATTGCGCCCCACCAGCAGCACATGGGCGCCGAGGGCCGCCAGTTCGTGGGCGGTACAACGGCCGATGCCGCTGCCGCCGCCAGTGACAATAATGGTTTGGCCAGCGAACAGATCGGGTTTGAAAATCGAGTCGTAAGCCATGGCAGCGGTCCTCTAGTTGACCTGGTCGGCGATGCGCTGGGGCACCGGAATCTGCATCTCCAGCAGTTGTTGGGCGAAGGCCTTGCCTTGCGGATCGATCCGCAGGCTGGCCACGCCGCCACCGCCGAGGGCGTTTTCCAGCAGGAAATTCAAGCTGTGGGTGCCGGGCAAATACCAGCGCTCGACACGCCCGTGGACCGGATCAAGCACGTGGCTCATCCAGTCGACGATCACCTCCGGCGTCAACGCTTCGGCGATCCACGGCAGGAACTGGGCATCCCGCGGCATGACCCCGATGTTGCTGTGATTGCCCTTGTCGCCGGAACGGGCCACCGCGAGTTTGATCAGCGCGACACTGGCGTCGGCCCGCTCGGTGGGTTTGGGTGGCTCGAACGGCACGGGCAGATCAGCGGGGTCGAGCGCATCGAGGGCGGGCAGGGCGCAGGGAAAGCGTTGACCCGTGAGATCAATCTCCAGCGTGCAGGCGGTTTTGTCGATCAGGAACGAGAACAGCCGGATCAGCGGATACACCGTCGGCCTGCCGCCAACAATCCCGGTCAATCCCGGTGCCATGCCGGTGGCGGCCTGAGCGATTTCCCGGGAGAACACGATCAACGCCTGTTTGCTCGGGTGGCGCACGGCGAGTTTGATCACCACTTCGCGGCTGTCCTGGCGTTGGCCGTGGGGGCCGTAGGTGGCCTCGCTGCCGAGCAGTTCGATGTTGACTTCGCTGTAAGGCGCCCAGCCGCGCTGGCTGAAAATCTCCGACGTCTTGTTGATGATTGCTTCGCTGACCCGCCGCGCCTTGTCCACCGCATCGATACCGGCGATCAGGCAACTGGCGGTGCAGCGGAAACCGTCCGGGTAAGTCGCGCTGACCTTGTATTGATCCGTCGGCGGCAGGCCTTTGGCGCCGTGCACCTGCACCGCGTTTTTGCCTTGTTGCTGGAGTTTGACCTGACTGAAATCGCAGACCACGTCCGGCAGCAGGTAGGCTCGCGGGTCGCCGATTTCATAGAGCATCTGCTCGCCGACGGTCAGCGGCGTGACCAGCCCCCCGGAGCCTTCGGGTTTGCTGACGATGAACTGACTGTCGGCGCTGACTTCGACGATGGGGAAACCGATGTGCTCGTAGTCGGGCACCTCGCGCCAGTCTGTGAAGTTGCCGCCGGTGCACTGCGCGCCGCACTCGATGATGTGCCCGGCCAGCGCGGCCTGGGCCAATTTGTCGTAGTCGTGCCACGACCAGCCGAATTCATGCACCAATGCTGCGCTGACCACGGCGCTGTCGACCACCCGCCCGGTTATCACGATGTCAGCACCCAAACGCAGCGCTTCAACGATGCCCGGTGCGCCGAGGTACGCGTTGGTCGACACGCACATCGGTGGCAACGGCGCGCCGCTGAACATTTCGCGAATGCCCTGGCTGCTGAGCTGTTTGAACTGCGGTTGCAGGTCATCACCCAGCAGCACGGCGATCTTCAGCGCCACACCGGCCTTGTCGCACGCTGCTTGCAGGGCGGCGGCGCAGGCTTGCAGGTTGACCCCACCGGCGTTGCTGATGACGCGGATCTTCTGCTCGGCGAGTTGCGGCAACAGGGGACTGAGGACTTCGATGAAGTCGCTGGCATAGCCGGCCAGGGGATCTTTCATCCGGGCGCCGGCCATGATCGACATCGTGATCTCGGCCAGGTAATCGAACACCAGATAGTCCAGGCGCCCGCCTTGCACCAGTTGCGCGGCGGCGGTCGAGGTGTCGCCCCAGAAGGCACTGGCGCAACCGATGCGGATGTTTTTTGGCACAGTCAACTCCATGCTCAGCTCCGACAGAAGTGCTCCGAGACTACCAAGCAAGCGCTTGGTTTGTAAACGCCTGAAATATCTTCTCCCCAAGCGCTTGCTTGGTCGCTCCGGCCAGCTTAAATTGCCCGCGCAACCCCGCTGATTTAGCGGCGAGCGGCGCATCTGACTGAACGACTGTAGGAGAGAACGGGTGGACGAGCAAAAAGCCCTGAGGGTGATGCGCGAATTGGTCGACAACGGCCAATTGACCGACCCGGATAGCGCTCGCGGCAAACTGCTGCAAGTGGCGGCTCATCTGTTCCGCAATAAAGGTTATGAACGCACCACCGTGCGGGATCTAGCCAGCGCAGTGGGCATTCAGTCGGGCAGTATTTTTCATCACTTCAAAAGCAAGGACGAGATCCTGCGTGCGGTGATGGAAGAAACCATTCGCTACAACACCGCGTTGATGCAGGCGGCCTTGGCCGAGGCTGCCAACGTGCGCGAGCGGGTGCTGGCGCTGATTCGTTGCGAGTTGCAGTCGATCATGGGCGGCAGCGGCGAAGCCATGGCGGTGCTGGTTTATGAATGGCGTTCGTTGTCCGCAGAAGGGCAGGTCCACGTGCTGGCCCTGCGTGACATTTATGAAGAGATCTGGCTGCAAGTGCTGGGCGAGGCCAAGGACGCCGGGTTTATCCGTGGCGACGTGTTCATCACCCGGCGTTTCCTGACGGGCGCGTTGTCCTGGACCACCACCTGGTTTCGCGCCGGCGGCAGCATGAGCCTCGATCAATTGGCCGATGAGGCGTTGATTCTGGTGCTGGAAGAACGGCAGTAAGACGTCTATCTCGACGATAAACTGGCTAAGTAGGCGAAACCGCCTAGCTTGAATGGATTGATGCATATTTTTTCGGGGAGTGGGTTGTTTTGATGTCTTCGCCAAGTTGGACGGTCTCGCGGCTTTTGCTGGCGGCACTCGCGGTGCTATGGGTATTGCCGTCCCAGGCAGCGCAACAGGTGCGGGTCGGCGCTGCGCACTTTCCGCCTTACACCGTGCGCCCGGAGTCTGGTGCTGACACCGGTTTGTTGCCGCAATTGGTGGAAGCCCTGAATCAATTGCAGACCGACTACCATTTCGTGCTGGTGCCCACTTCGATTCCCCGGCGTTTCGGTGATTTCAAGCAGGGCCGGGTGGACATGGCGATCTTCGAGAACCCGGAGTGGGGCTGGAAGGACATTCCTCACACCACCGTCGACATGGGCCTGGAAGACGCGGAGATTTTTGTCGCGCAACGTAAACCAGATCGTCAGCAGAGTTACTTTGCCGACCTCACGGGCAAGCGTCTCGCACTGTTCAGCGGCTATCACTACGAATTCGCCAACTTCAACGCCGACCCGAAATTCCTCGCGCAGAATTACAACGCCACGCTGACCTATTCCCATGACAGCAACCTGCTGATGGTGCTGCGTGACCGCGCGGACATTGCCCTGGTCACGCGCTCGTACCTGAGCGATTACTTGCTGCGCAACGAAAAAGTCGCCGATGAATTGCTGGTGTCCCAGCGCATCGATCAGGTCTACCACCACTACGCGCTGCTCAGTCCGAGCGCGCCGATCAGTGGCCCGGCGTTCACCCAGTTGCTGCAAGGCCTGCGCGACAACGGCCAGATGCTGAAGATTTTCGAGCCATACAAGATCGCCGTGGTGCCAGTGCCCAAGTCCTGACCGATTGTCTGAAATAGCGGGTTTTTGCCACTGACCTGTCAGATCTGACAGTAGAAAACCCGCAGCCCCCACGTTTACATGACCTCCTGCCGTCGGCTCTGTTCTTGGGCTGACTTTGTCTAGAGGTCCATGCCATGTCTGACCCTGTCTTCGTCAATCTGAAATGTGTTCCACCACTCAACGTCCCTGAGGCTCCTGACAACCGGCTCAAGGTGCGTCCAACTGATGACGGACAACCGGGCATTAGCGTTCTGGTGGAACCTTGGCCGTTTATGGCCCCGTCCAATACGGTAACACTGCATGTCTGCGGCCAGCGTCAGGATGGCAGCCCGTTCATGTTGCGCGTGGTGTATGCCGAGCCAGTCACTGATACCGACGTCAACGAAGGCTGGGAGCGATCTATTCCGTGGCACGTGCTCAACGATCTGCAGCACGGCAGTTCACTGGTGTTTGTATTTCAAGTGGCCTTTGACGATTGCTGCGGGTGCTGTCCGTTGCTGTTTCCACCATTGGTGATCGAGGTACTCATCCCATTCGAAGATTTGACGACGTTCACCGATGGAAATTGGAATCATTGGGAAAAAGGGGATGCAATAAAAGATGCACGGGATCTGCTGTTGGTTAACAGGAACGGTAACGAATGCCTGGAGAATATGACTTACTCCAGTAATTCATCTGGAGTGGTCTTGATTAAGACTTACGATCAGCTTGAGGTAGGTCTGCGTTATGAGTTTGGTTTGTCAGTTCGGCGATTGAATAATTCCAATCCCGTTCCAGCCCTGTCGTTGCAGACAAGTTCAGGGCCTGTGACCGATGAAACCCCGATTACTGACTTATCCTGGCATCCGCTCAAGGGCGAATTCATTGCTGATGCCTGCACCATGCAGTTGTGGATCTACAGTCATGAGGCTGATACAAACATCAGAGGTAACGATTACGGGTTGGACGATATTCTGGTCCGGCAGGTGTAGCGCTTCGTGCTCAGCCCGGCCGCGCCGATCAGTGGCCCGGCGTTCAGCCAGTTGCTGCAAGGCCTGCGCGATAACGGCCAGATGCTGAAGATTTTCGAGCCGTACAAGATCGCGGTGGTGCCGGTGTCCAAGCCTTGACCGCTTGTCTGGAAAAGCGGTTTTTGGCCACTGACCTGTCAGATCTGACAGTAGAAAAACCACGAGCCAAACGATTTGATGACCTCTTGTTTTCAGCTCTATTACTGGGCTGAATTTGTCGAGAGGTCCTTGTCATGGCACAACCCGTCTTCGTCAATCTGAAATGTGTTCCATCAATCAACGTTGCGCACACCCCTGATAATCATTTCAGCGTAAGGCCGGCCGAAGATTCAGGAGAGGGCATTGCAGTGCGTGTTGAACCGTGGCCTTTCATGGCGCCGTCCAACACGGCAACTCTGCATGTTTGCGGGACGCACAATGACGATAGCCCCTTCATGTTGCGCGTGGCGTATGCGGAGCCGGTCACTGAAGTTGAAGTCAACGAGGGTTGGCAAAGAACGATCCCTTGGGATGTGCTCGGTGATCTGCGGCATGGCAGTTCGCTGGTATGTATATTCCAAGTGGCGTTCGACGATTGCTGCGGCTGCTGCCCGTTGCTGTTTGCGCCGTTGAGCTTGCGGGTAAACGTGCCGTGGCAGGACCTCACTACCTTCACCGATGGTGATTACAACGGCTGGCAGGTCGGGCCGGCGGCTTCTGATCCAAGGGATCTTGTCATTGTCAGAATGCCTGACGGTAATGACGTGCTTCACAATAAGTCCCACACGAGTGCCTCCAACGGCGTGGTTCTATTCAAAACCTATACCGAATTGCGGGTGGGTGAGGTCTATGAATTCAGCTTGAGGATTAGTCGATCAGGCATGGCAGGCACAAAGCCGATTCTCGTGCTTCAGGCCGATGATGCGGTGGTGGCCGGTCCAGAAGAAATTCCCACTCTTGATTGGGTGATACTGCGCGGGAGCCTCATACCGAGCAGTACGACGATGACGTTAAGGCTCATCAGCGAAGTCGCCACCGGGGGAGGCAATGATTACTACGTGGACGATATCCTGGTCCGTACGTTGTAGTGGAGGAACTTCCATCGAAGGGAAGCCTGATACGCCTCAACGGCTTTCAAACGGTTTGTCGATTGTCGGGCCGGCCAGGCGGATGACTTGTTAAATTTCCTTCTCCCGCTTACGTCACTTGTTGAATTGTCGACGATACGTGAGCCCGACCCATGTCCAATCTGAATGACCTGACTGCCCTGGCGTTACCGTCAGGGCGCAGCCTTGTAGCCGATGAAACCGAAAACCGGCTGAGCCTCAGCCTGGAAGGGCAACCGCTGATTCGTTTGCGTCTGTCCCGCGAGCCCGGTTTGCACATCGAGGTGGAAGAACGCTTCGGGTTGCCCGCCGGTCAGGCGTTCTGGGCGGCGTGTTATTGGCTGTTTGCGCGTGATCCGGATTGCCAGCGCCTGACCTGGCGCCTCGGCGAAGCGCCGACCGAAGCCTTGCGCAGCGGTTTGCTGATCCCGACCGAAAAACTCGGTGAGTACCGCTGCGAGCGCACGCTGTTCTGGCAGTTGCCGCAGCCGTGGCTGGGGGAGTCGCTGTCGGGCATTTATCCACAGCAAATGGTCATCAGCGCCGGCAAGCGTCATCCCTTGCGCCCGGCCAAACCGCGCGGTGAAGTCTATCGACGTTTCGATGCACGTCTCGGCGCCTGGATTTCCTTGCGCACGGTAGAAATCGAACAGGACCTGCCGCGCTTCAATCGCTGGCAGAACAGCCCGCGGGTTGCGAGTTTCTGGGAAGAGCAGGGCAGCCTCGAAAAGCATCGCGGGTACTTGAGCAAGCTCGACGCCGATCCGCATACCCTGACGCTGATCGGTTGTTTCGATGATCAGCCGTTCGCCTACTTTGAAGCCTACTGGGCCAAGGAAGATCGCATCGCGCCGTTCTATGACGCCGGCGATTACGACCGTGGCATTCACATGTTGGTGGGGGAAGAGGCGCATCGCGGCCCGCACAAAGTCGCGAGCTGGTTATCGGCGCTGGTGCATTACCTGTTTCTTGATGATCCGCGCACCCAGCGCGTGGTCGCCGAGCCTCGTGCCGACAACGCGAAGATGATCGGGCATATGCACAACCAGTGTTTCCACTGCGAGAAAGAGTTCGACTTCCCGCACAAGCGCGCGGCGCTGATGGTGTTGGGGCGTGAGTGGTTTTTTGATCGGTGCAGGTTGGCGTGATGCGTAGGGCTCAAGATTCTTTGCGGTCTTGAGTCAGCCTTCGCGGGCAAGCCCGCTCCCACATTTGACCTGTGTTCGCAGGACCAATGTGGGAGCGGGCTTGCTCGCGAATGGGGGCAACGGGATTTTGGAACTTAACGCCGGGCAAACGTATCCGCCCGACTCCCCGATACCTTGCGGCAGTGCACCAGCGCATCACGAATCATGAAATTCACCAAGGTCGGCGAGACGCCGAGTTCCTTGGCGATGTCCTTCTGCGGTACGCCGTGCAGGCGGTACATCTCGAAGGCATAACGCGTGCGGCTGGGCAGCTCGGTCAGCGCATCGGCGATGTGTTCCAGGGTCGAGAAATTGATGTGCGAGGTTTCTGGCGAAGCGCCCTGGATCACCACGTTCAGACCTTCCTCTTCAGGGCCCGAATACTTCTGCTCCAGCGCCTGTTTGCGGTAGTGATCGATCGCCAGGTTGCGCACGATCTGGAACAGGTAACTGAGCTGAGCCTTGAATGAAGACGTGATCTGCGGCGCCGATTGCAGTCGGAAAAACGCATCTTGCACCACGTCCTCAGCCCGCGACCGGCAGCCGGTAATGCGGGCTGCAATTTTGACCAGAATCAGTCGGTTGTCGACAAAGGCCTGAAGTAGCGGTGAATCGCACCTGCTTGTGGATACTTGTTCCGTCATGGAAATCACCTTGCTGCAAATAGGGTTGCGGGACGACAAGCGTTTCGGAGCCGTCCTACACATCGAGCGACAAATTATGTTGAATGATAATGATTGTCAATTGAGAAAGAGAATTAATGCTCCACAAAAGTGCAGAGTGCGAACTGCGACACGCTGTCGCGCCCCCAGCCTGGTTGCCGTTCAAGGCTGCCGACTAATTATTTCAAGACATCAATCGTTCTCATTGGTGAATGGTTCCGGATACGTCCCGGCCAAAACAGCATTCCCAAGCCTTGCGCGGTCGGCGAAGACCGCGCCCTGCACGCCATTTGTATGAGCGTGACGTAGGAAAACCGATTCCAACTTGTAAGCCGAATTCAGGCAGGAAACCTCATGACCGACGCGTTCGAACTCCCCAGCACACTGGTCCAAGCCCTCCAGCGCCGCGCGGCCCTGACGCCGGATCGCGTGGCTTTGCGTTTTCTCGCCGAAACCCCGGATCAGGCGGTGGTACTCAGTTATCAAGAGCTGGATCAGCGCGCCCGCACCATTGCCGGCGCGTTGCAGGCCGAGGCCGGATTTGGCGATCGCGCGGTGCTGTTGTTTCCCAGTGGCCCGGATTATGTCGCGGCATTTTTTGGTTGCCTGTATGCCGGTGTCATCGCCGTGCCGGCCTATCCGCCGGAATCGACCAAGCGTCATCACCAGGAACGCCTGTTGTCGATCATCAGCGATGCCGAACCGCGTCTGCTATTGACCAGCGCCGGCCTGCGCGACGCCTTGCTGCAAATTGAAGGCGCGCCGCCGTTGCTTTGTGTGGACACCCTCGACAGCAATATGGCCGAACGCTGGGTTGCACCGAAACTTGAAGACGACCACATCGCTTTCCTGCAATACACCTCCGGCTCCACCGCGCTGCCTAAAGGCGTGCAAGTCAGCCACGGCAACCTGGTGGCCAACGAGCTGTTGATCCGTCACGGCTTCGGCATCGACCTGAACCCGGACGACGTGATCGTCAGCTGGCTGCCGCTGTACCACGACATGGGCCTGATCGGCGGGCTGTTGCAGCCGATTTTCAGCGGCGTACCGTGCGTGTTGATGTCGCCGGCGTACTTCCTCGGCCGGCCATTGCGCTGGCTTGAAGCGATCAGCGAATACCGCGGCACCATCAGCGGCGGGCCGGACTTCGCTTATCGACTGTGCAGCGAACGGGTCAGCGAATCGGCGCTGGAACGCCTCGACCTGAGTGGCTGGCGCGTAGCCTATTCCGGGTCCGAGCCGATTCGCCTCGACACCCTGGAACGCTTCGCCGAGAAATTCGCCACCTGCGGCTTCACCCCGGACAGCTTCATGGCCTCTTACGGTCTGGCCGAAGCCACGCTGTTCGTGGCCGGCACCCCGCGCGGCCAGGGCATCGGCACCCTGCGCGTGGACGATCAGGCATTGGCACAAAACCGTGCCGAAGCAGGCGAGGGCGCAGCGATCATGAGTTGCGGGATCAGCCAGCCGGATCACGCGGTGCTGATTGTCGATCCGGTTGCGTTAACTGAACTTGCCGACAATGCCGTCGGAGAAGTCTGGGCTGCCGGCCCGAGCATCGCCCACGGCTACTGGCGCAACCTCGAGGCCAGCGCCAAGACTTTCGTCCAGCACGCGGGCCGTACCTGGCTGCGAACCGGCGACCTGGGCTTCAAGCGAGAAAATGAGTTTTTCATCACCGGGCGCCTGAAAGACATGCTGATCGTGCGCGGCCACAACCTTTATCCGCAGGACATCGAGCAAACCGTCGAGCGTGAAGTGGAAGTGGTGCGCAAAGGTCGCGTCGCGGCGTTCGCGGTGAATATCGACGGTCAGGAAGGCATCGGCATCGCCGCGGAAATCAGCCGCAGCGTGCAGAAAATCCTGCCGCCCGACGCACTGATCAAAGCCATCCGCCAAGCGGTGGCCGAGGCGTATCAGGAAGCGCCGAGCGTGGTGGTGTTGCTCAATCCCGGTGCGTTGCCGAAGACCTCCAGCGGCAAACTGCAACGTTCGGCATGCCGCAATCGCCTGGCGGATGGCAGCCTCGACAGCTACGCGTTGTTCCCGTCGGCAGAGGTTGAACGCGAAGCCACGGCGCAATCCGCTTCCGAGCTGCAAAGCCTGATCGCCACAATCTGGTGCGAGCAACTCAACGTCAAACAGGTCAATGCCGACGATCACTTCTTCCTGCTCGGCGGCAACTCCATCGCCGCCACTCAAGTGGTCGCGCGCTTGCGTGAAGAGCTGGGCCTGGAGCTGAACCTGCGCCTGCTGTTCGAAGCCCCGACCCTCGGCGCTTTCGCCGATGCCGTCGCCCGCTTGCAACAGGACGGTGGCCTCGCCCAAGGCGCGATCACGCCGCTGTCGCGCACTGAAGCGATGCCGCAATCCCTGGCGCAAAACCGTCTGTGGATCACCTGGCAACTCGACCCGCAGAGCAGCGCCTACAACATTCCCGGCGCCTTGCGTTTGCGCGGCGAGCTGGACGAAGACGCCTTGCGCGCGAGTTTCCAGCAACTGATCGAACGCCACGAATCCCTGCGCACACGCTTCTTCGAACGTGACGGCGTGGCCCTGCAACGGGTCGATGCGGCCAGTGAATTCAATCTGCAACTGATCGACATCAGCGATTTGCCCGTCGACAAGCGTGAACTGCGCGCGCAACAAATCCGTGAGGACGAAGCCCGTACCCAGTTCGATCTGGAGAAAGGACCGCTGCTGTGGGTGACGCTGGTGCGCCTCGACGACGAGGACCATCAACTGCTGGTGACGATGCACCACATCATCGCCGACGGCTGGTCGCTGAACGTGTTGATCGACGAGTTCTCACGGCTTTACGCCGCCGCGTCTCAAGGCCAGCAAGCCACGCTCGCGGCATTGCCGACCCAGTACGCCGATTACGGCAGCTGGCAGCGTCAATGGCTGGCGCAGGGTGAGGGTGAACGGCAACTGGCCTACTGGAAAAACCAGTTGGGCGACGAGCATCCAGTGCTGAGTCTGGCCACTGACCACCCGCGTTCGGCGCAGCACATCCACAGCGCCGCGCGCCACAGCGTGCGTTTGGGTGTGAGCCTGAGCGAAGCGATTCGCCAGACAGCCCAGGCCCATGAAACCACGCCGTTCATGCTGTTGCTCACCGCGTTCCAGAGCCTGTTGCACCGCTACAGCGGCCAGCGTGACATCCGCATCGGCGTGCCGAACGCCAACCGTCCGCGCCTAGAAACCCAAGGGCTGATCGGCTTCTTCATCAACACCCAAGTGCTGCGCGCCGAGGTGGATTCACGCCTGCCATTCGTTGAGCTGCTGGCGCAAACCCGTCAAGCCGCGCTCGGCGCCCAGGCCCATCAGGATCTGCCGTTCGAGCAACTGCTTGAAGCCTTCCCGCAGGCTCGCGAGTCTGGATTGTTCCAGGTCATGTTCAACCACCAGCAGCGCGACTTGAGCGCATTGCGCCGTTTGCCGGGGCTGCTCGCCGAAGAACTGCCGTGGCACAGCCGCGAAGCCAAGTTCGACCTGCAACTGCACAGCGAAGAGGACCGAAATGGTCGCCTGAGCCTGTCCTTCGATTACGCCAACGAACTGTACGACGCCGCGACCATTGAACGCCTGGCCGAACACTTCACCAACCTGTTGCGCGAGGTTTGCGAACAACCTCAACAAGCCATCGGCGACCTGCAACTGCTGACCTCAAGCGAGCACGATCAGCACGCCTCGTGGAGCGCGGCACCCTGCACACCGGCCAGCCAATGGCTTCCGGAATTGCTCAACGAACAACTGCGCCAGACCCCGGAGCGCACCGCGCTGGTCTGGGATGGCGGCCAACTCGACTTCGCCGAACTGCACGCCCAGGCCAACCGCCTGGCGCATTACCTGCGCGACAAAGGCGTCGGCCCGGATGTGTGCGTGGCCATCGCCGCCGAGCGTTCGCCCCAATTGCTGATCGGCTTGCTGGCGATCATCAAGGCCGGTGGCGCCTACGTGCCGCTGGACCCGGATTACCCGGCGGAACGCCTGGCCTACATGCTCAGCGACAGCGGCGTCGAATTGCTCCTGACCCAGACTGAATTGCTCGACCGCTTGCCGGCCGCCGACGGCGTCAGCGTGATCGCCATGGACGCGTTGCACCTGGAAAACTGGCCGAGTCAGGCACCCGGCCTGCACCTGCACGGCGACAACCTGGCCTACGTGATTTACACCTCGGGCTCCACTGGCCAGCCGAAAGGCGTCGGCAACACCCACGCGGCCCTCGCCGAACGCCTGCAATGGATGCAGAACACCTATCGCCTGAACGACACTGACGTGCTGATGCAAAAAGCGCCGATCAGTTTCGACGTGTCGGTGTGGGAATGCTTCTGGCCACTGATCACCGGCGCACGCCTGTTGATCGCCGGCCCCGGCGAACATCGCGATCCCCACCGCATCGCGCAACTGGTCCAGCAATACGGCGTGACCACATTGCACTTCGTGCCGCCGTTGCTGGCGCTGTTTATCGAAGAGCCGCTGACTACCGAATGCACCAGCCTGCGCCGGGTGTTCTCCGGTGGTGAAGCCTTGTCTGCCGAGCTGCGCAACCGTGTGCTGGAGCAACTGCCGGCGGTGCAACTGCACAACCGTTATGGCCCGACCGAAACCGCGATCAACGTCACCCATTGGCATTGCACCACGGCGGATGGCGAGCGTTCGCCGATTGGCCGGCCGTTGGGCAACGTTATCTGCCGCGTACTCGACAGCGACCTTAACCCCGTGCCGGCAGGTGTGCCGGGGGAACTGTGCATCAGTGGCATTGGCTTGGCCCGAGGTTATCTCGGTCGTCCGTCGCTGACCGCTGAACGCTTCGTGGTCGATCCATTGGGCGAGCAGGGCGCGCGCCTGTACCGCACCGGCGACCGTGCGCGCTGGACCGCCGATGGCGTGATCGAATACCTCGGACGCCTCGATCAGCAGGTCAAGTTGCGCGGCTTCCGGGTTGAACCGGAAGAAATCGAAGCGCGTCTGCTGGCTCAGGACGGTGTCGCCCAAGCCGTGGTGCTGGTGCGCGAAACAGCGGCTGGCGGGCAGTTGATCGGTTACTACACCTCAACGGATTCCTCCGAAGACATTGATGTTCAAACAGCACGCCTGAAAACCGCATTGGCCGCCGAGCTGCCGGAATACATGGTCCCGGCGCAACTGATGCGCCTGGATGAAATGCCCCTGAGCCCAAGCGGCAAACTCGACCGCCGCGCCTTGCCGGAGCCGCAATGGCAGGTCCGCGAACACGTCGAGCCAGTCACCGAACTGGAGCAACAGATCGCCGGCATCTGGCGCGAAGTGTTGGGCCAGAAGCAGATCGGCCTGCGCGATGATTTCTTCGCGCTCGGCGGCCATTCGCTGCTGGCCACGCAAATCATCTCCCGCACCCGTCAGGCTTGCGACGTCGAATTGCCGCTGCGCGCGCTGTTCGAAAACAGTGAATTGGGCGCGTTCGCCGAACAGGTGCGTTTGATCCAGGCCAGCGGGCACACCAACAAGCAACCGCCAATCGAGAAAGTCGACCGCAGCCAAGCGGTGCCGTTGTCCTATTCCCAGCAGCGCATGTGGTTTCTCTGGCAGATGGAGCCGGACAGCCCGGCCTACAACGTCGGTGGCATGGCGCGGCTGCGTGGGGTGCTGGATGTCGGGCGTTTCGAAGCGGCGCTGCAAGCGCTGATCAT
This sequence comes from Pseudomonas nunensis, assembly GCF_024296925.1. Taxonomy (NCBI): domain Bacteria; kingdom Pseudomonadati; phylum Pseudomonadota; class Gammaproteobacteria; order Pseudomonadales; family Pseudomonadaceae; genus Pseudomonas; species Pseudomonas nunensis. The sequence continues at coordinate 1,077,295 of NZ_CP101125.1, forward strand.
CCGCCACGAAACCCTGCGCACCACGTTCCCGAGTGTCGATGGTGTGGCCCGGCAACAGGTGCATGCGGATACCGGCATGCGCATGGACTGGAAGGATTTCTCGGCCCTTGACACCGAGCTGCGCGAGCAACGGGTCCAGGCCTTGGCGGATAGCGAAGCCCACACGCCGTTCAATCTGGAAACCGGCCCGCTGCTGCGCGCCTGCCTGGTCAAGACTGCCGAGCAGGAACATTACCTGGTGCTGACCCTGCACCACATCGTCACCGAAGGCTGGGCGATGGACATCTTCGCCCGTGAATTGAGCGCGCTCTACGAAGCCTTCGTCGATGACCGCGAATCGCCGCTGGAACCGTTGCCGGTGCAGTACCTGGATTACAGCGTCTGGCAGCGTCAGTGGCTTGAATCTGGCGAGCGCCAGCGCCAACTCGACTACTGGACCGCGCAATTGGGCCGCGAACATCCGTTGCTGGAATTGCCCGCCGACCGACCGCGTCCGCCGGTGCAAAGCCATCAGGGCGAACTGTTCCGGTTCGACCTGAGCGATGACCTCGCGGCGCGGGTTCGCGCGTTCAATGCGCAAAACGGTCTGACCCTGTTCATGACCATGACCGCCGCCCTCGCTGTGCTGCTTTATCGCTACAGTGGCCAGACCGATTTGCGCATCGGCGCGCCGGTGGCCAACCGTATTCGTCCGGAAAGCGAAGGGCTGATCGGCGCGTTCCTCAACACTCAAGTGTTACGTTGCCAACTCGACGGGCAAATGTCCGTCGGCGAGTTGTTCGAGCAAGTGCGCCACACCGTGATCGAAGGCCAGTCCCATCAGGACCTGCCGTTCGATCACTTGGTCGAAGCCTTGCAGCCACCGCGCAGCGCCGCGTACAACCCGCTGTTCCAGGTGATGTGCAACGTGCAGCGCTGGGAATTCCAGCAGAGCCGCACCCTGGCCGGCATGACCGTCGAGTACCTGGCCAACGATGCCCGGGCGACCAAGTTCGACCTCAACCTGGAAGTCACCGACCTCGACCATCGCCTGGGTTGCTGCCTGACCTACAGCACCGACCTGTTCGACGAACCGCGCATCGCACGGATGGCCGGGCACTGGCGCAATCTGTTGGAAGCGCTGCTGGCGGATCCTCAGCAGCGCCTAAGCGAACTGCCGTTGCTGGAAGTGACGGAGCAGAAAAACCTGCTGAACAGCCTCGGCATCGAGCCGGGCGAACATCGTCTGGACCAGTGCATTCATCACCTGTTCAGCGAGCAAGCCCTGGCGCGCAAGGATGCGCCGGCCCTGACGTTTGCTGGCGAAACCCTGAGCTACGCCGAACTCGACAGCCGCGCCAATCGCCTGGCCTGGATGCTCCGCGAGCGCGGTGTCGGCCCGCAGGTTCGTGTTGGCCTGGCGCTGGAGCGTTCGCTGGAAATGGTCATCGGCCTGCTGGCGATCCTCAAGGCCGGCGGCGCCTACGTGCCGCTGGACCCGGAATACCCGCTGGATCGCCTGCATTACATGATCGAAGACAGCGGCATTGGTTTGCTTCTCAGTGACAAAGCCATGTTCAACGCCCTCGGTGAATTGCCACCGAGCGTGGCGCGCTGGTGCCTGGAAGACGACGCGGCGGAACTGGCCAACTACCCGGCCAGCGAGCTGCCGTTTATCAGCTTGCCGCAACATCAGGCGTACCTGATTTACACCTCCGGCTCCACCGGCAAACCGAAAGGCGTGGTGGTGTCCCACGGCGAAATCGCCATGCATTGCCAAGCAGTGATCGAGCGTTTCGGCATGCGTCCCGACGACTGCGAACTGCACTTCTATTCGATCAACTTCGACGCCGCCACCGAGCGTTTGCTGGTGCCGTTGTTGAGCGGTGCACAAGTGGTGTTGCGTGCTCAAGGTCAGTGGGACGCGGAAGAAATTTGCGGCCTGATCCGCCAGCATCAAATCAACATCCTCGGTTTCACCCCGAGCTACGGCAGCCAGTTGGCGCAGTGGCTGGCGACCCAGGGCGAAACCCTGCCGGTGCGCATGATCATCACCGGCGGCGAAGCGTTGACTGGCGAACACCTGGCGCGGATTCGCGCGGCGTTCAAACCAAGCATGTTCTTCAACGCTTACGGCCCGACCGAAACCGTGGTCATGCCGCTGGCCAGCCTGGCTCCTGACGTGCTGGAAGAAGGCCTCGGCAGCGTGCCAATCGGCAGCGTGATCGGCGCTCGTGTGGCGTACATCCTCGACGCCGATCTGGCCTTGGTGCCGCAAGGCGCGACCGGCGAGTTGTACGTCGGCGGCGCTGGTCTGGCCCAGGGTTATCACGAGAGGGCAGGCATGACAGCGGAGCGCTTTGTGGCGGATCCGTTTGCCGATAATGGCGGGCGTATCTATCGCACCGGCGATTTGGTCCGCCAGCGCGCCGATGGCCTGGTGGAATACCTCGGGCGCATCGACCATCAAGTGAAAATCCGTGGTTTCCGCATCGAACTGGGCGAGATCGAAACCCGTCTGCTGGAACACGAATCCATCCGTGAAGCGGTGGTCCTGGCGCTGGATGCGCCGAGCGGCAAACAACTGGTTGGCTACCTCGTCACCGAAGTCGCCGAGCAGGACGAAACACAACAGGCCGCACTGCGCGAAGCGCTCAAGGTTCACCTGAAATCGCAACTACCGGACTACATGGTGCCGACGCACCTGATCCTGCTGGCGAGCATGCCGCTGACTGCCAACGGCAAACTCGACCGCCGCGCACTGCCGGCGCCGAACCCGGAGCTGAACCGCCAGCACTACGTGGCGCCGAGCAATGAGCTTGAGCTGACGTTGGCCGGCATCTGGTGCGAAGTGCTGAACGTTGCGCAGGTCGGCCTCAACGATAACTTCTTCGAACTGGGCGGCGATTCGATTCTGTCGATCCAAGTGGTCAGCCGTGCACGGCAACAGGGCATTCACTTCAGCCCGCGAGACCTGTTCCAGCACCAGACCGTGCAGACCCTCGCCGCCGTCGCGACGCGCACCGAGCAAGTCACCGCCGAGCAAGGTTTGCTGGTTGGTAAATCTGGTTTGACGCCGATCCAGCACTGGTTCTTCGACACTGATATCCCCGAGCGCCAACACTGGAACCAGGCGTTGCTGCTGGAACCGACCGTGGCGCTGGAACCGCATCGTCTGGAGCAAGCGCTGCTGGCGGTGATCGAACAGCACGACGCCTTGCGCCTGCGCTTCACTCAAGTGGACGCGCAATGGCACGCCGCGCACCAAGCGCTGAATGACACCCCGGTGTTGTGGCAAGTGCGCGTTGCGTCCATGGACAAGTGCAGCGCGCTGTTTGCCGATGCCCAGCGCAGCCTCGACCTCGAACAAGGCCCGCTGCTGCGTGCCTTGCTGGTCGATGGTCCCGAAGGCCAGCAACGCCTGTTCATCGCCATTCACCACTTGGTGGTGGACGGTGTTTCGTGGCGGGTTTTGCTGGACGATCTGCAAACGGTCTACCGTCAACTCGATGCGCAACAGTCGGTGAAACTGCCGGCGAAAACCAGCGCCTTCAAGGACTGGGCGGAACGCTTGCAGGCCTATGCCGGCAGCGAATCCCTGCGCGAAGAACTGGACTGGTGGCAATCACAATTGGCCGGACCAAGTGTCGAACTGCCATGTGATCGCCCGCAAGGTGGCCAGCAAAATCGTCATGCACAAACCGTCAGCGTGCGCCTGGATGCCGAGCGCACCCGGCAATTGCTGCAACAGGCGCCGGCCGCGTATCGCACCCAGGTCAACGACCTGCTGCTGACCGCACTGGCCCAGGTCATGTGCCGTTGGAGCGGTCACGAATCGGCGTTGATTCAACTCGAAGGCCACGGCCGCGAAACCCTGTTCGACGAGATCGACCTGACCCGCACCGTGGGGTGGTTCACCAGCGCTTATCCGCTGCGACTGATCCCGGCGCTGGAGCAGGGCGACTCGATCAAAGCGATCAAGGAACAACTGCGCGCTGTGCCGCATAAGGGCCTGGGTTATGGCGTGCTGCGTTACCTCGCCGACGACCTGTGCCGCCAGACTATGGCCGCGTTGCCGGTGGCGCCGATTACCTTCAACTACCTCGGCCAGTTCGACCAGAGCTTCGGTACGGACGCGTTGTTCCGGCCTCTCGATGAACCAGTCGGCGCGGCCCATGATCCTCACGCGCCGCTGCCAAACGAGTTGAGCGTCGACAGTCAGGTCTACGGCGGTGAACTGGTGCTGCGCTGGACCTTCAGCGCCGAACGCCACGATCCGCACACCATCAGCGATTTGGCAAATGCCTACCTGGGCGAGTTGCAAAGCCTGATCGAACATTGCCTGCTGGATGAGGCCGGTGGCCTGACGCCGTCAGACTTCCCATTGGCGCGACTGACTCAGCCGCAACTCGATGCGCTGCCGATTCCGGCCGCCGTGATCGAGGACGTCTACCCGCTGACCCCGATGCAGGAAGGCATGCTGCTGCACACCTTGCTGGAACCGGGCACCGGCCTCTACTACATGCAGGACCGCTACCGCATCAACAGCGAGCTGGACCCCGAGCGTTTCGCCCAGGCCTGGCAAGCGGTGATCGCCCGTCACGAAGCCTTGCGCGCCTCGTTCTGCTGGAACGTTGGCGAAGACATGCTGCAAGTGATCCACAAACCGGGCAGCACGCCGATTGAGTATCTGGACTGGACTGCCGTCGCCGAAACCGAGCAAGAACCGAAGCTGCAAACGCTGCTGAAAAGCGAGCGTGAAGCCGGGTTCGATCTGCTCAACCAGGCGCCGTTCCACCTGCGCCTGATCAAGGTCGGTGCGGCGCGCTACTGGTTCATGATGAGCAACCACCACATCCTGATCGATGCCTGGTGCCGCTCGCTGCTGATGAACGATTTCTTCGAAATCTACATGGCGCTCGGTGAAGGCCGGGACGCGCAATTGGCCGTGCCGCCGCGTTATCGCGACTACATCGGCTGGCTGCAACGCCAGAGCCTGGCCGAAGCGCGGCAGTGGTGGAAAACCAACCTGCAAGGCTTCGAGCGGACCACGCCGATCCCGAGTGACCGGCCGTTCCTGCGTGAACACGCGGGTGACAGCGGCGGCATGATCGTTGGCGACCGCTATACAAGACTGGATGCCCGTGACGGCGCGCAATTGCGCGAACTGGCCCAAGCCCATCAACTGACCATCAACACCTTCGCCCAAGCGGCGTGGGCCTTGGTGCTGCGGCGCTTGAGCGGTGATCGCGACGTGTTGTTTGGTGTGACGGTAGCCGGGCGTCCGGTTGAAATGCCGGAGATGCAACGCACGGTCGGGCTGTTCATCAACAGCATCGCGCTGCGGGTGAAGATGCCGGAAGACGACCAGCGAGTCAGCGTGCGCCAGTGGCTCAGCGGTTTGCTCGACAGCAACATGCAACTGCGCGAGTACGAATACCTGCCGCTGGTGACGATCCAGGAAAACAGCGAACTGCCGAAGGGTCAGCCGTTGTTCGACAGCCTGTTCGTGTTCGAAAACGCCCCGGTGGAAGTCTCGGTACTGGACCGTGCGCAAAGCCTCAACGCCACTTCGGATTCGGGCCGCACCCACACCAACTTCCCGCTTACGGCGGTCTGCTACCCGGGGGATGACCTTGGTTTGCACATCTCCTACGACCAGCGTTATTTCGACGAAACCACGGTCGAGCGCATGCTCGGCGAGTTCAAGCGTCTGCTGCTGGCGCTGGTGCAAGGTTTCCATGGCGACATGGCCGACTTGCCGTTGCTGGGCAGCGAGGAACAGGACTTCCTGGTCCATGGCTGCAACCAGAGCGAGCACGAATACCCGCTGGAAAAAAGCTACGTCGAATTATTCGAAGCCCAGGTCGCGCAGCATCCACAACGGATTGCCGCGAGCTGCCTCGACCGGCTGCACAGTTACGTCGAACTGAACCAGCGCAGCAACCGTTTCGGTCACGCGTTGATCGCGGCGGGTGTCGGGCAGGATCAACCGGTGGCGTTGCTCGCCGAACGTAATCTCGATCTGCTGGGCATGATCATCGGCAGCTTCAAGGCCGGTGCCGGTTATTTGCCGCTGGACCCGGGCCTACCGAGTCAGCGCCTGAGCCGCATCATTGACCTGAGCCGCACGCCGTTGCTGGTCTGCACTCAGGCCTGCCGCGAGCAAGCGCTGGCGTTGCTGGACGAATTCGGCTGCGCCAATCGACCGAAGTTGCTGGTCTGGGAAGACGTGCAAGCGAGCGACGCGTCGGTGCAAAACCCTGGCATCTACAGCGCCCCGGATAACCTGGCCTACGTGATCTACACCTCGGGCTCCACCGGTTTGCCGAAGGGCGTGATGGTCGAGCAGCGCGGCATGCTGAATAACCAGTTGAGCAAAGTGCCGTACCTGAGCCTGAGCGCTAGCGATGTGATCGCGCAAACCGCTTCGCAAAGCTTCGATATTTCGGTCTGGCAGTTCCTCGCCGCGCCACTGTTCGGCGCGCGGGTGGACATCGTGCCGAACACCATCGCCCATGATCCGCAAGGCTTGCTGGCTCACGTACAGAGCCAGGGCATCACCGTGCTCGAAAGCGTGCCGTCGCTGATCCAAGGTATGCTCGCCCAGGACCGCATCAGCCTCGACGGCTTGCGCTGGATGCTGCCGACCGGTGAGGCAATGCCGCCGGAACTGGCGCACCAATGGCTGCTGCGCTACCCGGAGATCGGGTTGGTCAACGCCTATGGTCCGGCGGAATGCTCGGATGACGTGGCGTTCTTCCGCGTCGACATGGCCTCGACTCGCGGCAGCTATTTGCCGATTGGTACGCCGACCGACAACAACCGTTTGTACCTGCTCGATGGTGCGCTGGAGCTGGTGCCGTTGGGAGCGGTGGGCGAGTTGTGCGTCGCGGGTACGGGCGTCGGTCGTGGTTATGTCAGCGATCCGCTGCGCACCGCCCAGGTGTTTGTGCCGAATCCGTTTGGCGAGCCGGGTGATCGTCTGTATCGCACTGGCGACCTCGCTCGTCGGCGCAATGACGGCGTGCTGGAATACGTCGGACGTATCGACCATCAGGTGAAGATTCGCGGTTACCGCATTGAGCTGGGGGAAATCGAGGCGCGTCTGCACGAGCAACCTGAAGTCCGCGATGGGGCGGTGGGTGTGCAGGAAGGTGTGAACGGCAAGCACTTGGTCGGCTATCTGGTGGCAGCGGATTCGGCGCTTAACCCGAGCGAACGACTGGAGCGGATCAAGCAGCGCCTGCGCGCCGAATTGCCGGAATACATGGTGCCGCTGCACTGGTTGTGGCTCGACAAGCTGCCGCTGAATGCCAACGGCAAACTCGATCGCAAGGCGCTGCCGGCGCTGGAGATCGGCCAGTTGCAGAGCCAGGATTACCAGGCACCGCGCAATGAACTGGAGCAGACCCTGGCAGATATCTGGGCCGAGGTGCTGAAAGTCGAGAAGGTCGGTATTCGCGACAACTTCTTCGAACTGGGCGGTCATTCGCTGCTGGCGACACAGATTGCGTCGCGGGTGCAGAAATCGTTGCAGCGGGATGTGCCGCTGCGGGCGATGTTCGAGTGCAGTACGGTGGAAGAGTTGGCCGAGTACATCGACGGGTTGGCGGCGAATGACATGACCGAGGAGAAGGTCGATCGATTGAATGATCTGATGGCGGAGTTGGAGGGGTTGTAGTTCTCTAGCGTTTGTTCTGGCCTCTTCGCGAGCAAGCCCGCTCCCACAGGTGATCGCATTCCCCTGTGGGAGCGGGCTTGCTCGCGAAAGGGCCGGCACAAACACCATAAGGTTGACTGCCGAGCCCCGGCAGCCCAGTCTTCCCGCTCCATTTTTGGTGAGGAGACAGCTGATGCCCTTCGCAACAATAGACGGACAATCCCTGCACTACATCGACCAAGGCACTGGCCCGGCCGTACTGCTGGCCGGCAGTTACCTGTGGGACCAGGCCATGTGGGCGCCGCAGATTGCCGCGCTGTCGCAGCACTACCGGGTGATTGCCCTGGACCTCTGGGGCCACGGCCAATCAGGTCAACTACCCGAAGGCACTACATCGCTGGATGACATCGCTCGCCAGGCCCTGGCGCTGCTCGATCATCTGGACATCGACCGCGTCACGCTGGTCGGTCTGTCCGTCGGAGGCATGTGGGGCGTGCGTCTGGCGCTGTCCGCACCGCAACGGCTCAACGGCCTGGTGCTGATGGATACCTACGTCGGCGTCGAACCCGAGCCGACTCGCCAATACTATTTCTCGCTGTTCAAACAGATCGAAGACACCGGCGTGATCTCGCCGCAGTTGCTGGACATCGTGGTGCCGATCTTCTTCCGGCCAGGCATCGATCCGCAGTCGGCGCTGTATCAGGACTTCCGCGCGTCATTGGCAGCGCTGCCGGCGGAACGTCTGCGCGAGAGCATCGTGCCGATGGGACGGATTACGTTTGGGCGGGATGATTTGTTGCCGCGTCTGGGCGAGCTGAATCCTGACACCACGCTGGTGATGTGTGGCGATCAGGACAAGCCGCGACCGCCGTCGGAAGCACGGGAAATGGCCGAGTTGATTGGTTGCCCGTGTGTGCTGGTGCCGGAGGCGGGGCATATCTCCAATCTGGAGAATCCCGGGTTTGTGACGGAGGCTTTGTTGGGGTTCTTGGCTGAGAGGAATTAGTCGATCGTTCTGACGCCTTCGCGGGTAAGCCCGCTCCCACAGACAGCGTGAACCTGTAGGAGCGAGGCTTGCCCGCGAAGAGGCCAGTAAGGTCACTTAGGCCCGAGAATCTTCACCAACTTGTCCGGCGACGGCGCGCCTTGCTGTTGCTGCAGCTCACCCTTGTCATCCATGTAGAAAATCGCCGGGGTCGCCTGCAACTCCAGGTCTTCCATCAACTGCATGTTCGCCGCCAGTTTCGCCTGGATCGCCGGTGGCACGTCTTTCATCGCTTTAAGCGAGCTTTCCTTGCCGGATTTTTCGTGGTCTTCCAGGGCTTTGCTCGGGTCTTTGGCAGCGAGCAGCGCGGCGGATTTGCCGGGGCTGTCTTCGCGGATGATGCCGACCATGATGTGCCGCAACTGTACTTTGCCCGACTTGACCCATGGCCGCGCCTGTTCCCAGAACATGTTGCAGTACGGGCAGTTCGGGTCGCTGAACAGGTACACCACGCGCGGCGCATCCTTGTTGCCGTCGCCGATCCAGTTGCTCGCTTCCATCTTGCCCCAGACTTCCTTGGACATTGGCGCGTAGACCAGTTTCTGCAACGGCGCGCTGCTGAGGTCATTGCCGTCGGCGTCGTACAGGTTGCCGAGCAGCACGTGCTTGCCGCCCGGGGTCAGGTACAGCGCGATGCCGCGGTTCTGGTATTGCGCCGCGTAACCGCGCAAACCGTCCGGTGCGTCGAACTGGCCGACGATCTTCGCGCCCTTGGCTTCGATCTTCTTGATCGCCTCGGGCAATTCTTCAGCGGCCTGCGCCGACGGCAAGTGCAGCAGGGCTGCACCCAGGGTCAGCGTCAGCAGGTGGCGGAGGCGGGGCATGGCAATTTCCTTGCAGAGGTGGCCGGTGCGGCAGGAGTGGGGGTGTCGAAGTTTTCCAGGGCACGGGCCAGGCTGGCTTCGGACAATTCGCCCAGATGGCTACCCAGCAGGCGACCGTCGTGGCTATAGAACAGCGTAGTCGGCAAGGCCATGGAGCCGACGGCCTGACCCAAACGGCCGCTGCCATCGAACAGCACGTTGGACAGGCTCAGCCCCTGGGTTTCCAGGAAGGTGCTGACGCTTTGCATGCTTTCGGCCTGGTTGACGAACAGGAAGGTCAGGTCCGGGCGATGTTGCTGGGCGTTTTCCAGTACCGGCATTTCCCGGCGACACGGTGGGCACCAGGTCGCCCAAAGATTGATCACCAGCGGGCCGCCCTGATAGTCCGCCAGTTGCACGGTTTCGCCAGCGGCATTGCGCAAGGTGATTTCCGGCAGGCGCGTGCCTTGTTCGTAAAGGCTCAGGGAGAACGTCGCCAGCAACCAGAACAGCACGCCGCTGCCGACGCCGAAACCCAGAGGCCGGCGCAGACCCGGCCGGCGCCAGCCGCGAAACAACGCCGCCAGCACCAGCACGATCACCCCCGGCCAGGCGAGAAAACCGCCATCGCGCAGGTCGATGATTTGCCACGGATCGTTGCGGTAGTGCGCCCAGTAGGCGATCACGAAACTGATCCGCGCCGCCAGCATGCCTAGCAGAAACAGGCTGAACAGCACCGACTCGGGGTTCTCGCCGCCACGCTTGGCCACCCGCCAACCAACAAAAGTGGCCAGCGCCAGGGCACTGATCAGCAGCAGGTGATTAAGCGCGATGGCAAAGGTGCCGAGGGTAAAGGTCAGCATTAACGGGCATCTCGGGTGGTGGTCCAGCGTTGCAGGAAAGTCTCGGCATCCACCTCACCGGTGATGCGCTGGCTGCGGCGTTCGCTGCCATCGGCACCGATCCACAACAGACTGGGCGGCCCCGGCACTTTGTAACGGCCGAGCAGCTCGCGACTGGCGGCATTGTCGGTGGTCACGTCCAGCCGTAGCAAGCGTACGTCTTTCAGGGCGTCGAGGACCTGCGGTTTGGCGAAGACCTGTTTTTCCATGACCTTGCACGACACGCACCAGTCGGCGTAGTAATCCAGCAGCACCCATTGGCCCTGAGCCTGGGCATCGTCGAGTTCCCGTTGCAGGGCGACGGGGTCCTTGAGCGTGGTGAAGGCCTCGTGACCGACCGGATTTGCGGCATTGTTTGTATTGGATGCGGTGTACACCTGCAACGGCTTGAACAGGTCATCGCTGCCCCCGGCCGCACCGACCATCAGCAGGCTGCCCCAGATCCCGAGCAACAACGCGCTGGCGCCGAACAACTGGGCGACGCGGCCGAAACCTTCGGATTGCTTCCAGGCGCTGTAGGCGGCGATCAGCAGCAGGGCGCCGCACAGGCCGATCCACAAGGATTGATCCAGCACTGGGCGCAGCATCAGCAACGCCGTAGCCAGGAACAGGAAACCGAACACGCCTTTGAGCAGGTTCATCCACGCGCCGGGCTTGGGCAGGAAGCGGTTGCCGACGGTCACCAACAGCAACAGCGGCACACCGATGCCGATGCCCATGGCGAACAGAATCAGCCCGCCATGCAGCGCGTTACCACTCTGTGCGATGTAGAGCAGGGCGCCGGCCAGTGGCGCGGTCATGCATGGGCCGACCAACAAACCGGACAAGGCCCCGAGCACGCCAGCGCCGATCAGACTGCCGCCGCGTTGATTGCGCGAGACGTTTTCCAGTCGATCCCGCAGCGCCACTGGCAATTGCAGCTCGAAGAAGCCAAACATCGGCAGCGCCAGCAGCACGAAGATCGCCGCGAAACTGCCCAGCAACCACGGATTTTGCAGCAGCGCCTGGAGGTTCGCCCCCAGCAGCGATGCGAGCACACCCATCGCCGCATACACCAGCGCCATACAGATCACATAGCTGCTGGCCAGGGCAAAACCACGTTTGGGCGTGGCGCCGCTGCCGACGATCAAACCGGCGAGGATCGGCAGCATCGGCAAGGTGCAAGGCGTAAAGGCCAGCAGCAGGCCGAGCCCGAAGAACACCAGCAAACTCCAACCCAGCGCCCGCTGTTGCAGGTTGCTGGCCAGGGCCTGGTCCGGTGCTTCATTGATAGTTGTGTTCGTCGCGCTGCTGTTGCCCAGGTCGACGATTTTGGTCTGTGGCGGATAACACAATCCAGCATCCGCACAGCCCTGGAAACCAACTTTGATCTGACCCGTGGCACCGGCCGGGATCTTCAATTCCAGGCCTTGGCGATAGACCTGCTGTTCACCGAAGAACTCATCGCTGTGGGACTCGCCCGCCGGCAGCACCGGCTGCTGATCCGGGGCAAGGCCGTCGAATTTCAGGCGTTTCTGATACAGGTAATAACCGTCGGCGATCTGCCAGAACAGCTGGGTTTCACCGGAGTCCAGACGTTCTGACGTGAAAACGAATGCCTGCTCGACGGGGAGGAAATCCGGTTTGGTCTCGAACGGATTGGTCCCTGCCTGGGCCAGACCCGAGATCAAGAGAGCAAAGAGGAAAAACAGTCGACGCATGGGTAAGCCTTGTCCCGGTGCAAGTGAGTTGCACAATGGTGGGCGGCGATTAACCGATGATTAACCGCCATGGCCTTGTGGCGCCGGTGATCGGGGCATAATGTCCGCTTAATCGGCCAACGGCCTAATCAGCTTTTTTCTACGGGGCTTTCCATGCACGTACTGGTTTGCGAAGACGACGAGTTGATCGCCAGCGGCATCGTCGCCGGCCTCACCGCCCAAGGCCTGACCGTGGAGCATGTGGCCACGGCTTCCGCTGCGCGGGCGATGCTCAAGGTCGCCGAGTTCGACGTCATGGTGCTCGACCTCGGCTTGCCGGACGAGGACGGACTCAAGCTGTTGCAGCAGTTGCGGCATAACGGTCTGGAGACGCCAGTGCTGATCCTCACTGCGCGGGATTCGGTCACCGATCGGGTCGATGGCCTGCAGGCCGGTGCCGACGATTACCTGCTCAAACCTTTCGACCTGCGAGAACTCGCCGCGCGCCTGCACACGTTGCTGCGCCGGGTGGCGGGGCGTAGCGTCAACCTGATCGAGCACGGCGCCCTGACGTACGACCCGAGCAGCCGCGAAACCATGCTCGCCGGCCAACCGGTGGACCTGTCGCGTCGCGAGCAATCGCTGTTGCAGGCCTTGTTGCACAACCGTGGTCGGGTGTTGTCCACCGAGCAATTGAAGGACAGCGTCTACGGTTTCAACGATGAACTGGAAAGCAACGCGCTCAACGTTCATATCCATCACCTGCGGCGTAAACTCGGCAATGGCATCGTCGAAACGGTGCGTGGCCTGGGCTATCGCCTCGGGCCGGCGGACGGTGGAGATCAATCGAAGTGATGAGCCTGCGTTTGCGCCTGAGCCTGACCCTCGGCGCCGCGTTTGCGCTGATCTGGGCCCTGGCGGCAGCCTGGATGCTCAGCGACCTGCGTAACCAGATGATGTTTTCCCTCGACCAGCGCCTGGTCGCCTCGGCGCGCATGGTCGCCGGCCTGATGGAGCAATTGCCGGCGCTGCCGACCAAGGGCGAGGGCACGCATTTCAGCGCCGAGCAATTGAACGTCCCCGGCGGCATGGCTTGCCAGGTCAGTTCATTGCGTGGAGAAATCCTCGCGCGCAGTCACACCGACCCGCAACAAACCCTAGAAGCCGAGAAAATGGGCTTCCATGACCAGATGATCGATGGCGCGCCGTGGCGCAGTTTTACCCTGGCGCGCGGCGATCTGCGGATCACCACGGCGGACCGGCAGATCGAGCGCGAAGCCCTGAACATGTCGATCCTGCTGGCCGCTTCGGTGCCGGTGGGTGTGGCGTTGCTCGGGTGTCTGTGCCTGCTCTGGCTGGGGATCGGCCAGGGCCTGGCGCCGCTCAATCGCATGCGCGATGCCTTGATGCGCCGCAGTGCAGATTCTCTCGAACCGTTGCAGATCCAGCCGCTGCCCAGCGAGTTGCAACCGTTGCTCGACACGCAGAATCAGCTGTTCCAGCGCATCGGCCGGACCATCGAGCGCGAACGCCGCCTGACCGGCGACGCCGCACACGAGTTGCGCAGCCCGCTGACCGCGATCAAGACCCACCTGCAAGTGGCGCGCATGACCGATGGCGCGGCGCGGGATCAATCCCTGGCCCGGGCCGAAGAGGGCGCTGATCGCTTGCATCGCACCCTTGAACAGTTGTTATTGCTGGCACGGGTCGAGGGCAGTTTGTCGTTCGATGACGGCGTGCAATGCAGCGCCGAGCAAGTGGCAAAACTGGCGATTCAGGACGCCGCCAGTGGTGATCGCCAGCGCATCAAGTTTCAACCGCCGACCAAGTGTTCGGCTGCTCCGGTGCAAATGCCTGCGGTGCTGTCGATTGCCGCGCTGCGCAACCTGCTGGATAACGCTCTGCGCCATACCCCCAGCGACGGGGCCGTGGAGTTGAGCCTGGAAACCACCGGCAACCGCGTGCGCTTCGTGGTCCGCGACCATGGTCCGGGGATTGCCGCAGATGACCTGCAACACCTGACCCAACGTTTCTGGCGCAACGGCCAGAGCACCGGTTGCGGCTTGGGGCTGGCGATTGTCCAGGCGATTGTTCAGCGTTGTGCGTGCACGTTGCACTTCGACAGCCGCCCGGACGGGTTGCGGGTCGAACTGACCATGCCCCTGCAAACGGTCTGACAAACACCACAAAACCCCTGTGGGAGCGGGCTTGCTCGCGAAGAGGGCGTGTCAGTCGACATCAATGTTGACTGACCCACCGCTTTCGCGAGCAAGCCCGCTCCCACAAGGGGATCTGTGTTGCACATCAAATGTAACCTCTCTCCATTGGCATTCCGGCCCAAACCGGCGCTATCTTCCCGGCAGCTTTGACTCAATGGATTGAGGTATCAGCGCCATGGATGCACCCCTGCTCATCTGCAAGGCAACCCCTGCCGACGTCGGCATTATCAGCCGGATCGTCGAACGTTCGATCCGGGTTGGTTGCGCCCTCGACCACCGCAACGACGCGAAAATCGTTGCCGCCTGGACCCACAACAAGACCGCCGACCACATTCACGCCTGGCTGACCGACCAACGGCTTTACCTGAATATCGCGTTGCTCCACGACAAGCCGATCGGCGTCGCCATGGCCGCGAGCAGTGGCAAGATCGCCTTCTGCTACGTGCAACCGGAATGGTTTCGCCGTGGCGCCGGGCAGGCCTTGATCCGTGACCTGGAAGCCTGGTTGCGTGCCCGGGACTTGCCCCAGGCCCGACTCAACAGCACCCGCACCAGCGAAGCCTTTTATCGGCATCTGGGTTATCGCGCCTGCGCGGAAACCTTCAGCGTGGCGGGGCTGTATGCCATTCCGATGCACAAGATGCTGGCGCCACCTTCATAGAAAGCTGAGCGCGGGTCTAAATCCTCACGCCCCTGATGCGTTTCCAGAACAGGAAAACCTGCAAGTGCGCCCCGTGACCGGAACGCGCACCTGCCCGGTGTGCAGTTTTGGTCACTATCAACAGCGTATTGAGGGGTCGAGAGATGTCAGTCGCTACCAGCCTTATCGAAGATCAGCCGGCCCGGGTTGCCCCGACGCCTGCCGAGACGCTTTACCAGTTCAACGAATCGCCGTTGCTGGCCCGTCAGAGCCAGCAGGAATCGAATGCCCGCAGCTACCCGCGGCGCATTCCCTTGGCGCTCAAGCGCGCCAAGGGCATTTATGTCGAAGACGTCGAGGGCCGCCGTTTCATCGATTGCCTGGCCGGTGCCGGGACCCTGGCCCTGGGGCACAACCATGCGGTGGTGATCGAAGCGATCCAGCAAGTGCTGACCGATGAACTGCCGCTGCACACCCTCGACCTGACGACGCCGGTCAAGGATCAGTTCGTCCAGGACTTGTTCGGTCTGCTGCCGCCGGCATTGGCGGCGGAAGCCAAGATTCAATTCTGCGGCCCCACCGGCACCGACGCCGTGGAAGCCGCGCTTAAATTGGTGCGTACCGCCACCGGGCGCAGCACTGTGCTGTCGTTCCAGGGCGGTTATCACGGCATGAGCCAGGGCGCGTTGAGCCTGATGGGCAGCCTGGGGCCGAAAAAGCCCTTGGGCGCACTGCTCAGCAGCGGCGTGCAGTTCATGCCTTATCCCTACGATTACCGCTGCCCGTTCGGCCTCGGTGGCGCGCAAGGCGTGCAGGTCAACCTCAACTACCTGGAAAACCTGCTCAATGACCCGGAGGCCGGCGTGCAATTGCCGGCGGCGGTAATCGTCGAAGTGGTGCAGGGCGAGGGCGGGGTGATTCCGGCGGACCTCGACTGGCTACGCGGCTTGCGGCGCATCACCGAGCAGGCCGGCGTGGCGCTGATCGTCGATGAAATCCAGAGCGGTTTTGCCCGCACCGGCAAGATGTTTGCCTTCGAACACGCCGGGATCATTCCGGACGTGGTGGTGCTGTCCAAGGCTATCGGTGGCAGTCTGCCGCTGGCGGTGGTGGTTTATCGCGACTGGCTCGACACCTGGCTGCCGGGCGCCCACGCCGGGACCTTCCGTGGTAATCAGATGGCCATGGCCGCCGGCTCGGCGGTGATGCGTTACCTGAAAGACAACAATGTCTGCGAACACGCCGCTGCCATGGGCGAACGCCTGAGCGAACATCTGCGCATCCTGCAGCGGGACTTCCCGCAACTGGGGGACATTCGTGGTCGTGGCCTGATGCTTGGCGTCGAACTGGTCGATCCGACGGGCACGCCGGACGTGCAAGGTCATCCCCCGGCATTCGGTCGCCTGGCGCCGCTGGTGCAACGCGAATGCCTCAAGCGCGGCTTGATCCTCGAACTGGGCGGTCGACATGGCGCGGTGGTGCGCTTCCTGCCGCCGCTGGTGATCACCGCCGCTGAAATCGACCGGGTCGCGGAGATTTTCGGCCGTGCGTTGGCGGCAGCTATCGCCAGCCTCTAAATTTTCCGGCGCCTCGAACGTTCCTTCTACATACCGGCTGCACGCGCCGTGCAGCCCACCCCTACAACGATGGAGAGATAGCATGACGTCAGTATTCGACCGCGAGGACATCCTCTTTCAGGTCGTGGTCAACCACGAAGAGCAATACTCGATCTGGCCTGACTACAAAGCCGTGCCACAAGGCTGGCGCACCGTGGGCAAGAGCGGCCTGAAGAAAGAATGCCTGGCCTATATCGAAGAAACCTGGACCGACATGCGTCCGCTGAGCTTGCGTCAGAAGATGGAAGAGCAGGCGGCAGTGGCTCACTGAAGTCATCGCCCATAAAAAAACCGCTGAACCGATAACGGTCAGCGGTTTTTTTTTGCCTGGGATTTGTGTTGTCTGTCAGGCCGTCTTCGCGAGCAAGCCCGCTCCCACAGGGGAACGCATTCCAATGTGGGAGCGGGCTTGCTCGCGAAGAACGATAACGCGGACTAACTGACGTTATGCCCCACTCAACCCCTTGATCAGCAAATCCACATTCCCCTCCAGCTCGGCCACCGGGTCCGCACCGTCGGTGTTCAACACCACCAAGCGGCTGCCGGCCTCGCTGATCACTGCTTTCAACGCCTCGGACGGCTGGCGATGGTGCAACACCACCGCCACGTCATTGTCCTTGAGCGTCGCGCCCAATTGCTTGAGCGCTTCAGGTGTCCACTCGGCATCCGGCCGAGAATCGAGGCCGACCAGTTCCAGGTTGAGCCCGCCGACCAGGTAGCCGAAGTGATCACTCAGGCTCAGCACCGTCAGGTTATCAACGCTGGCCAGCCGCGCTTCGCTGTCGGCGCTGAGCTTGAGCAAACGCTGCTTGAGCGCCGCCAGGTTGGCTTCGATTTTCGGCTTGGCTTCGGGGGCCAGGCGCACCAGGTCGGCGGCCATCACGTCGGCCATGCGCCCCATGTTGTTGCTGGAAAACCATGGCTGACTGTTCAAACCATCGACCTTGTTGCCCGGCTGCACAGCGATGCCGGCCAGGGCGCCGTCCACCGGGCGGGCGGCGTCGATTTCGATGATGCGGATATTGCTGCGACGCGCGTTCGGGTACAGCGGATCGTCCGGCCACAACGAGCGGATGCCAATTACCGCATCAGCGTCGGTCGCCAGTTTGCTCAGTTCCGCCGCGCCACGCCCGGTGAAGTAAGCGGTCTGTCGCGTACCGGGCAGGTTGGCCGGTGCCGCGCGCTCGATGGCGACATCGGTGCCTTCCAGCAACACGCTGCCCAGTCCATAGGTCACCGGCAGTGACGCCAGTACCAGCATTTTATGCGCTGACGACGAGGCGAACAGGGCGGTATTACCGACCCCGTGATTGGCCACCAGGCGCATCGGTTCGAAGTTGTCGCCGGCCAGCGCATTGAAAGAAGCTGTCCCGCACAGGGCCACGGCCAGGCTCAATTGACGCAAAGTAAAAGACATTTATCCGAGATTCCCTTTCAGACTTGGAACGACACCGCGCGCGATGGCGGAGAGGGCGAAGGCGATACCGGCCACCAGAATGATCGCGGCACCGGACGGGATCGGCAGGTCGAAAACAATCGGCGCCAGAATCCCGCACAGGGTGCTGACCGTCGCAATCGCCACCGAGCACCAGAAAAACCCCTTCAGCGACTGGCTGAGTAACCGCGCGGCCGCCGCCGGAATCACCAGCAAGGCACCCACCAGGATCGCGCCGATGACTTTCACCGCCGCGACGGTGATCAGGGTCACCAGAATCACGAACAGATAATCCAGAGTCTTCACCGCCACCCCGCGCACCGCCGCCAGTTGCGGGTTGAAACTGGCGAGCATGATGCGGTTGTACAGCGGCAGGGCGAGGGCCATCACCAACGAACCGACGATGGCCAACACCAGCAAGTCATTGCCGTTGACCGTCAGCACCGAACCGAACAGCACGTTTTCCAGAATGTGCACGTTGATCTTGCCCGCCAGAATCAACAGCAGGCTCGCCCCCAGTGCCAGCGACACGGAGAGGAACACCCCGATCAGCGTGTCCGGCGCCAGGCCGGTGCGGTTGCGCAGGTAGTTGAGCAAGATGCCGAACAGCAAACAGTAACCAAACAGGCTGCCATATGGACCGGTATAAGGTTCGCCGAGCAGGATGCCGATGGCCACACCGGTCAGCGCCGCGTGACCTACCGCTTCGGAGAAAAACGCGAAACGCTTGACCACCACCAGCGTGCCCAGACCACCGAGCACCGGGCCGATCAGCAATCCGGCGAGCAGCGCATTCACCACAAATCCATAGGCCAGCGCTTCCGGCAAATAACCTGAAGAGGCCCAGCCCTGGACCATTAAACGAAAGGCTTCGTAACTCATCAGACAGCGCTCCGTGGATGGGTCGAGAACAGGGTCAGCAGACGTTCCGGGGTTAGCGCCTGTTGCGGCGTGGCGTCGAACAGCACCCGGCGATTGAGCCCGGTAACCCGGTCCGCCAGACGCCCGACCGCTTCCAGGTCATGCTCGATCCACAGCACGGTGATGCCGCTCTGGCGCCAGTCCTCGAGCAGCCGTTCGAACACCTGGATGCCGGCTTCATCAAGGGCCGACATCGGTTCGTCGAGCACCAGCAGTTGCGGCGCCGGAATCAGCCCTTGGGCCAGCAACACCCGTTGGCGTTCACCACCGGACAACGCACCCATGCGGCGCTTGCGTTTGTCCTGCATGCCAACCCGTTCCAGCGCTTCACCAATCGCGACGGCGTAATGCTTGCTCAAGCCGAGAAACGCCGGGCGCCGCTGACACATGGCGGCCATGAAATCGTCGACGGTCATTGGCAGGCCACGATCAAACTCCAGCGCTTGCGGCACGTAGCCGATGGTGCCGGGCTCGCCGGGCCATTGCAGGCTCAGGCGACCCTGGTGCGGCATCTGCCCGAGCAGAGTCTTGATCAGCGAACTCTTGCCGCCACCGTTCGGGCCGACCAGGGCATGCACGGTGCCAGGCTGAACGGTAAAGGTGACCTTATCGAGGATCGTCGTGCGACCCAGCGTCAGGCTGACCTCCGCAAAATCCAGAGTCGGACCGGAAACCTGTGGGAGCGGGCTTGCTCGCGAAGGCGTCGTGTCAGTCGACATCAATGTTGACTGATCCACCGCATTCGCGAGCAAGTCGAATCGTCGCACCGCCGCTCCCACAGGGGATTCGGGGGTATTCGAGTGAATGCTTTCTTTCGCCGTCATGACCCCGACTCCTGAATCGCCCGCACCACAGTGTTGAGGTTGCCGGTCATTTCCTTTTCATACTTGTCGGCGGTGTATTCGCCGTACGAGATGTGAGACAGCGGATACAGCTTCACGCCGGATTCACGCTGGATGGTGTCGACGTAGGTGGACGGGAAATCCATCTCCGAGAAGATCACTTTCACGTCGAGTTCGCGCAGTTGATCGATGGTTTTCTTCAACTGGCTCGGGCTCGGTTCGATGCCGTGGGCCGGTTCGACCACCGCCGTTACTTCCAGGCCAAACTCGCGCAGCAGATAGTCGTAGGCCGCGTGGACCGTGGCCACCCGCAGTTCGGCGTTCGGCGCCTGGGTCAGTTTGGCCAGGGCATCGGCGCGCATCTGCCGCAGGCGTTTGCCGTAGGCGCGGGCGTTCTGGGTGTAGGTCTTGGCGTTGTCCGGGTCGAGCTTGCCGAGTTCCCGGGCGATGTTGTTGACCTGGGCAATCGAGGCGCTGATCGACAGGAAGGTGTGCGGGTTGACCACTTTGCCGGCACCGCGCGCGGCGGTGCCAGTAGCAGCGAGCAGTGGCACGTTTTCGTTGGCTTCGATCACCGGGATGTTCGGGGTTTCGCTGGCGGCAATCATGCGGTCGGCGAAGTCGTCATGCCCGACGCCATTGAGCACGATCACGTCCAGCCCGCTGATGCGCTTGATGTCCTCAGCGCGCGGCTCATAGGCGTGGGGGTTGAAACCGGCCGGGATCAGCGGCACCACTTCGGCCTTGTCGCCGACGATGTTGGCCACGTAGCTGTAATAAGGGTGCAGGGTGATGCCGATACGCAGGCGCTTGGCCTGATCGGCGCTGGCCAACGGTGCCAGCAGCAAGGCGCACAGGCCGACCAGCAGCAGGCGCAAAAACGAGCGTTGAGATGAAATAGGCATGGGAAAGCGGTCTTCTCTCGGGTGAAGGCGAGGGGTCAGTGCCGATGCTGGCGGGTCACGCCGGCATCGAATTGCGCGACAATCTGTTGCCAGCCAGCGCTTTCCAGCGCGGCGTCAGTCAGGTCAGTCGGCGTAGCGAGGGTTTTGCCGCGATTGAGCCAGACGTCCGGTGCATCGTCGTCAGCGGTCAAACGCATCAGGAACGAACCGGCCACGCTCGGCGCCTGGCTCTGGCCTAAATAGGCCTTGGCGCTGAGCAACTGCCACGCATGGCCACCGCGACTGACGGAACTGGCGTCCTGTGCAAACGGCGCGAAGCCTTCCTCGGCCAGCGCTTCAGGCGTCGGCAGCGTGGTTTGCTCCTGGCGCAGCAAGTGAATCTCGTCCAGGGTCACCCGCAGATCGGCATAGATGCCTTGCTCGGAAGCGCTCAGGTCGCGGCGCGCATCCAGTTGATGGCTGCTGACAGTGCTCACGTCCTGGGATTCGTGGCGCCAGGCGACCACCGAGCCGGCCACCGCAAGGATCATCAGGCACAACAGCAGTACATACAGGGTTTCATGACCGGCACCCGCCGGGCGCACGACTTGGGTAGTAGGTGTACTCATGTTCAGGGCGCCTCAATGTCGGCTTGGTCGATCTCGACTACGTGGCCGGGACCGGCGTCGAACAGCACATAGAACTCGGCGGCGGGTTTCTTGAACACCAGCGTCGAATCGGCGCCTAGCTTGCCCGGCACGAGGATGGTTTCGTCGTAGCCGATCACGTCCAGGGTCACTCCCGGTGCGCCGCTGCCATCGGAGAAACCGCCGGTGCATTTGATTTGCTCGGCGTCGACGGCCTTGCATTCGCACATCGGGTTATGGGCCAGGGCGCTCGCACTGAAGCCGGCGCCGAGCACCAGCAGCGCGACGCGCAGCGGGCGGAAAAGGATGATCATGGTTTGCCTCCTTGTTTGTTCAGCCAGGCGATGGTGGCCGGGGATGCCTGGCTCAGGGGGATCGAGGCCTGATGCATGCTGCCGTCCCAGCCTTCCATGGTGATCCACAGTTCGGCGTCGGCCGGGGTCTTGACCGGCACCGGCAACGAGGCGCCCATGCGGTACGGCGTGCCGAAGAAAATCACCCCGGCGGCGCGCAGGCTGCGCGGTTTACCGATGCGCAGGTAGGTGGCCTTGACCTGTTCGACACAGGCGTTGCACAGGGCGGCGTTGAAGTTTTTCAGGTGACTGGCGGGGCCGTCCGGGCGCGGTGCTTCGTCGCGAAGTTCGGCCAGACGCATACTCCAAGGGCCGACCTGAATCTCGCCGATTTCGCGTTCGCCCAGGCCGCTGTCACCGCGAAGCAGCGAGGCTTCGCTGAAGTATTTGGGCATGAAACCCAAGGGGATCAGCAGCAACAGGATGTTCAAGTGGAAACGCCATCTGCGCCAGAACACACTCAGGCGCGGCGGTTGTGGGGCGGCGGTGACTTTGCTCACAGGCTGGCCTCCGAGGTTTCGCGGCTAATGCTTGATTGCGCCGTGGCGGTGCGCTGTTTCTTTTCGCTGCGCTTGAGCGCGTTGGCGGTGGCCAGGGCGGTGCGCTTGGTCCAGATCAGCAGGCCGCTCAGCACCATCATGCTCAGCACCAGGCCGAAGAAGAACCAGATCAACTTGATCCACAGCCCTCCGAAATCCCCGGTGTGCAGCGGTCGCATGGACTCTGTGACGAACTCCAGGGCGGTGCGGTCCGAGAGCAACCGCGAGGCGGCGATTTCACCGTTGTACGGGTTGATCGTCGCGGTCTGGAACATCAACGGATACCAACCGCGACCACCGATGTCGAGGTGGCTGTAGCCATTGCCCGGCAGGCTGACAAAACTGGCTTCGAGCCCGGGAATTTTCTGCATGGCGATCTCAATCGCGCGATCCAGATCGATGCGCGGTGGCGGCGAGCCGTCAGCGGAGAGCGGCACCGCTTCGCGGGACATGGCGGGAATGACCGGCTCGCTGGAGATGGAGATCTGGTTGTCGTACAGCAGGGCTTCAATCAAGAACCACAGGCCGGTGATGGAAATCACGGCGATGAACCAGATCGACCAGATGCCGCTGAGGCGGTGAAAGTCGCCCCAGAAAATCCGCGCCCCGTGACGAAAGCGCAGGGTTGGCTTGAAGAAGCCTTTCCAGAATTTCTTGTAGACCACCAGACCAGTGATCAAAGAAACCAGCAGCGGCAAGCCGAGGAACGACACCAGGTACCAGCCCCAGCTGTAGCCATTGGTGAACGGCACCAGCCACCAGCCATGCAAGGCGCGGGTGAATTGTTTGAAGTTGAACGTGGGCGCAACGCCCTGGATCACCCCGGTGTACGGGTTGACGTAGACCGTCGTCGAGCGCCCGTCGGGATAGCTGACGCTCACGTCGAGGGCGAAGTGCGATTCGTCGGGGCGCTTGATCGATTGCACCAGGGTCAGGGGTTCGGCTTGCTTGAGGGCCGCGAGGACCTGGTCATAACTGAGTCGCGGCGCATCGTCCGACGGTGGGCTGGCGCGCATTTGCGGGTTGGCCAGCCAGACGATTTCCTGGCTGACAACGGCCAGGGTCCCGGTGACGCAGACGATCAACACGAAAAACCAGATCGGCAACGCCAGCCAGCTATGGACGAGAAACCAGAGTTTGGAGCGGGATTTCTTCGACATGATTAAAGGTCTTGTTTCGATGAAGGGACCTCTACTGCGGGCTTCGCAGCGTGAGGGTCCTCGAAAAGCCCGGCCGTGGCTTTTGCCTACGCGGCCTGACTGCATCTAAATAAGACGGATGAGCAATGAAAATCCCGAAGGCTTATATGAAAGTAAATGTTTCGCGTTCACTAATTACCCTGATCCCTTGTGGGAGCGGGCTTGCTCGCGAAGGCGTCGTGTCAGTCAGCATCACTTTGCCTGACCCACCGCTTTCGCGAGCAAGCCCGCTCCCACAGGGGGATATGTGTTCACTCGGGAGCGCGATTCAACACGAACCATGGTTCACGGGATCACTCTCCAGCCATTGATGGCCAACCCCCGCTCCCTATGATGGAACCCAGACGCCTGCCGCGTACCGTCCTTTGAGCGAGTACTTCCATGACCCCAGCAAGAACCCTCTACGACAAACACATCGATGCCCACACGGTGTGTCGCCTCGATGACCAGGGCCACGTCCTGTTGTACATCGATCGCCAGGTCATTAACGAATACACCAGCCCGCAAGCCTTTAGCGGTTTGCGCGAGGCCAAACGCGAGGTCTGGCGCCCGGAAACCGCGTTGGCCGTGGTCGATCACGTCAACCCCACCGCCCCTGTGCGCATCGCCGCGATGCCGGATGCCGGCGGGGCGCGGCAGGTGTCGTACCTGGCTGAAAACTGCCGGGACTTCGGCATCGAGTTGCTGGACATCCTCGACAAGCGCCAGGGCATCGAACACGTGATCGCCCCGGAGCAGGGTTTCATTCTGCCGGGCATGGTGATCGCGGCCGGTGACAGCCACACCACCACCTATGGTGCCCTCGGCGCTTTCGGTTTCGGCATCGGCACCTCGGAAATCGAGCACCTGCTGGCCTCCCAGACCCTGGTCTACAAACGCCTGAAAAGCATGCGCGTGACCGTGGACGGCGAACTGGCCAGCGGGCTGACCTCCAAGGACGTGATCATGGCGTTGATCGGCCAGATCGGCGCATCCGGCGCCACCGGTTACGCCATCGAATTTCGCGGCTCGACCATCGATGCCCTGAGTGTCGAGGCGCGCATGACCATCTGCAACATGGCAGTGGAGGCGGGGGCTCGCGGCGCATTCATGGCGCCGGACGAGAAAGTCTTCGCCTACCTCAAGGACAAACCCCGCGCACCGAAAGGCGAGTTGTGGGACCGCGCCGTCGAGCAGTGGCGCAACTTGCACAGCGATGCGGATGCGCAATTCGACCGCGAGGTTTATCTGGACGCCAGCGCTCTGGAACCGATGGTCACTTGGGGCACCAGCCCCGATCAAGCCTCGCCCATCGGCGCGCGAGTTCCTGATCCGCAAGACGTCAGCGACCTGATCCTGCGCCAAGACATGCGCCGCGCCCTGAACTACATGGGCCTGGAGGCCGGCATGCCGCTGAGTGACATCGTCATCAGCCACGCCTTTATCGGTTCCTGCACCAACGCGCGCATTGAAGACTTGCGCGATGCCGCCAGCGTGGTGCGCGGCAAACACGTTGCCGAACATGTGCGGGCGATGATCGTGCCCGGTTCCACCGAAGTGCGCGATCAGGCTGAAGCCGAAGGCCTGGCGGCGATCTTTATCGACGCCGGGTTCGAATGGCGCCAGTCCGGCTGCTCGATGTGCCTGGCGATGAACGACGACGTGCTCGCGCCGGGTGACCGCTGCGCCTCCAGCACCAACCGCAATTTTGAAGGCCGCCAGGGCGCCGGAGCGCGCACGCATTTGATGAGCCCGGCGATGGTCGCCGCCGCCGCGATCACCGGGCGCCTGACCGATATTCGCCACTTTGGAGAACGCGCATGAGCCAGCAACCCTTCACCCAGGTCAGCGGCAAAGCCGCGCCGATGCTCGCGGCCAATATCGATACTGACGTGATCATGCCCAAGCAGTTCCTCAAGGGCATCGACCGCGCCGGGCTGGATCGTGGGTTGTTTTTTGATTTGCGGTTCTTGGCAGATGGTTCGCCTAATCCTGAATTCGTGCTCAATCAACCGGCCTGGCAAGGCGCGAGTTTCATGGTGGTCGGGCCGAATTTCGGCTGCGGATCGAGCCGGGAGCATGCGGTGTGGGGATTGAAGCAGATGGGGGTTCGGGCGTTGATCGGCTCAAGCTTTGCCGGGATTTTCTATGACAATTGCCAACGCAATGGGGTGTTGTTGATTACGCTCGATGAGCCGGTGTTGCAGCGGCTGGGTCGGGTCGTCAGTCAACCCGACAGCGCACAGATCAGCGTCGACCTTGAGGCCCAAGAGATTCGTGTTCAAGGGGAAGTCATCCCGTTCGAGATCGACACCTTGCGCAAGACAGCGTTGCTGCTGGGGCTTGATGCTATTGGCAGCACGTTGCAGCGTGCCGAGCAGATCAAGGCCTTTGAGCGTGAGCATCTGGCGGCCAATCCCTGGTTGTCCTGAACACAAATCCCCATGTGGGAGCGGGCTTGCTCGCGAAGGCGTCGTGTCAGTCACCATCAACCTTGACTGACACACCGCTTTCGCGAGCAAGCCCGCTCCCACAATTTTGAACTGTGTTGACCGGGCTAAACCGACAACCCTTTGAAATGCTCCTGCAAAAACTCCACACACGCCCGCAACTTCCCGGAATACGCCAGCCGCGTCGGATACACCGCCCACACATTCGCACTCTGGGTGTAATCCCCCAGCACCTGCACCAACCGTCCTTGCTCCAGCAACGGCTTCACATCCCACAATGAACGCAGCAACACCCCGCGCCCATCGAGTGCCCACTGCAAGACAATCTCGCCGTTATTCGACGACAACGGTCCGCTGACCCGCACGCTCTCCTGAACCCCGTCACGCTCCAGATTCCAGATGCCGAACGCGTTGTCGCGCTCTTTGATCACCAGGCAATGATGCTGCTCCAGATCATTGAGCGTTTGCGGCGTGCCGTGGCGTTGCAGATACGCCGGCGCTGCGCACAGCACCCGCCGATTGCTCACCAGGCGCCGCCCGATATGCTGCCCGGGAATGTCATCGCCGACGCGGATTTCCAGATCGAAACCTTCGCTGACGATGTCCACCACCCGATCAAACAGGTCCAGGCGAATCTCCAGCTCGGGATAACGCTCGGCCAGCAGCGAAACCGCAGGCGCCACATGGTTACGGCCGAAACCAAAACTGCTGCACAAGTGCAAACGCCCGCGAGGGCTGTCGTGGGCGTCGGAGAGTTCGTCGTGCAGTTGCTGGAAGTCATCAAGGATGCGCAAGGCCCAACGCTGCACCCGCTCGCCGTCTTCGGTCAGGGCGATGCGGCGGCTGGTGCGATGCAGCAGGCGGGTGCCAAGGGTGGTTTCGAGAATCTGGATACGTTTGCTGACATAAGCGGGGGACAGGCCCAACTCATCGGCGGCTGCAGCGAAACCGCTTTTGCGGATGACGGTGAGCAATACACGCAAGTCTTCGGGTAGAGGCACGGTGTCTTTCTTGGTGGTCATGGCAGAACGAGCACTGGCGGCATGAGCCGCCAGCATAGCATCGGTGTGTGGGCTTTCTATTCAGCGGAAAGCTTGGCGGCGGCCCGGGCATGTCGGCCACGCTTGAGGGCGATCGGCGCCATTTTGCTGCGGTCCAGTTCACCTTCCCATGCTGCCACCACCAGGGCGGCCACCGCGTTGCCGATGATGTGGTCAGGGATCGGCACTCGGCCATGAATCGGTCAACGCCGAGGATCAACACCATCGCCGCCACGGGCACGGTCGGCACTACCGCCAGACTTGCCGCCAGTGCGACAAAACCGGCACCGACCACCGCACCCGCACCTTTGGATGTGAGCATCGCCACCGCCAGCAAGGTCAATTGCTGCTCCAGCGTCAGGTCGATATTGGTCGCCTGAGCGAGGAACAACACCGCCAGGGTCATATAGATGTTGGTGCCGTCCAGATTGAAGGTGTAGCCGGTCGGCACCACGATGCCGACCACGCCCTTCGACGCGCCGAGGCTTTCCAGTTTCTGGATCAGCTGCGGCAGCGCCGATTCGGAAGAACTGGTGCCGAGCACGATCAACAGTTCAGCCTTGATGTACGCCAGCAACTTGAAAATGCTGAACCCGGCATACCGGGCGATGCTGCCCAGCACACAGGCTACGAAAATAAACGCGGTCAGGTAGAAAGTGCCGATCAGTTTCAGCAGCGGCAGCAACGAGCCGAGGCCGTACTTGCCGATGGTGAACGCAATCGCGCCAAACGCACCGATTGGCGCCACGCGGCTGATGATGCCGACGATGCGGAAAAACACCTCGCTGGCCTGATTGATGATGCCCACCAGCGGCCGGCCCTTTTCCCCGACCATCACCAGCGCAATCCCGAACAGCACTGAAACGAACAGCACCGGCAGAATTTCCCCCTGGGAAAACGCCTCGAAAAATGTGGTCGGAATCACATGCAACAGAAACCCGGTCACGCCTTCGCCGTGTTGTGCCTGGCCGACGAAACCGGCGATGGCCGTTGAATCCAGCGTCTTCACGTCGATGTTGAAACCCGCGCCCGGATGCAACGTATGCGCCGCGAGCAACCCGATCAACAGCGCAATGCTCGACACCACTTCGAAATACAGCAAGGCCTTGCCACCGACCCGGCCCACCTGTTTCACGTCGTGCATGCTGGTGATCCCGGAGACCACGGTGCAGAAGATGATCGGGCCGATGATCATCTTGATCAGCTTGATAAAACCGTCGCCCAACGGCTTGAGATCGATGCCGACCTGCGGCCAGTAATGCCCGATCGCAATGCCCAGGGCGATGGCGATAAGCACCTGCACATAGAGGGTTCCCAGCAGTTTTCTGATTGTCATTTTTATTATCTCGAGACGGTTTTGGGCATGACGATCCCGCGCGGGCCAGTGACGGCTCGCGACGGGAGGTGGATTCAGGTCAGGCTGTTACGGGAGTCAGCGCAGGAAACCGAGTACTTCGGCGAGCAACAGCTCGGGGGCTTCTTCGGCGATGTAATGGCCGGCGGGCAGCGCTTTGCCACGCACGTCGGTGGCCACCCGTTGCCATTCCTTGAGTGGCTCGAAGCACCGGCCGACGGTGCCTTCGGCGCCCCACAACACCAGCAGTGGCAGATTCAAGTCGCGGCCAGCGTCGATATCCGCGCGGTCGTGTTCCAGATCGATGCTGGCGCTGGCGCGGTAATCCTCGCAGATCCCGCGTGCGGTGCCGGGCAGTTTCAGGCAGCGCAGGTATTCGCCGAACGCTTCGGGAGTGAACGGTTTGAGGCCGGCGCTACGGCTGCCCATCACGCTGCGAAGGTAGGATTCGGGATCGGCTTCGATCAGGGTTTCCGGCAACGGCGCGGGGCGGATCAGGAAGAACCAGTGCCAATAGGCGCGGGCGAATGCTTCATTGGTTTGCGCGTACATCGACAGGGTCGGGGCGATGTCCAGCAGCACCATGCGTTGCACGGCATCGGGATGATCCAGCGCCAGGCGATGCGCGACCCGGGCGCCACGGTCGTGGGCCAGCACCGAGAACCGTTCGAAGCCCAGGGACTGCATCAGCTCGACACCGTCCTTGGCCATTTCGCGTTTGGAATAATTGGTGTGGTGATCGTTGGCCGGCGGTTTGCCGCTGTCGCCATAGCCGCGCAGGTCGGCGGCGACCACGGTGAAATGCTCGGCCAGTTGCTCGGCGATCTTGTGCCAGATGACGTGGGTCTGCGGATGACCGTGCAACAACAGCAGGCCCGGCCCGCTGCCACCGATGCGGTAGGCAATGTCCACACCGTTTACGTGGCGCTGGTCTTTCAGGAATCCGGCGAACATGGGGAATGACTCCTTGTTGTAGTTGCCTGCATCCTGAAATTGTTGAGCGGTTACGGCAAGGCGCAAAGCGTGGGGTGGTTGTTCATGAAGTGTGTTCAAGGGGATGGGCGGTGTCCGGGAGGGCGCCTTCGCGAGCAAGCCCGCTCCCACAGGAGATCGGCCGTGTACACAAAATGTGTGTTCAACCCAATCCCCTGTGGGAGCGGGCTTGCTCGCGAAGAGGCCCGATCAGGCGCTGAAAATTTCAACCCTGCTGAAACATCTCCTTCGCCCGCTGCTCAATCTGTTCCTGGGTCAGGTCCTCCTTGCGTGTCGCCAGAAACCACAAATGCCCATAGGGATCCCTCAAGGTCCCCGAGCGGTCGCCGTAAAACTGATCCTTGACCTCGGACACCACCGTGCCCCCGGCGGCAATCGCCTGTTTGTAGGACTTGTCGACATCGGTCACGTACAGGTGCAACCCCACGGACGGTGACCTGTCCGGGTTGCTCAACGGTCCTTGATCGCACGGCGTGCCGAGCATGATCGGGCAGTCGCCGATGCGCAGTTCGGCATGGCCGATGCCGCCGTCGGGCATGCTCAGGCGCATGACTTCGATGGCGTTGAAGGCTTTTTTGTAGAAGTCGATGGCTTCGGCGGCTTTCTGGATGCCGAGGTAGGGGGTGATGCTGTGATAGCCCTCTGGAATGGGGTTGACGCTCATAACGGTTCTCCCTTTTTGTTGTGAGTTGAAGGTGTTCCTTCGTCGATTTCCGGTCGGATAACTATAGGTCAGCGCCATTGGCGTCACCGAGTGCCCGACGAGCAGCAACGCCACTGTTCAGCCATCAACAGTGAAGCAGCAGATTGCTCGGGTTCATCGCCGTTGATTCCGATGAAACCCCCGAAAACATTGGTCCATGCACTCGGCACAGAAGCTGCAATGACCCTCTCAAAACCCTGTTGTCGAGAGTCATGTATGCCTGAATCTGCCGTTTATCCGATCAACCCGCCGGCCGCCCATCGGATCGCCGACGAAGCGGAAGCCCTGCGCGTCGCTGAACGCGTAGCCGCTGTGTTGCTGGAGCAGGACGCCGAACGCGACCGCACTCGCCAGGTGCCGGCCGAGATCGTCGATCTGTATTCCAATAGCGGTTTGTGGGGCATCAGCGTGCCCAAGGAATTCGGCGGCGCGCAGGTGTCCTACGCGGTGCTGGCGCAGGTGATTGCGATCATCTCGGCAGCGGATCCATCCCTGGGGCAGATCCCGCAAAACCACTATTGCCTGCTCGAAGACATTCGCCTGCAAGGCACGTCGGAGCAGCAAGCGCACTTCTTCGAACTCGCGCTGCAAGGGCATCGCTTCGCCAATGCGCTGTCGGAAACCGGCGGCAAGAATGTGCAGGACATTCAGGCGACGATCCGTCGTTACGGCGACGGCCATGTGATCAACGGGCGCAAGGGTTATTGCACCGGTTCGCTCTACGCCCATTGGCTGGCGGTGCTGGCCGTGGATGAAGAGGAGAAGGGCCAGTTGTCGTTCGTCGAGCGCGGCACCAAGGGGCTGGTGATCGTCGACGATTGGGACAGCATCGGCCAGCGCACCACGTCCAGCGGCACGGTGTTGGCCGAGGACCTGCACGTCTCGCCGTTTAACGTGTTCCCGACTTATCGTTCGTATGAAAGCCCGACCCTGGCCGGCCCGTTCGCGCAATTGACCACCGCCGCCATCGACGCCGGCATCGCCCGCGCGGCCCTGCGCGACACCATCGCTTTCGTCCAGCAATTCGCCCGGCCGTGGATCGACGCGGGGGTGGAAAAGGCCAGCGAAGATCCGCTGACCATCATTCAAATCGGTGGCCTGGAGATTCGCCTGGAAGCTGCCGAAGCCTTGCTCGAACGCGCCGGTCTCGCGCTGGATGCATCGCGCCCGGCACCCGATGAAGACAACGTCGCCCGGGCGTCGCTGGCGGTGGCAAAAGCCAAAGTGCTCACCACCGAAATCGCCATCGAAGCCAGCAACAAACTTTTCGAACTCGGCGGCACTCGTTCGACCCTGAAGAAGCACAACTTCGACCGCCACTGGCGCAACGCCCGGGTCCACACCCTGCATGACCCGGTGCGCTGGAAGTACCACGTGGTCGGCAACTGGCTGCTCAACGGTGTCAAACCGCCACGCCACGATTGGTCCTGACCATGGCCGAGTGGTTTAAAAACATCTATTGGGCCGACATCGCCCAAGCCTGCCTCGACACGTTGACCATGCTCGGCGCCGCTCTTGGTTTTACCGTGTTGTTGGGATTACCGCTGGGGGTGGTGCTGTTCCTCACCGGCAAGCGCCAGTTGCATGAAGCCGTCGGGGTTTACCGGGTGTTGTCGGTGATCGTGAACATGCTGCGCTCGCTGCCGTTCATCATTTTGCTGATCGTGCTGATTCCCCTGACCACGTTGCTGGTCGGCACTTCGCTCGGCGTACCCGGGACGATTCCGCCGCTGGTGGTGGGCTGCACGCCGTTCTTTGCGCGGCTGGTGGAAACCGCGTTGCGCGAAGTCGATCGCGGGGTGGTGGAAGCGACCCAAGCCATGGGCGGCACCACGTGGCAAATCATCCGCCATACCTTGCTGCCGGAAGCCCGAGGCGGGTTGCTGGCGGCGGTGACGGTCACCGCGATTGTGCTGGTGGATTACACGGCGATGGCCGGGGTGATCGGTGGTGGCGGGCTCGGCGACCTGGCGATCCGTTACGGCTATCAGCGCTTTCAGACTGACGTGATGGTGGTCACCGTGGTGTTGCTGCTGATCCTGGTGCAGGCCCTGCAAATGACCGGCGACCGCCTGGTGGCGCGCTATAGCCGACGCTAATTATTCGTTTCGACAAAACAATCAGGCCCCACGTCCACCCCACGACGGCCACTCAATCTGCCTTGGAGCACAGCATGAAAAAGACCCTGGCCATTCTGGCTGCCGTCCTGTCGTTCAGCGTTCACGCCAACGAAAAACTCATCGTCGGCGCCACCCCGGTGCCGCACGCGGAAATCCTCGAATTCGTCAAACCGACCCTGGCCAAGGAAGGCGTGGACCTGGACATCAAGGTCTTCACCGACTTTATCCAGCCCAACCAGCAACTGGCGCTGAAAAACCTCGACGCCAACTATTACCAGTACCGGCCGTTCCTCGATGATTTCAACAAGACCCGCCACACCGACCTGGTGCCGGTGGTCGGCGTGCACATCGAACCATTTGGCGCCTACTCGACCAAGATCAAGAACATCAGCGAATTGAAGGACGGCGCCACTGTGTCGATCCCCAATGACCCGGTGAACACCGGTCGTGCGCTGGTGCTGCTGCACGAAGCGGGGCTGATCAAACTCAAGGATCCGAGCAACACCCTGGCCACGCAACGGGACATTATCGACAACCCGAAACATCTGAAGATTCGTGAACTGGAAGGGGCGTTGCTCGCGCGTTCGGTGAGCCAGGTGGATTTGGCGTTTGTGTTTGCCAACTACGCGCTGGAAGCCGGGATCGACACCAACAGCGCGTTGATCGTCGAGAAGGGCAAGAGCCTGTACATCGAATTCCTGGTCGCGCGCCCGGACAATATCAACGACCCGCGCATCCAGAAACTGGCCAAGGCGTTGAATTCGGATGAGGTTCGGCAGTTCATCTTGAACCGCTATAAAGGGCAGATTGCACCGGGGTTTTAAGGCTACACACTGAATGACTGAGTGAACTCATTGTGGCGAGGGAGCTTGCTCCCGCTGGGTTGCGCAGCAGCCCCAAAACCGGAGAGTGCGGTGCTTCAGATCGACCGCGGTAGCCGACTTTACGACTGCTGCGCAGCCGAGCGGGAGCAAGCTCCCTCGCCACAGGATTGCGATCAATCCGATTCCAACAGCCGCGCCCCCGGCCCGCGCTCCCCCAGCACGTCGCCAAAGTTACGCAACGGACACGCCTCCATCGACAAACACCCACAGCCGATGCAGCCATTCAGCCGGTCGCGCAACAAGGTCAGCTGATGAATCCGCTGATCCAGATCCCGGCTCGACTGCGCCGACAACACCTTCCAGTCTGCCGCCGTCGGTGCGCGGTTATCCGGCAACGACTTCAACGCCTCGGCGATCTCCGCCAACGGAATCCCCAACCGCTGCGCAACCTTGATCAACGCCACCCGGCGCAACACTTCACGCGGATAACGCCGTTGGTTGCCCTGGTTGCGATGGCTTTTGATCAAACCCTTGGTTTCATAAAAGTGCAGGGCGGTCACGGCCACGCCGCTGCGGGCGGCCACCTGGCCGACGGTGAGTTCCTTGTGCAGGTTCTCCGGGGTGATCATCTGAAAAAGCCTCTTGACCTCTAGTTAACTTGAGGTTTTACCCTGCAGGCCTTCGGATCGCAAATCCGGTTTCAAGGTGAGTGGGGACTATTCATGCCAACGTCAGAGAAAAACCGCAGTTTCACCCAATTGATCGAATTCGAGATCGAGCCTCATCAACAACCCGCACTGGTCTCGGCGCTGTCCGCCCAGACCGAGCGTTTGGCCCAGGATTTCAGTGGTTTCCTGAGCGCGAGCATCCAGGCCAGCGACGATGGCCGGCGGGTGCTCAATTACCTGCAATGGCAATCCCGCGAGGCCGGGGAAGCCGCGTTCCAGCGCTTTGAAAGCGGCGAGCAGGATTTCTGGCAACTGATCCGCGCCCATCAGGCGAAAACCGTGACCTTCGGTTCATTCCAGGTGCTGCACAGCCTGGAGCGCAGTCACGATGATGCGCTGCACTGCAATCTGGTGCATTCCGGCTAAGCGCCTAGATCGACAACTGCATCAAGCGCTCGCCCTGCACATTTTCCGTGGGCCGGCGCTTGTTCACCGCCAGTTCGCCGATCTTGATCAGTCGTGTACGGGTCACGTTGCGGCTCAAGCCGAGCAACGCAGCGGTGTGCACCTGGTTGTAATGGCTGAAGCGATATGCCGCGCGCAACAACGCGTCTTCGACTTTTTCGTGCAGCGCCCCGGCCTGTTCTTCGAAGAGCTTTTGAAAGGCTCGGTCGAGCAGGGCTTCCGGTGAATCGTCGACCGTGCCGTGGTGATCGTCCTGACGCTCGATACGCATGTTCGACAAGCGCAGGTCGTCGCGTTCGATCACGCCGTTACGGCAGATCAGCAGGGTGTGGTGAATCACGTTTTCCAGTTCGCGGATATTGCCCGGCCAACTGTAGCTGCGCAGTTTCAGCTCGGCTTCTTTGCTGATGGTGATGGTGCCGTAGCCGAGGCGCTGGCTGTAGGCTTCGACGAAGTGGCGGGTCAGCGGCAGGATGTCGCCGGGACGGTCGCGCAAAGGGCTGAGTTCCAGGCTGACCACGTCGAGGCGGTAGTACAAATCCTCGCGGAAATGCCCGGCGTTGATGGCTTTCTCCAGTTGCACGTTGGTCGCGGCCAGCACCCGTACATTGATCGGAATGCTTTTGCGCGAACCGAGGCGCACCACTTCACGCTCCTGCAACACCCGCAGCAACTTGACCTGGATCGCCATCGGCAAATCGCCAATTTCGTCGAGGAACAAGGTGCCGCCATCGGCCTCTTCGAACCACCCGGCCTTGGCGCTCAACGCGCCGGTGAACGCGCCTTTTTCGTGGCCGAACAGTTCGGCTTCCACCAGGGATTCGGAGAACGCGCCGCAGTTCACCGCCACGAATGGCCGGTTGCGCCGTGCGCTGAGGTTGTGGATATGCCGCGCGACCAACTCCTTGCCGGTGCCGGTTTCACCGATGATCAGCACGCTGGCTTCACTCGGTGCGACCTGTTGCAAATGCGCGAGCAAGGCCTGGGATTTCGGGTCTTCGAACACCTGCGCGGTGGCGCGGATCGACGTGGCCAGGGCGGGCGAGGG
This sequence comes from Pseudomonas nunensis, assembly GCF_024296925.1. Classification (NCBI taxonomy): domain Bacteria; kingdom Pseudomonadati; phylum Pseudomonadota; class Gammaproteobacteria; order Pseudomonadales; family Pseudomonadaceae; genus Pseudomonas; species Pseudomonas nunensis. The sequence continues at coordinate 1,112,305 of NZ_CP101125.1, forward strand.
CGGTAGGGTCAGCAGTTGCATTGCAGGCTCCATGAAGAGAAGGTCAGGAATAGAAAGTCGGAATCGGCAGGGACTGGTTCAGCGCCCAATCACCCAGTTCATGGAGTTTGTAATCCACCGGGTCGTGCAGGGTTTGCGTGCGCAGGTTGCGCCAGTGCCGGTCCAGTCGCAGCGAGGCGTGGGTCGAACGCGCGCCGGTCACTTCAAACAAGCGGCTACAGAGTTCCAGGCCATTGCGAGTGGCGGCGACCTTGGCCGTGGCAATCGCCGTCGCCAGATGTCCACGCTCTTCGGCGCTGAGGTTCGGGCCTTTGGCCCAGGCTTTGTCGAGCAGATCGGCGGCACGTTCCACCAGCAAACGGACGCCTTCGAGGGCCACCCAGAACTCGCCGTAATGGGCGAGCACATACGGATCTTCGCGCACATCCTGAGTGCTGGATTTATGCCAGGGCCGGGTTTCGGTGAGGGTGTATTGCCGCGCTTCTTCAAACGCACCTTCGGCAATGCCGAGGAACATGTGGGTGAAGGTCAGTTGCGCGATCAACGGCCGCAGGCAGGCGAACGGTGTGCTCAATGGACCTGGATCGAGCAGCAATTCCGACTCTTCGACCCGCACCCGTTCGAAGGTGGCGCTGCCGCTGTCGGTCTGGCGCTGGCCCATGTTGTTCCAGTCGTTGTGCAGGGTGATGCCGCTGCGACCGCTGGGGATCGCGGCGATCAACAGTTTGCCGCCAGCAGTTTCATCCACCGCTGAGGCGATCAGCATCTGTGAGTCGCTGGCGCCGGAGCAGAAGCTTTTCTTGCCGGAAAACTCGCGCCAGCCGCCGAGGTTTTTCACCACGGTGCGGGTGTCCAACGGGTTGAGGGCGTTGCCCCAGAACCAGTTCTTACGCGCGGTTTGTTCGAACCATGGCTGCCACTGCTCGGGTTTGGCGAACAGGCGCACCGTGGCGAGCATCAGGTGATGGAAACCGAAGACGTGGGCAATCGAACTGTCGACCTTGGCGAACTCGCGCACGATGGTCAGGGTTTCACTCCAGCTGGCGCCGAGGCCGCCGTACTGGGTGGGAATGCTCAGCGCGAGCAGACCGCTGTTGCGCAGGGCGTCACGCTCAGCCTTGGGCGTACCGCCGCGTTCGTCGCGCTCGACGGCGGTCAGGGCAAACTCGGCCGCCAATTGGCGGGCGGTGTGCAAGGGAGAGAGCAGGGCGCTTTGTGGTTTGGCCGTCACGCGGGGAATTCCTTATATGGACGATGCTTTCTGTAGGAGCGAGGCTTGCCCGCGAAGCAGGCGCCGCGGTGGTTCTGATGCACCGCGTGATCGTTCTTCGCGGGCAAGCCTCGCTCCTACAGGAGCAGTGTCAGGCAGTGTCAGGCCGACGCTTTTGCCGGCAGCACATCATTGGCAATCATTTCGCCAAATGGCCCTGTGAGGTTGGTCACGCCACGTCCCGCAAGACTGGCATACGGCTCCGGCAGCAGCGGGAACACCAGTTCGGCAAAGCGATACGCCTCTTCGAGGTGCGGGTAACCGGAGAAGATAAAGCTCTCGATCCCCAGGTCCGCGTATTCCTTGATCCGCGCCGCAACTTGCTGTGGATCACCCACCAGCGCCGTCCCGGCCCCGCCGCGTACCAAGCCGACGCCGGCCCACAGGTTAGGGGCGATTTCCAGATTGTCGCGCCGACCGTCATGCAACGCCGCCATGCGCCGCTGGCCTTCGGAATCAAACCGCGAGAACGACTTCTGCGCCGCTGCGATGGTCTCGTCGCTGATGTGCTCGATCAGTTTGTCTGCGGCTTTCCACGCCTCTTCGGCCGTCTCGCGCACGATCACATGCAGACGAATGCCGAACTTCACCGTGCGCCCGTTGCGTGCAGCACGCTCACGCACATCGGCGAGTTTTTCCGCGACGGCGGCCGGCGGTTCGCCCCAGGTCAGGTACACGTCGACCTGTTCGGCGGCGAGTTCATGGGCCGCTTCGGAAGAGCCGCCGAAGTACAGCGGCGGATAGGGTTTCTGCACCGGTGGATACAACGCCTTGGCGTTCTGTACTTGCAGGTGTTTGCCTTCGAAGTCGACGGATTCGCCTTGCAGCACCCGACGCCAGATGTGCAGGAATTCGTCGGTGACTTCGTAACGTTCGCTGTGATCGAGGAAGATCCCGTCGCCACGGTTTTCATCCGGGTCGCCACCGGTCACCACGTTGATCAGCAGTCGGCCATTGGACAAGCGATCCAGGGTGGCGGCCATGCGCGCGGAAACGGTCGGCGAGATGATCCCCGGACGAATCGCCACCAGGTATTTCAGGCGTTCGGTCAACGGCACCAGCGCCGACGCGATCACCCACGAGTCTTCGCAGGAGCGCCCGGTGGGAATCAGCACGCCGTAGTAGCCAAGGCTGTCGGCAGCTTGCGCCACTTGTTTCAGATAGTTGAGCGTCACCGGGCGGGCGCCCTGGGTAGTGCCCAGGTAATGGCCGTCGCCGTGGGTGGGCAGGAACCAGAAAACATCCATGAAGAGATCCTTAAGCGATTTTCAGCAGATTTTTGGGGTGCACGCCAAACAGCGGCGCGGCGCGTTCTGCAGCAAGACGAATGCGGGCCTTCAAGGGCTCACTGGTTATTTGATAATTCGAGAAATCGGCCTCGGTGGCGTACACGCCAATCGGCAGGGTCAGGGCCTGGAAGAAACTGAACAGCGGGCGCAGTTGATGATCGAGTACCAGCGCATGGCGTTCGCTGCCACCGGTAGCAGCCAGTATCACCGGGGTGTTGATCAGCGCATTTAGGTCGATCAGGTCGAACAGGTGCTTGAGCAGGCCAGGGTAGGAGCCGCGATAAACCGGCGCGGCGACGATCAGCAGGTCGGCGCTTTCGATGGCTTGTAGCTCGGCTTCGATCTCGGCACTCAATTCCTGACGGGCGAGGGCAGCGCCCAGTGGTCGGGCGATGTCGCCCAGTTCGATCAACTTGCTCTCGATCGGCAATTGCTCGCCGAGTTCGGCCAACAGCGCTTGGGTCAGCACCAAGGTGCGGGACGGACGCCAGGTACCGCCGGAGAGGGCAACGACTTTCAATGGACGCGACATGATCAGTTCCTTTTTAAACAGTTGCTCAGGGAGCAGTGAATAGTCACTGGGCTTGAGCAAGACCTGTACCAATCCTTCGAAGCCCCGTATTCCGGGGCTTTCAGCGTTATGGTCGACGCAGATTGTGTGACTGGCAGGGCCATTTGTTGAATGGCTGTTGCCTGGCAAACAGTTGCGTGGGCAACAGCGGGTGAAGCAATGCAGTTGTTATAAAGGCTTGCTGTTATTCCGTAAAAGATCATTAAAAGATATTTATAGATCATTATTGAATATACGGCGCTGCGGTCCCGCGGCCCCTGATACCCACTATCGAGAGCGTTGATTTCTGCCGAACGCAGGCCGGGCGTAGCCTTCACACATCGCCAAACACAACCTTGTCAGGACGCTCACCATGAACCGCTTACTCACTGTTTCCTTGCTCCTCGCCGTCTCCGTTCTCGCTGGATGTGCCAGCCATGTTTCGCCTGAACTGCGGCCCTACACCGCCGAGGAAACCAAGGAACTGGCGATGGAAGCGTTGAATCGCCAAGGTCTGTCGTTTGAGGAATACCACGCGAAAAAAGCCGCACTGCTCGGCCAGCCAACCAAGTCCTTCGGCTTTGATAGCCAGGGCGAAATGAACGCTGAACGTGCCGTACATCTTCACGGTCGTCCAAGCTGATCCGCGACTGTACTGCTCGAACTTTTACCCAACTGTCCGTGGGTTTCCCGCAAGGCGTGCGATAGGGTCAATACCTGACTGACCCTGACGGACTGCCACCCATGCTCTCGCTTGATCTGTTGCTGGGCTTCGCCCTGTTTGCCCTCGTGACCTCAATCACACCCGGCCCGAACAACACCATGTTGCTGGCATCGGGTGTGAACTTCGGCTTTAACCGCACCATCCCCCATATGCTCGGCATCACCTGCGGCTTCTTCGTCCTCGTGGTTGCGGTGGGTTTTGGCTTGGGCGCGGTGTTTCAAACCTATCCGTTGCTCTACACCGTCCTGCGCTACGTCGGCGCGGCGTATTTGCTGTATCTGGCGTGGAAAATCGCTCACTCCGGGCCGGTGTCCGACAACGAACAGGGTGAAAGCAAACCGATCAGTTACCTCAGCGCCGCCGCGTTCCAGTGGGTCAATCCCAAGGCCTGGATCATGGCCATCGGCGCCATCAGCACTTACACGCCAATGCAGGGCTACTTCACTAATGTCATCGTGATTGCTGCAGTGTTCGCCTTGATCAACCTGCCGAGCGTCGGCGTGTGGGCGGGTTGCGGAACGTTGTTGCGCAATGTGTTGAAGGATCGCCGCTGGTTGCGGATCTTCAATTGGGGCATGGCCCTGCTGCTGGTGGCTTCGCTGTATCCGTTGTTGATCGAAAGCTTTAGCTGACGCATTGCTTCAACCGGTTGGCCGATGCCTGTTAAGCTCGACTTCAGGAGCGTTCCTACGCACTTTTAAATGAAGTTGTTCTTCTTTAACGGCCTCCGATCAGGTATTGCTGAGGTGCGGATAATTCGGCGTCGCCCACAAGGTGACGCTTTGAGCTATTCAGTCACGAGCCTCCTGATCCCGGAACACGCTCTGCGAGTCTTTTTATGAATAAACGTCCGTTGTATTTCGACTACGCCGCCACCACGCCGGTGGATGAGCGGGTCATCAAGGTTATGGTCGAGTGTCTGGGTTTCAACGGCAATTTCGGCAACCCGGCGTCCAGCTCCCATGCGTTTGGCCAGCAGGCCCGGCAATCGGTCGAGCAGGCGCGCCAGCAGGTTGCCGAACTGGTCGGTGCCCAGGCGGACCAGATCGTCTGGACCTCCGGCGCCACTGAGTCGAATAACCTGGCGCTCAAGGGCGTCGCCCAGGCCCGGGGTGTGTCTGGCGGCCATATCATCACCAGTCAGATTGAACACAAGGCGATTCTCGACACCGCGAAACAATTGCAGGACGCCGGTGTGGCGGTGACTTATCTGGTGCCGGATGCTGATGGCCTGATCACTCCGCAAGCGGTCAGCGAAGCGATGCGCGATGACACCTTTTTGGTCTCGCTGATGCTGGTGAATAACGAACTGGGTACGGTCAACGACATCCCGGCCATCGGCCAGGTCGTGCGTAATCGTGACGCGTTGTTTCACGTTGACGCGGCCCAGGGCGCGGGCAAAGTCGTGATCGACCTGGCCGAATGGCCGGTTGACCTGATGTCGTTCTCGGCGCACAAGATCTATGGCCCCAAAGGCATCGGCGCGCTGTACGTCGGCCCGCGTGCGCAACAGCGGTTGCAGGCACAGATCCACGGCGGCGGTCACGAGGGCGGCTTGCGTTCCGGCACTCTCGCCACGCACCAGATCGTCGCCATGGGCGAAGCGTTTGCGTTGGCGGCGAGCTTGTTTGATGACGAGAAAGCCACCATCGTGCATCTGCGCGAGCGCTTGCTCGAACAACTGCTGAGCCTCCCCGGCGTGCGCCTCAATGGCAGCGCGACCCAACGTATTCCCCACACCTTGAGCCTGACCTTCAATGAAGGCGAGTTCAACGCGGCGGCGCTGGGCCATTCGATCGCGTTTTCCGCGACCTCGGCCTGTAATTCTGCAAGCAATGCGCCATCCCATGTGTTGCTGGCCCTGGGGCACGACGCCCGCTCGGCCGGTCGCACCATCCGCTTGAGCCTCGGGCGATTCACCACCGAGCAGGACATCGACCAAGCGATCGAACTGATTAAAGCGGCGAATGCCAGCGCCCCGGCGTTCTGGCAATAAGCCGTTAAAGCGCCGACTCAGATCGGCACTCAACAATAATGATGAAGTGGTTAGCAGGAGACATGATGAGTACGCAGCCTTTGACCAATGGATTGGTACCCCAGCGCCTGGCGCAAACCCGTGAGCTGATGAACCGCGAGGGTATTCACGCCCTGTTGGTGCCGTCGGCCGACCCGCACCTGTCGGAATACCTGCCGGGTTACTGGCAAGGCCGGCAATGGTTGTCGGGCTTCCACGGCTCGGTCGGCACCCTGATTGTTACGCCGGATTTCGCCGGCGTCTGGGCCGACAGCCGTTACTGGGAACAAGCGAGCAAGGAGCTCAAGGGCAGCGGCATCGAACTGGTCAAGCTGCAACCGGGTCAACCCGGGCCGCTGGACTGGCTGGCCGAACAAACCCCTGAAGGTGGCGTGGTTGCCGTCGATGGTGCGGTAATGGCCGTGGCCTCGGCACGCACGCTGGGCGGCAAACTCGAAGAACGCGGTGCTCGTCTGCGCACCGACATCGACCTGTTGAGCGAAGTCTGGAGCGATCGCCCAAACCTGCCGAACGAACCGATTTATCAACACTTGCCACCACAAGCGACGGTCAGTCGTGGCGAGAAGCTGGCCAATCTGCGCGAAGTGTTGAAAGACCGCGGTGCCGACTGGCATTTCATCGCCACCCTCGACGACATCGCCTGGCTGTTTAACCTGCGCGGCGGCGATGTGTCGTTCAACCCGGTGTTTGTGTCCTTCGCTCTGATCAGTCAGGAACAGGCGACTTTGTTTGTGGCTCTGAGCAAAGTCAGCAGCGAGTTGCGCGCCATCCTTGAACAGGACGGCGTGACCCTGCGCGATTACAGCGAAGTGGCCGATGCCTTGCGCGGCGTGCCGAGTGGCGCGAGCCTGCAGGTCGATCCGGCCCGCGTCACTGCCGGGCTGCTGGATAACCTGGACAGCGGCGTGAAGTTGTTGGAAGGACTGAACCCGACCACGTTGGCCAAATCCCGCAAAAGCCTGGACGACGCTGAACATATTCGTCGGGCTATGGAGCAGGACGGCGCGGCGCTGTGCGAATTCTTCGCCTGGCTGGAGTCGGCCTGGGGTCGTGAGCGCATCACTGAACTGACCATCGACGAACACCTGACCGCGGCCCGCACCCGGCGCCCGGATTATGTGTCGCTGAGTTTCAACACCATCGCCGCGTTCAACGCCAATGGCGCGATGCCGCACTATCACGCCACCGAAGAAGAACACGCGGTGATCGAGGGTGATGGCCTGTTGCTGATCGACTCCGGCGGCCAGTACCTGGGCGGCACCACCGACATTACTCGGATGGTGCCGGTCGGTACGCCAACCGACGAGCAGAAACGCGATTGCACGCGGGTGCTCAAGGGCGTGATCGCGTTGTCCCGTGCGCAATTCCCTCGGGGCATTTTGTCGCCGTTGCTGGACTCGATTGCCCGCGCGCCGATCTGGGCGGAGAGCGTGGATTACGGTCACGGCACCGGGCATGGCGTCGGTTACTTCCTGAACGTTCACGAAGGTCCGCAAGTGATTGCCTATCAAGCCGCCGCAGCACCGCAAACCGCGATGCAGCCGGGGATGATCACTTCCATTGAGCCAGGGACTTATCGTCCGGGTCGCTGGGGAGTGCGGATCGAAAACCTGGTGTTGAACCGTGAAGCGGGCAAGAGCGAATTCGGCGAATTCCTGAAATTCGAAACCCTGACCCTGTGCCCGATCGATACTCGCTGCCTGGAATCATCGTTGCTGACTGACGACGAGAAACAGTGGTTCAACGGCTATCACGCTGAAGTGCGTGAGCGTTTGAGCCCGCTGCTCGACGGTGCGGCGCTCGAGTGGTTGAACACCCGGACTGCGGCTATCTGACCGGTTTGAGTTCAGGCGCTCCATCGAGCGCCTGGCTCATTTTATTCAGCTCAAGGCTTCAAGGACGAAGTCCAGTCGGTCCTGGCCGAAGAACAGCTGATTATCGATAAACATACTCGGCGCACCGAACACGCCGCGTTGCATGGCTTTCTCTGTGTTGTCCTTTAGGGTGGCTTTGACCTCCTCATCAGCGGCCAGGGCCAGCACTTCGTTCGGGTCAAAATCGTTTTCCTTCAATACGGCCGCGACGGTCGCCGGGTCATCGAGGCCGCGGCCTTCTACCCACAGTGCTGTGAACAAACAATCGATGAAGTCCTGGAAACGCTCCGGTTGGCGCAATTGCACGCCAGTCACGGCGCGCATCAGCAGCAGCGTATTGATCGGGAAGTGCGGGTTGTATTTCAGCGGCACGTCGTAGCGTTTGGCGTAGCGGTCCAGGTCTTGAAACATATAGCGACCCTTGGCTGGGATCATCGCCGGTGAGGCATTGCCAGTGGCCTTAAAGACGCCGCCCAGCAGCATCGGAATGTAGATCAACTGGCTGCCGGTCTGCGCACAGATCTTTGGTAGTTGGGTGTACGCCAGGTAGGTGGCAGGGCTGCCAAGGTCGAAGTAAAACTCCACGGTTTTGCTCATGGTCGATGCACTCTGCTTATTGTTATGGGGGGGAGGGCTTACCAGCGTTCGTTCCAAGGGCGCAGGTCGAGCTCGAAGGTCCAGGCATCCCGTGGCTGACTGTGCAGGTACCAGTAGTTTTCGGCAATGTGCTCGGGGTTGAGAATGCCGTCCTGATCCTTGGTCGCGTACTTTTCCGGGAAACTGTCGCGGATGAAGTCGGTGTCGATGGCGCCATCGACCAGCACGTGGGCGACATGGATGTTCATGGGCCCCAGTTCCCGAGCCATGCTTTGGGCGAGGGCGCGAATGCCGTGCTTGGCGCCGGCGAACGCGGCAAACCCTGAGGCGCCGCGCAGACCGGCGGTGGCGCCGGTAAACAGGATGGTGCCCCGTTGGCGAGTGGCCATGCGCTTGGCCACTTCGCGGGCATTGAGGAAGCCGGAGAAGCATGCCATTTCCCAGATCTTGAAATATTTGCGCGCGGTTTCTTCGAGGATGCTGCACGGCACGTTGGCGCCGATATTGAAGACGAACGCTTCGATGGGACCGATCTGAGTTTCGATCTGCTCCACTAACGCAATCACGTCTTCTTCCTTGCGCGCATCACAGGCAAAACCATGGGCTTCGCCGCCGCTGGCTTTGATGGCGTCCACCAGCGGCTGGAGTTTATCGGCGCTGCGGCGGGTGACGCAGGCGATGAAACCTTCCTGTGCGAAACGCTTGGCGATGGCGCCACCGGTAGCATCTCCCGCGCCGACAACCAGTACGACCTTCTTGTTATTCATGGGTAGATCCCTTTGGTAAACGATCGTTAACTAAACGAACGTTATGCTACGATCCGGCCAGCGTCAAGGCGATCAATCCTGAGGACAAGGCAATGCGTTATTCGCCCAATCACAAGCTGGAAACCAAAGAGAAGTTGCTGGAAAGCAGCGCGGTGTCGGCCAAGAAGTCGGGTTTTGCCACGGTCGGTGTCGACGGTCTGATGAAGGCGATCGGCTTGAGTGGCGGGGCGTTCTACAGTCATTTTTCGTCGAAGGATGAACTGTTCGCTGCCATCGTCGAGCGAGAACTGTGCCAAAGCCTGGACCGATTGGGTGGGCATGGTGAGCAAGATCGCGCCAGGCTCGAGCGCTGTCTCAAGCATTACTTGAGCATGGCTCACGTCGAGCAGCCGGAGGCCGGGTGTGCGCTGCCTGCGTTGGGGGCGGAGATTGCTCGTTCAGATCTGGTGGTACGCCAGCAGGCAGAGATATGGATTTGCCGGCTTCAGGAGAGTTGGGCGCGGATTCTGGACAGCGACAGCCTGGCCTGGGCGATTCTGTCGCAATGTATCGGCGCACTGGTGGTGGCGCGAATGTTGGCCACTCCTGATATCCAGCGAACCGTGCTGCAGTCCAGTCAAGACGAGATTGGCCGTCAGATTGCCGGACGGAATCCGGCTACTTGCAAATGACGATCATGCTGCGACTGGTGTAGCCGGCGGGGTTGAGACCGAACGGATAGTCGCCAGGCTCTTCCACCGAGTCTCCCGACTTGGCGATGACCTTGTAGCCTTTGGGCGCGCACGAATTGGCGGCGCTGGTGTAGCACTTGTCCCAGGAGGACGAGAGCCCCGAACAGTTGATATGCAGCCCTTTCTTACCGTGTTTGACCTGGGTTCTAGAGGTCGCCGCGCAGCCTGCAACTGCAAGTATGGCGATCAGTATCAAAATTCGTTTCATCACTTTCCTTATTGCGGCCCGGATCTGGTGCCCGGGTCTGCGTTCGCTTTTGCTATCGCTTGACGCGCTCCGATGTCCTTATCTGAAAAAGTCCATGTGTGGCACTGGGTTGCGGGCCTAAACATGGCCTAATTGCGAGGCAAATACCAGAGCTTCGTCAAATCCGCTATCAATCTGCCGCGACCGCAGGCTTGGCGGCACTCCCCATGGTCATGGTTGCGCCGATGGAAGCCAGGATGATGCACAGGATGGCCATCCATTGTGACAAGGAAAGGTACTCATGGAGGAATAGCAAGCCTGAGAGCGCGCCGATTGCGGGTTCGATGCTCATCAGTGTGCCGAAGGTGCGTGCCGGCATCCGGGTCAGTGCGATCATTTCCAGGGTATAGGGCAGGGCGGTAGAGAGAAGCGCGACACCGATGGCGACAGGGATCAGCGATGGGGTCAGCAAGGCGGCACCCGCGTGGACGATGCCGATAGGGGCGACAAACAGTGCGGCGATCATCACGCCCAGGGCGGCGGTCGTTACACCATTGTCGGCCCCGGCCTTCTGGCCAAACAGAATGTACAGTGCCCAGCAGACACCGGCGCCGAGCGCATAGCCTGCGCCCGCCAGATCGATACCGGCCGTTGCGGCTCCCGTAGGTATCAATAGCAGCAAGCCGACGGCGGCGAGTGCGATCCACAAAAAGTCGATGGCACGACGTGAGGCATAGATGGCGACGGCCAGTGGTCCGGTGAACTCCAGCGCTACGGCGATCCCGAGCGGGACCGTGCGCAGGGACATATAGAAGAGGAAGTTCATGCCGCCGAGCGCCATCCCGTAGATGATGACGGTGCGCAGGGATTTTGCCGTGAGCTTCGCCCGCCATGGACGCAATAGCAGCAGCATGATCACGCTGGCAAAGATCAGTCGCAGGGTGGTGGTCCCTTGAGCGCCGACAATCGGGAACATGCTTTTAGCCAGGGAGGCGCCAGACTGAATGGATGCCATGGCTATTATTAGCAGGCCAACCGAGAAGAGGGTCGAGGCAAGACTGCGGGGTTGGTCATTCATTGCTAGGCATCGTCCAAGGCAGGAAGCGAAAGTGTTGTTTTATGTGTTGGGCAATATACTGCGCATTCGTTGAGGTCGCGTCTATATATAAGCAGGGATTTTGCGTGTCTTGATAGAAAAGCTGAATCAGGGGTTGACGGCAGATTCTGGAAGTCTATAATTCGCCCCACTTCCGGCGCAGTCGAAACGGAAAACTCCTTGGTAAACAAAGAGTTACGCAGGTTTAGGCAGTGAGTTGCTTCAGTTCATCGAAGCGCGAAAGGAGTTGAAAAAGAGGTGTTGACAGCAGCGAGTAACGCTGTAGAATTCGCCTCCCGCTAACGAGAGATCGAAAGCGCAAGTGGTTGAAGTTACAAAGGAAACTTTGAAAACTTCTTAAAATAACCGCTTGACAGTAACTGGCGCTGCTGTAGAATGCGCGCCTCGGTTGAGACGAAAGAATCAACCCACCGCTCTTTAACAACTGAATCAAGCAATTCGTGTGGGTGCTTGTGGAGTCAGACTGATAGTCAACAAGATTATCAGCATCACAAGTTACTCCGCGAGAAATCAAAGATGTAACCAACGATTGCTGAGCCAAGTTTAGGGTTTCTTAAAAACCCAAAGATGTTTGAACTGAAGAGTTTGATCATGGCTCAGATTGAACGCTGGCGGCAGGCCTAACACATGCAAGTCGAGCGGCAGCACGGGTACTTGTACCTGGTGGCGAGCGGCGGACGGGTGAGTAATGCCTAGGAATCTGCCTGGTAGTGGGGGATAACGCTCGGAAACGGACGCTAATACCGCATACGTCCTACGGGAGAAAGCAGGGGACCTTCGGGCCTTGCGCTATCAGATGAGCCTAGGTCGGATTAGCTAGTTGGTGAGGTAATGGCTCACCAAGGCGACGATCCGTAACTGGTCTGAGAGGATGATCAGTCACACTGGAACTGAGACACGGTCCAGACTCCTACGGGAGGCAGCAGTGGGGAATATTGGACAATGGGCGAAAGCCTGATCCAGCCATGCCGCGTGTGTGAAGAAGGTCTTCGGATTGTAAAGCACTTTAAGTTGGGAGGAAGGGCATTTACCTAATACGTAAGTGTTTTGACGTTACCGACAGAATAAGCACCGGCTAACTCTGTGCCAGCAGCCGCGGTAATACAGAGGGTGCAAGCGTTAATCGGAATTACTGGGCGTAAAGCGCGCGTAGGTGGTTTGTTAAGTTGGATGTGAAATCCCCGGGCTCAACCTGGGAACTGCATTCAAAACTGACAAGCTAGAGTATGGTAGAGGGTGGTGGAATTTCCTGTGTAGCGGTGAAATGCGTAGATATAGGAAGGAACACCAGTGGCGAAGGCGACCACCTGGACTGATACTGACACTGAGGTGCGAAAGCGTGGGGAGCAAACAGGATTAGATACCCTGGTAGTCCACGCCGTAAACGATGTCAACTAGCCGTTGGGAGCCTTGAGCTCTTAGTGGCGCAGCTAACGCATTAAGTTGACCGCCTGGGGAGTACGGCCGCAAGGTTAAAACTCAAATGAATTGACGGGGGCCCGCACAAGCGGTGGAGCATGTGGTTTAATTCGAAGCAACGCGAAGAACCTTACCAGGCCTTGACATCCAATGAACTTTCCAGAGATGGATTGGTGCCTTCGGGAACATTGAGACAGGTGCTGCATGGCTGTCGTCAGCTCGTGTCGTGAGATGTTGGGTTAAGTCCCGTAACGAGCGCAACCCTTGTCCTTAGTTACCAGCACGTTATGGTGGGCACTCTAAGGAGACTGCCGGTGACAAACCGGAGGAAGGTGGGGATGACGTCAAGTCATCATGGCCCTTACGGCCTGGGCTACACACGTGCTACAATGGTCGGTACAGAGGGTTGCCAAGCCGCGAGGTGGAGCTAATCCCAGAAAACCGATCGTAGTCCGGATCGCAGTCTGCAACTCGACTGCGTGAAGTCGGAATCGCTAGTAATCGCGAATCAGAATGTCGCGGTGAATACGTTCCCGGGCCTTGTACACACCGCCCGTCACACCATGGGAGTGGGTTGCACCAGAAGTAGCTAGTCTAACCTTCGGGAGGACGGTTACCACGGTGTGATTCATGACTGGGGTGAAGTCGTAACAAGGTAGCCGTAGGGGAACCTGCGGCTGGATCACCTCCTTAATCGACGACATCAGCTGCTCCATAAGTTCCCACACGAATTGCTTGATTCATTGAAGAAGACGATAAAGAAGCAGCCCGAAATTGGGTCTGTAGCTCAGTTGGTTAGAGCGCACCCCTGATAAGGGTGAGGTCGGCAGTTCGAATCTGCCCAGACCCACCAATTTTGTTATGGGGCCATAGCTCAGCTGGGAGAGCGCCTGCCTTGCACGCAGGAGGTCAACGGTTCGATCCCGTTTGGCTCCACCACTACTGCTTCTGTTTGTTGAAAGCTTAGAAATGAGCATTCCAATGTGAATATTGATTTCTAGTCTTTGATTAGATCGTTCTTTAAAAATTTGGGTATGTGATAGAAAGATAGACTGAACGTTACTTTCACTGGTAACGGATCAGGCTAAGGTAAAATTTGTGAGTTCTCTTAATTGAGGAATTCGAATTTTCGGCGAATGTCGTCTTCACAGTATAACCAGATTGCTTGGGGTTATATGGTCAAGTGAAGAAGCGCATACGGTGGATGCCTTGGCAGTCAGAGGCGATGAAAGACGTGGTAGCCTGCGAAAAGCTTCGGGGAGTCGGCAAACAGACTTTGATCCGGAGATGTCTGAATGGGGGAACCCACCTAACATAAGTTAGGTATCTTAAGCTGAATACATAGGCTTAAGAAGCGAACCAGGGGAACTGAAACATCTAAGTACCCTGAGGAAAAGAAATCAACCGAGATTCCCTTAGTAGTGGCGAGCGAACGGGGACTAGCCCTTAAGTGGCTTTGAGATTAGCGGAACGTTCTGGAAAGTACGGCCATAGTGGGTGATAGCCCTGTACGCGAAAATCTCTTAGTCATGAAATCGAGTAGGACGGAGCACGAGAAACTTTGTCTGAATATGGGGGGACCATCCTCCAAGGCTAAATACTACTGACTGACCGATAGTGAACTAGTACCGTGAGGGAAAGGCGAAAAGAACCCCGGAGAGGGGAGTGAAATAGATCCTGAAACCGTATGCGTACAAGCAGTGGGAGCCCACTTTGTTGGGTGACTGCGTACCTTTTGTATAATGGGTCAGCGACTTATTTTCAGTGGCGAGCTTAACCGAATAGGGGAGGCGTAGCGAAAGCGAGTCTTAATAGGGCGTCTAGTCGCTGGGAATAGACCCGAAACCGGGCGATCTATCCATGGGCAGGTTGAAGGTTGGGTAACACTAACTGGAGGACCGAACCGACTACCGTTGAAAAGTTAGCGGATGACCTGTGGATCGGAGTGAAAGGCTAATCAAGCTCGGAGATAGCTGGTTCTCCTCGAAAGCTATTTAGGTAGCGCCTCATGTATCACTGTAGGGGGTAGAGCACTGTTTCGGCTAGGGGGTCATCCCGACTTACCAAACCGATGCAAACTCCGAATACCTACAAGTGCCGAGCATGGGAGACACACGGCGGGTGCTAACGTCCGTCGTGAAAAGGGAAACAACCCAGACCGTCAGCTAAGGTCCCAAAGTTATGGTTAAGTGGGAAACGATGTGGGAAGGCTTAGACAGCTAGGAGGTTGGCTTAGAAGCAGCCACCCTTTAAAGAAAGCGTAATAGCTCACTAGTCGAGTCGGCCTGCGCGGAAGATGTAACGGGGCTCAAACCATACACCGAAGCTACGGGTATCACTTAGGTGATGCGGTAGAGGAGCGTTCTGTAAGCCTGTGAAGGTGAGTTGAGAAGCTTGCTGGAGGTATCAGAAGTGCGAATGCTGACATGAGTAACGACAATGGGTGTGAAAAACACCCACGCCGAAAGACCAAGGTTTCCTGCGCAACGTTAATCGACGCAGGGTTAGTCGGTCCCTAAGGCGAGGCTGAAAAGCGTAGTCGATGGAAAACAGGTTAATATTCCTGTACTTCTGGTTATTGCGATGGAGGGACGGAGAAGGCTAGGCCAGCTTGGCGTTGGTTGTCCAAGTTTAAGGTGGTAGGCTGGAATCTTAGGTAAATCCGGGATTCTAAGGCCGAGAGCTGATGACGAGTGTTCTTTTAGAACACGAAGTGGTTGATGCCATGCTTCCAAGAAAAGCTTCTAAGCTTCAGGTAACCAGGAACCGTACCCCAAACCGACACAGGTGGTTGGGTAGAGAATACCAAGGCGCTTGAGAGAACTCGGGTGAAGGAACTAGGCAAAATGGCACCGTAACTTCGGGAGAAGGTGCGCCGGTGAGGGTGAAGCATTTACTGCGTAAGCCCATGCCGGTCGAAGATACCAGGCCGCTGCGACTGTTTATTAAAAACACAGCACTCTGCAAACACGAAAGTGGACGTATAGGGTGTGACGCCTGCCCGGTGCCGGAAGGTTAATTGATGGGGTTAGCTAACGCGAAGCTCTTGATCGAAGCCCCGGTAAACGGCGGCCGTAACTATAACGGTCCTAAGGTAGCGAAATTCCTTGTCGGGTAAGTTCCGACCTGCACGAATGGCGTAACGATGGCGGCGCTGTCTCCACCCGAGACTCAGTGAAATTGAAATCGCTGTGAAGATGCAGTGTATCCGCGGCTAGACGGAAAGACCCCGTGAACCTTTACTATAGCTTTGCACTGGACTTTGAATTTGCTTGTGTAGGATAGGTGGGAGGCTTTGAAGCGTGGACGCCAGTTCGCGTGGAGCCAACCTTGAAATACCACCCTGGCAACTTTGAGGTTCTAACTCAGGTCCGTTATCCGGATCGAGGACAGTGTATGGTGGGTAGTTTGACTGGGGCGGTCTCCTCCTAAAGAGTAACGGAGGAGTACGAAGGTGCGCTCAGACCGGTCGGAAATCGGTCGTAGAGTATAAAGGCAAAAGCGCGCTTGACTGCGAGACAGACACGTCGAGCAGGTACGAAAGTAGGTCTTAGTGATCCGGTGGTTCTGTATGGAAGGGCCATCGCTCAACGGATAAAAGGTACTCCGGGGATAACAGGCTGATACCGCCCAAGAGTTCATATCGACGGCGGTGTTTGGCACCTCGATGTCGGCTCATCACATCCTGGGGCTGAAGCCGGTCCCAAGGGTATGGCTGTTCGCCATTTAAAGTGGTACGCGAGCTGGGTTTAGAACGTCGTGAGACAGTTCGGTCCCTATCTGCCGTGGACGTTTGAGATTTGAGAGGGGCTGCTCCTAGTACGAGAGGACCGGAGTGGACGAACCTCTGGTGTTCCGGTTGTCACGCCAGTGGCATTGCCGGGTAGCTATGTTCGGAATAGATAACCGCTGAAAGCATCTAAGCGGGAAACTAGCCTCAAGATGAGATCTCACTGGGACCTTGAGTCCCCTGAAGGGCCGTCGAAGACTACGACGTTGATAGGTTGGGTGTGTAAGCGCTGTGAGGCGTTGAGCTAACCAATACTAATTGCCCGTGAGGCTTGACCATATAACACCCAAGCAATTTGCGTCGAAAGGCCAGATTGCGGTGTGTGAAGACGAAACGAACCGAAAGTTCGAAGCTGCTCACAAAACACCGAGATCTATCACATACCCATTCGCTGGAGCGTAAACCCGCAAGGGCAAGCGAGCCGGCTCCCGAATTTCTTGACGACCATAGAGCATTGGAACCACCTGATCCCATCCCGAACTCAGCAGTGAAACGATGCATCGCCGATGGTAGTGTGGGGTTTCCCCATGTGAGAGTAGGTCATCGTCAAGATTAAATTCCGAAACCCCTATCTGCGTATGCAGGTAGGGGTTTTGTTTTGCCCGCAGGAAAGTGGCGCAAAGAAAAGGGACAGCCCACTGCAATGTCAGTGAAACATCGGCAGAACGTGTTCCGCGATCTCCTCAATCACTTCCGCGACCGGCCGTTCGCTACGCCGCATATGCAGGCCCACATGCTGCACACCTGCGTCACGCAGCGCCTGAAGCTCATCAATCAATGCCAGCCGCCCGCAACTTCCGCCGAAGCGCACACGCCGTATCGGCGCGTATGGATTGGCTTGCAGATCCAGATGGATAAAGCTGATGTAAGGCTTATCGCCACCGACCTCACGCCACAGCCCCACTCGACGACGATGCTCATCCGGCGTTCCAGGGTAGGCGAGCCAGCCGTCCATATGCTGACCTATCCAGGCCGGAGACTGCTGACCAAGCCCCGCCACCAGCAGCGGCACCGCCTGATCACGCTCTGGCAGCAACCGCGCGCCCTCAGGCAAGCGGCCTTCACCCTGGCTACGCAATAACTCAACCGTATCGCGAAAGATCTCGCCGCGCTGAGCGTAATCCACGCCAAACAATGGATACTCCATCGGACGGTCACCACTGGCCACGCCAAGGAGCAAGCGTCCGTCACTCAGTTCATCGACACTATTAGCAGCCTTGAGTGTCAGCCACGGCTGACGCAGCGGCAGTACAACTGCCGCCGTACCCAACATGATGTTGTCGGTGATCCCCGCCAGATATCCCAAGTAGGAAAACGCTTCAAATACCTGGGCCGCGTCGCCAAAGTTCGGGTCATACACCGGCACATCGCGCACCCAAAGCGCACGAAACCCGGACGTGTCGGCCAAACGCGCCATAGCCGCGTGTTGCTTCAGGTCAGGAACGCCAAAAGGCCTGTTCTCAGCCGTGCGCAGTCGTTGGCCATCGCTGGACCAATCGTTATCCAGCGGCAGTTCAAGCCCAATGGAAAACCCGTTGGACCCCAGTAATCGTTGAAATCGTGAGTGCATGAATAACTCCAAAAAGGGAATGTCATGCACCCAGTATCTACAGGCCTATCTGCAAGAAAAATGCATGAATAGGAATATCAATCTTGAGTAAAACGCACGAGTAGATCACGTCACCCAGCACGTCCGACCGTCGTTTTGGCCCTCAAGGACAACCGTTCGAGGAAATCGCGCTAAAGTGCCGGCGTCATTTTTGGTATGGTGCAGCTCGTTTTTTAACGGACTGATTTCAAGCCTGAGGATCGGCACCCCCTTCATCGTCAAAGAGCTGCTGCAGAAAATGCCCGAACCGATACCGATCAAGGATCACGAAAAAGAGACGCGCCTGGTCAATAAAAGACTGATGGCCTGCGCCTTGTTTGTGGTCGCCATCACTTGCGCGCTGGTAGTGCGCATGTACGTGCTGCAAGTGGTCGAATTCGATTACCACTCGACCATCTCCGAAAACAACCGCGTCCACGTTTTGCCGATCACCCCGACCCGCGGGCTGATCTATGACCGCAATGGCGTGGTCCTGGCGGACAACCGGCCCAGCTTCAACCTGACTATCACCCGCGAACGCGCCTCCGACGTCAAGGAAGAGCTGGATGAGGTGGTCAATCTCCTGCACCTGCCGGCCGAAGACCGCACGTTGTTCGACAAGGCCATGAAACAGGCACGGCACCCGTTCGTCCCGGTGACCTTGTTCTACGAACTCACCGAACAGCAGATCGCCGTTCTCGCGGTCAACGAATTCCGTCTGCCGGGGTTGGATGTCGAGCCGCAGTTCGTCCGTCATTACCCGATGGGCGCGCACTTCGCTCACTCGATCGGTTACGTCGGTCGTATCAACGAGAAAGAATCCAAGACGCTGGATGGGGTGGAGTATCGCGGGACCCAATCCATTGGCAAGACCGGTATCGAAAAATTCTACGAGTCCGAGCTGCACGGCCACGTCGGTTACGAAGAAGTCGAGACCAACGCCCAGGGCCGCGTACTGCGCGTACTCAAGCACACCGATCCGACCCCCGGAAAAAACATCGTCCTGAGCCTGGATGTCCACCTTCAGGAAGCCGCCGAGGATGCCCTGGGGGATCGTCGCGGTTCGGTGGTCGCTCTCGATCCATCGACCGGCGAAGTGCTGGCCATGGTCAGCAAGCCAAGCTTCGACCCGAACATGTTCGTGACCGGTATCAGCTTCAAGGAATATGCGGCGCTGCACGATTCCATCGACCGGCCGCTGTTCAACCGCGTCCTGCGCGGCCTCTATGCGCCGGGCTCGACCATCAAGCCGGAAGTAGCGATTGCTGGCCTCGATTCCGGCGTGGTCACCCCACAGACCCGCGTCTTCGACCCTGGTTACTACCAACTGCCGGACTTCGATCACAAATACCGCAACTGGAACCACAGCGGCGATGGCTGGGTAGACATGGACGCGGCGATCATGCGTTCCAACGACACCTATTTCTATGACCTGGCGCACAAGCTGGGCATCGACCGTCTGCACGACTACATGGCCATGTTCGGGCTCGGCGAGAAAGTCTCCCTGGACATGTTCGAAGAGTCTGCCGGCCTGATGCCGTCCCAGGCCTGGAAGCGCGCGACGCGTCGTCAGCCATGGTTCCCGGGTGAAACCGTGATCCTCGGCATCGGCCAGGGCTACATGCAGGTCACGCCACTGCAACTGGCCCAGGCCACCGCGTTGATTGCCAATAAAGGTGTGTGGAACCGACCGCACCTGGCCAAGACCGTCGACGGTGTGGCGCCGGTGGATGAGAACCCGATGCCGAACATCCTGCTCAAGGATCCGCGTGATTGGGAGCAGGTCAACCACGGTATGCAAATGGTGATGCACGACGCGCGCGGGATTGCCCGGGCAGCGGCGGTGGGTGCCCAATACCGCATCGCCGGCAAGAGTGGTACCGCGCAGGTGGTCGCGATCAAGCAGGGCGAGCGTTACAACCGGGCGAAAACCCTGGAGCGTAACCGCGACAACGCCTTGTTCGTCGGTTTCGCCCCGGCCGAACATCCGAAGATTGTGATCTCGGTGATGATCGAAAACGGCGAGGCCGGTGGTCGCGTTGCCGGGCCTGTGGTGCGGCAGATCATGGACGCCTGGCTACTTGATCAGGACGGCCATCTCAAGCCGCAATACGCCACGCCCGCCAAACCACCGGGCGATCCCCACGTCTAAACCTGAGAGGCTTCACAGCACAGGCTCACGGATGCTGAGCATGTGCTGGAAGCTTTCCAGGAACACGGTTTCGGCCTGAGTCATCTTCTGTTCGCGATTCCACAGCAGCTGGATATCGAAATCCACCACGCCGTCCTCCGGCGGCAAACGCCAGAGCAAACCCTGCTCGACATCCCGCCGCACCAAGTGCACCGGCAAGCAACCAATCCCGAACCCTGCGCAGATCAAGCGGTAAATCTCTTCGAAACTGGTGGAGGAGGCGACGATCTTGCCGGTAAAGCCTTGTTCATCGCGAAACAGCGTCAGGGGCGAAAGATTGCCGCCCAATTGATCGCTGGTGAAGCTCACGAAGTTCTCCGCCGCCAACTGTTCCAGGGTCAGATTCTCCTGTCCGAACAGCCGATGACGCTGGCCGCAAAAATACGCATATCGCTCGCGAAACAGCACCCGCTGCTCCAGCCGTGGCTGCGGTAAACGGCACAGCCCAACACCAATGGTTGCAGTCTTTTGCAGCAACGAACTGATGATGTTCGAACTGCCCATCACCTCGACTTCCAGCTCGATTTTCGGGTGGGTTTCATGGAAGTCGGCAAGGAATTCATCGTAGTGCCGCGCCTGCACGCCGCTGACGGTGAGGATGCGGATCTTGCCCACCACATCGTCATGCCGACTTTCTAACACCGTGCCCAAACGCGAAATATCGCCATAGATATCCGCCGCGATGCGCAGGACTTCTTCCCCGGTTTCCGTCAGGTCAAAGCGCCGTCCGCTGCGGGCAATCAACACGCATTCCAATTGTTCTTCCAGACGTTTCAGCGCCTGGCTCACCGCCGACTGAGTGATGTGCAAGCGCGCAGCGGCGCGGCTCATGCTGCCTTCCTGGCCGATGACCAAGTAGGTGCGCAACAGGTTCCAGTCGAGGCGATCATTCAAAAAGCGCCGGCCAACCCAAGGGTTAGTTGAAGTCATGACAAGTCCATGTAGTAGCACAGCTAATAGTAATGATAAGAATTTGAAAATTGACTAATCCTGGCACGGAAGCGATAAAGCCCACAAGCGCCACAGAGTGCAACCGTCAACAGCCTTCAGTACCTGCCCAAAACTATAAATACACAGGGTCCTTGCATGCACACCACCCCTCAACCGCGACGCGCCGCGGCCGCTGCCTTCATTGGCACGACCATCGAGTTCTACGACTTCTACATCTACGCCACTGCGGCGGCGCTGGTGCTCGGGCAAGTGTTCTTTCCCAGCAGTGACCCGGTGATGAGCACCCTTGCCGCGTTCGGTAGTTTTGCCGTCGGCTTCATCGCCCGTCCCATGGCCGGCATGGTCTTCGGTCACCTGGGTGATCGTCTGGGCCGCAAGAAAATGCTGCTGGTGACCATGGCGCTGATGGGCCTGGCCACCGCCGGCATCGGTCTGTTGCCGAGCTACGCCAGCGTCGGCATCTGGGCGCCGATCGGTTTGATCGTGTTGCGATTGATCCAGGGGATCTCCGTCGGTGGCGAGTGGGGCGGGGCGGTGCTGATGGCCAGCGAACACGCTCCGGCCAAGCGCAAAACCTTTTACGCCTCGTTCGCTCAACTCGGCAGCCCGGCGGGTTTGCTGTTAGCCTTGATTGCCTTTCGCCTGGTCACCTCCCTTGAGCCGGAAGACTTCCTCGCCTGGGGCTGGCGCCTGCCGTTCCTTGCCAGCGGTGTGCTGATGATGGTTGGCCTGATGATCCGTTCCGGGGTCCACGAATCACCGGAATTCGCCAAGGCCCGGGACAACAACGAAACCGCCAAATACCCGGTGAAGGACGTGATCCGTACCTGCTGGCGGCAGATTCTGTTCGCCGCTGCCGCCGTGACCATCGGTTCCGCCGGGTTCTTCTTTACCAATACGTTCATGATCACCTACGTCACCCAATATCAGGGCATCGCCCGCTCGACGATCCTCGATTGCCTGTTCCTGGTGACCGTCATTCAGCTGCTCTCGCAACCGCTCTCGGCACTGCTGGCCGAACGCATCGGCGAAGGCCGCTTCCTCAAGCTCGTCGCGCTGCTGTGCATGGTCACGCCGTACCCGATGTTCTTGCTGGTCGGCACGCAAAACATTGTGCTGATGACCGTCGGCATTGCGTTGGCGGTGGTGATCCTCTCGGCGCTGTACGCGGTGATTGCCGGGTACATGACCCAGGCGTTCCCGGTGCACCTGCGCTACTCGGGGATTTCCATCGCTTACCAGTTGAGCTGCGCCCTGGCCGGCGGCACCACCCCGCTGATCGGCACGCTGTTGGCGAGCAAGTTTTCCGGACAATGGTGGCCGCTGGCGGTGTTCTTCACCTTGCTCTCGGCCCTGTCCCTGATCGGTGTTTGCGGCCTGGCCCGCCTGCGCGCCAACCCGGTCGTCACCCACGCTGCTAAAGAGGTGTATTCGTGAGTAAACCTGCACACATCGACCCGGTTGAATGGCAAGCCCGTTGCGAACTGGCGGCGCTGTATCGGCTGGTCGCGCACTTTCGCATGACCGACCTGATCGACACCCACATCACCCTGCGCATTCCCGGGCCTGAGCATCACTTCCTGATCAACCGCTACGGGGTGATTTTCGACCGCATGCGCGCCTCGGACCTGGTGCGCATCGATCAGAACGGACGCAACGTCGATCCTGAATACGCGGAGCATCGGGTCAACGCCGCAGGCTTTGTTATTCACTCGGCAATCCACATGGCGCGTCCCGATTTGAACTGCGTAATCCACACCCACACCGCAGCGGGTATGGCAGTCGCAGCACAAAAGCAGGGCTTGCTGCCGATCAGCCAACACGCGCTGAAGTTCTACGGCAAATTGGCGTATCACACCTACGAAGGCATCGCGTTGTCGCTGGATGAGCGCGAACGTTTGATCGCCGACCTGGGACCGCACCGCGCGATGATCCTGCGCAATCACGGCCTGCTGGTCGGCGGTTCCGGCGTGGCCCAGGCGTTCCAGGAGATTCACTTTCTGGAGCGTGCCTGTCAGGCGCAAGTGGCGGCGCTGGCCGGTGGTTCGGCGCTGCATTACCCGTCCCCGGAAGTCTGCGTCCACACCGCCGAACAGTTTGACCGTGATGAACAGGACAACATCATCGACCTGGCCTGGGAGGCCGCTCTGACCCTGATCGAATCCCAGCGCGAGTCCTATCTTTCATGAATACCGTGGTCCTGTTATCCCGCGACACCCTGTTGCTCAAACAACTGCAAGCAGCGTTCGCCCGCAGCGCGCCGCAACTCACAACCGTGCTGGCCGACGATCCTCGGGCCAAAAACGCGCAAATCGCCGCGTGCTGGTTTCCATTGCCCGGCAGCCTCGGTGCGTTGCCGAACCTGCAAGTGATTCACTCGGTCGCCGCCGGTATCGATCACCTGGAACACGATCCCTCGTGCCCGGACTTGCCGGTGTGTCGGGTGGTTGATCCCGGCCACCGCCAGGGCATGACCGAGTACGTGCGCTGGGCGGTGATTCACTATCACCGTGGCTTTGATCAGGTGCTGCAGCACCAACGCCAACAGCGCTGGGAACGACCGCTGCAACGGGCGGCGGGGCAGTTCAAGGTTGGGGTGATGGGGCTGGGTTCGTTGGGCAGCGCAATTGCTGAGGACCTGGCCGCCGCCGGTTACGACGTTCGTGGTTGGGCGCGCCGTCGCAAGGATTTGAACGGTGTCCAGACCTTCGCCGGTGCCGAACAACTGAACCCGTTTCTCGATGGCGTCGAGTTGCTGATCAACCTGTTGCCGCTGACCAGCGAGACTCGCGGCATTCTCGGTAATAGCACTTTTGAACATCTGGCGAATGGCGCCGCGCTGGTCAACTGCGGGCGCGGCGGTCATCTGAATATCGACGACCTCGAACAGGCCTTGCAAACAGGAAAACTGCGCGGTGCCTTGCTGGATGTTTTCGAACAGGAACCGCTGCCAGCCGATCATCGTCTCTGGCGCATGCCCGGCGTCACCATCACGCCACACATGGCTTCGGCTGCGTCCCACGACTGTATCGCCGAACAAGTCGCGGAGAACTTCCGCCGTTTAAATGCCGATGAACCGCTATTGAATTGCGCCGACCGAACACTCGGTTACTAACAACAAACTCGCCCACCAAGTTGGGCGAGGCATAACAACAATCCCTCACTCTCAAACGATTTACTGCCAGTAAAAAACAATTAAATAAATTCCTGGAGATCAGTGATGAGCGATCTATCGTCCGCAGAAAAGTCCGGCGCACCGCCGGAAGTGGCAATCAGCATGAAAAAAGTCGCCGTGGCCAGTGTCATCGGCACCACCGTGGAATGGTACGACTTGTTTGTTTTCGCCACGGCTTCCGCGCTGGTGTTCAACAAAGTGTTCTTCCCGGACTTCGTGCCGTTGATCGGTACGTTGCTGGCCTTCGGCACCTTCGCCTCGGCCTATCTGGCGCGAATCGTCGGCGCGGCATTGTTCGGGCATTTCGGCGACAAGCTGGGACGCAAGTCGATGCTGCTGATTTCGCTGCTGACCATGGGCGCCGCGACGTTCGCCATCGGCCTGTTGCCCAACTACGCGGCCATCGGTATCTGGGCGCCGATCCTGTTGCTGTTGCTCAGGGTGATTCAAGGTTTGGCGCTGGGCGGCGAGTGGGGCGGGGCGGTGTTGATGGCGGTGGAACATGCACCGGCCAACAAGCGCGGCTTGTATGGTTCGTGGGTACAGATCGGCGTGCCGGCCGGGACCATGATTGCCAACCTGGCCTTCCTGTTGATCGCCGCCTACCTGTCCCCGGAAGACCTGTTGGCCTGGGGCTGGCGTATCCCGTTCCTGGCCAGCGTGTTGCTGATCGCCGTGGGTTTGTACATCCGCTTGAACATCGCCGAAACCCCGGCGTTCAACAAGGTCAAGGAAGCCGAAGTGCAGGTGAAAATGCCCTTGGCGGAAGTCTTTCGCAAGTACTGGAAGCAAGTGGTACTGGGCGGCGTCGCAACCATGTCGACCGGGGCTTCATTCAACATCATCGTCGCGTTCGGCCTGACTTACGGCACGCAGAATCTCGGCTTCAGCCGCAGCACCATGCTCGGCGTGGTGCTGCTGTCCTGCGCCTGGTGCATCGTCATGTTGCCGGTGTTCGGCGCGCTGTCGGACCGCTACGGACGCAAGCCGATCATCGTCGCCGGCATCGTCGCGGAAGCCCTGGTGGCGTTCCCGATGTTCTGGTTGATGGACACCAAAGAGCTGCCGTTGGTGATCTTCGGCTACCTGTTGTTGATGACCGCGTTCGCCGCCAACTACGGGCCGATCGCGACCTTCCTTGCCGAGTTGTTCGGCACGCGGGTGCGCTATTCGGGGCTGTCGATCAGCTACATGTTGTCCGGTTTGCTCGGCAGTGCGGCGACACCGATCGTCACCACGGCATTGCTGGCGGCGACCGGCAAAGGTTCGTCGGTGGCCTGGTACATGATCGGCGCGGCGTTGATTTCGTTGCTGGCGCTGTTGCTGCTGACCGAGACCTTCAAGCGCGACATCAGCGAAATCCCGGTAGAAAAAACGACCGATGCGCCGAACAAATCCTTCAAATCCGCTGCAGTCTGAAAGGAGCTCGACAGCATGCGCAGAATTAACTCCGCCCCAGGCTTTATCGGCCCGGTAGGGCCTTATTCCCAAGCCGTGGTCAGTGGACACCTGGTGTTCACCGCCGGGCAGATTCCGGCTCAAAGCGACCTTAATGATCAGCCCGCCGATTTCACCGAACAAGTGCGGCAAACCTTGCGCAATCTGGAAGCGATCCTGATTGAAGCCGGGTCCGATTTCAGCCATGTGATCAAGGTCAACGCCTACCTCACCGATCCGGCGCAACTCGAACCGTTCAACGCGGTGTATCGCGAACTCCTCGGTCATGCGCCGCCGGCACGCACCACGGTGTGCGTGGCGTTGTGGGGCGTGTCGCTGGAAATCGATTGTGTCGCCGAGTTGATCGCGAAGGAGCCGCAGCATGGATGAGTCGAAACTGATCGAGCAGCTCAAAGAAGTGAGCTTTCCAACCCTCGGGCATTTCCTGGAGGAGGGCTTTGCCGATTCGCAACTGCGGGCCATGGTGCCGAATGTGAAAGTGGTCGGCCGCGCATTGACCCTGAAATTGGTCGGCGCCGATGCTATCGCGGTCAATCAGGCTTTGGCGCTGATCCGTCCCGGCGATGTGCTGGTAATCGACACCGATAGCGATTGGCGACACGCCCCGGTCGGCGCCGTTACCAGTTGCGCGGCGAGTTGCGCCGGAGCCGTGGGGATTGTGGTGGACGGCGCGGTCACCGACCTGTTGGAACTGCGCGAAGCCGGGCTGCCGGTGTTTGCTCGCGGCACCAGCCTGTTGACCACCAAACTGCACGGTCGCGGCGACAGCCAGATCAATCAGCCGATCCACTGCGCTGGCGTCACGGTAAACCCCGGGGATCTGGTGCTGGCGGACGACAACGGCGTACTGTTCCTCGACTGGTCAACGGCGGCTTCTGTCATCGAACAAGCCTTGGCCTCCGATCGCGCCGAACCGCGCTTGCTTGAGCGATTGCGTTCAGGCGAGCCGGTTGCTCAGGTGTTACAGGTTTAGGCCGTCAGGCACGCCTGCAAACTCTCGATAAACAGCGTCTCCGCGCGGCTCATGCGCTGCTCGCGGTTCCACAGCAAATGAATGTCCACATCGGCAATCCCTTCGTGGGGCGGCAGGCGCCAGAGCAATCCGGCGTCGACGTCGGCCGCCACCACGTGCTCGGGCAGACAGCCGATGCCAAATCCGGCGATCACCAGTCGCCGGACTTCTTCCAGGCTTGGCGACGACGCCACGATGCGTCCGCTGAAGCCCTGCTGATCGCGAAAAATCGTCAGCGGCGAGAGCATGCCGCCAATCTGGTCGCTGGTGAAACTGACGAAATTTTCCCGCTGCAAATCCCCTTCGGCGACGTTCTGCTGGCCGAACAATGCATGGTGCTTGCCGCAAAAAAACGCATAGCGCTGACGCAGGAATAATCGTTGTTCCAGGCGCGGTTGCGGGCGGCGATTGAGGCTCAAGCCGAGGGTCGCGGTTTTCTCCTGCAAAGCGCTGACGATGTCGGAACTGCGCATCACATCGACCTCCAGATCCACTCGCGGATGCTGGCGATGGAAGTCGGCGAGGAAGTCATCGAACCGCTCGGAGAAAATCCGGCTGATGATCAACAGTCGCACCTTGCCAATCACTTCATCAGCCGGTTGCTCCAGCACGCTGCTGACCTGCGACATCTGCCCGTAGATTTCCCCGGCCAGTTCGAAGATCTGCTCGCCGACTTCGGTCAGGGCAAAGCGTGGCCCGCGTCGGGCGATCAGTTGCCGGCCCAGTTGTTCTTCCAGCCGTTTCAGCGCCTGGCTCACCGCTGGTTGCGTCAAATGCAGGCGCGCGGCGGCGCGGCTGATGCTCAGCTCCTGGCCGATTACCCGAAAGGTGCGCAGCAGATTCCAGTCGAGGCGGTCATTGAGCAGGCGTTGCACTTCGCGTTCGGCCATGGGGACTCTCGATTATAAGCTGGCGTAATAGTCCGCATAATAAATAGAAAATTGACTAATCATAGCCCCGGGACGATAAATCACCTCCAAGACAGGCGCCGTCAGAGTGCCTTGATGCATCCGATTTCCTCCTGCCAAAAAAACAATCAAAGGAGCCCGACCTATGAAGCCCCAAGCTTCGTCCCAGCCGCGCCGTGCGGCAGCCGCAGCCTTCATCGGCACCATGATCGAGTGGTACGACTTTTACATCTACGCCACCGCCGCCGCGTTGGTGTTCGGCGCGCTGTTCTTCCCCTCCGACGACAAACTGTTCAGCACCATGGCCGCGTTCGGCACCTTTGCCGTGGGCTTCTTTGCGCGACCGCTGGGCGGGATTATCTTCGGCCATATCGGCGACCGTATCGGGCGCAAGAAGTCGTTGATCATCACTTTGCTGATGATGGGCGTGGTGACCGTGTGCATCGGTTTGCTGCCGACCTACGCGCAAATCGGCGTCGCCGCGCCGGTGCTGTTGATTCTGCTGCGCATCGTCCAGGGCATCGCGGTGGGTGGCGAGTGGGGCGGGGCGGTCTTGATGGCGGGTGAGCATGCGCCGAAAGGTCGACGCAATTTTTTCGCCTCGTTTGCGCAGCTGGGCAGCCCGGCGGGTTTGATCCTGTCGCTGCTGGCCTTCAGCGCCGTCACCCGTTTGCCGGAAGCCGATTTGATGAGCTGGGGCTGGCGCCTGCCGTTCCTCGCCAGTTCGCTGCTGCTGATCGTGGGCCTGGCGATTCGCCTCGGTGTGAATGAATCCCCGGAATTCCTCGCCAGCCGCGAACTCGCCAGCAAAAGCACACGCAAGGAACAGGCGCCGGTGATGGAAGTGCTGCGCACCGCGTGGCGTCCGCTGCTGCTGTGCATCGGCGCCAACACGCTGGGGATCGCCGGGGTGTATTTCACCAACACCTTCATGATTGCCTACACCACCCAGCAACTGGAGTTGCCGCGCTCGCTGATCCTCGAGTGTCTGTTTGTGGTGGCGATCATTCAGTTCTGCATTCAGCCGTTGGCGGCGTGGGTCGCGGAGAAGATTGGTGCGACGCGCTTCCTGTGCCTGATGTCGCTGCTGGCAATGGCCTCGCCGTACCCGATGTTTGTGCTGGTCAGCTCGGGCCAGGCGCCGCTGATCATCCTCGGCATCGCCCTGGCGGTGGTGTGCATGGCCTCGTTCTATGCGGTGATCGCCGGTTACGTCAGCGGCATGTTCGAGACGCGGGTGCGCTACACCGCGATTTCGTTGGCTTATCAGATTTGCGGTGCCGTGGCCGGTGGCCTGACGCCGCTGATCGGCACGATGCTGGCGCACAAGTTCGCCGGTCAGTGGTGGCCACTGGCGGTGTTCTACAGCCTGATCGCCGCCACTTCGCTGATCTGCGTCTTGTCCCTTGCCCGTCGCCATGCCAGCGCTGAACGCGTCGAATTGGCCAACGCTTAATCCCCGTTTTCCAGGAGTAATTTATGTTGAAGATTAACGGTGAACGCCTGTGGGCAAGCCTGATGGCCATGGCCGAAATCGGCGCCACGGCCCGTGGCGGCAGCTGCCGTCTGGCCCTGAGCGATGAAGACAAGGCCGGTCGCGAACTGTTTTCCCACTGGTGCCGCGAAGCCGGCATGAGCCTGAGCGTGGACGCCATCGGCAACCTGTTCGCCCGCCGCGAAGGCACCGATCCGGACGCTGCTCCGGTGATGATGGGCAGCCACCTCGACACCCAACCTGAAGGCGGCCGCTTCGATGGCGTCTACGGTGTGCTCGCCGGTCTGGAAGTGGTGCGCTGCCTCAACGACCTCGGCATCCAGACCCGCAAGCCGCTGGAAGTGGCGGTGTGGACCAATGAAGAAGGCGCGCGCTTCACCCCGGCGATGTTCGGCTCGGCGGTGTTCACCGGGATCATGCAACTGGATGCCGCGTTGGCGGTGCGTGACATCGACGGCATCAGCGTCGCCGAGGCCCTGCAACGCAGCGGTTATGCCGGCGAGCGTGCATTGGGCGGCGCGGTAGATGCGTACTTTGAAGCACACATCGAGCAGGGCCCGATCCTTGAAGATAACGCCAAGAGCATCGGCGTGGTCACCGGTGGCCAGGCGATTCGCTGGCTCGACGTGCGGGTCGAAGGCATGGCCGCCCACGCCGGCACCACGCCGATGCCGCTGCGCAAGGACGCACTCTACGGCGTGGCGCGGATGATCCAGGCGATTGAAGTGTTAGCCACGGATTTCGCTCCGGAAGGGCTGACTACGGTCGGTGAATTGAGCATCAACAAGTCTTCGCGCAACACCATTCCGGGGCTGGTGAATTTCACCGTCGACCTGCGTCATCACCGTGATGAAGCGATTGAGGCGATGGAACAGCAAGTGCGCGCACGACTTCAGGCGATTGCCGACGGTCGCGGCTTGAACCTGACTATCACCCCGCACTGGATTAGCCCGGCCACACCGTTCGACGCCGAGTGCGTGGCGGCGGTGCAGCACGCGGTGGATGCGCTGGGCTACGCTCAGCAATCGATTGTCAGCGGCGCCGGGCATGACGCGATCCACCTGGCGCGGTACTGCCCGACGGCGATGGTGTTTATCCCGTGCGTGGGCGGGTTGAGTCATAACGAAGCGGAAGACGTGTTGCCGGAAGATGTGCGCCAAGGCACGGACGTATTGCTCAACGCCGTCCTGGCCCGCGCCCAAATCACTGAATAAACCCAATCCCTAATGTGGGAGCGGGCTTGCTCGCGAAGGCGGCGTGTCATTCAACATGGATGTCGGCTGACCCACCGCTTTCGCGAGCAAGCCCGCTCCCACAGGAGGGCGCACTTGGTTTCAAGATCTATGACTAACTGACAGGTACTCACCCCATGCGCAGTTTTTTCCACCCCGAACAATTGCTCCACCATCCCCGCAGCTACTACTCCCGCGGGCAGATGCGCACACCGCAGGAGGTCCCCGAGCGCGCTCAGCGTCTGGTGCAGGCCTCACATTCCCTGGGCTTCAGCGTCGAGCAACCGGCCGACGCCGGACTCGCGCCATTGCTCGCCGTCCACGGCGCGCCGTACCTGACGTTTTTGCAGGAAGCCCATCAGCGCTGGAAGGAAATCCCCGAGGACTGGGGCGATGAAGTCATGTCGAACATCTTCGTCCGCGAACCCAATGCCCTGCGCGGGATTCTCGCCCAGGCCGCGCGTTATCTGGCGGACGGCAGTTGCCCGGTAGGCGAACAGACCTGGCGCTCGGCCTATTGGTCGGCGCAAAGCGCGATTGGCGGCGCCCAGGCGTTGCTCAATGGCGAACCGGCGGCGTATGCCTTGTGCCGTCCACCGGGTCACCATGCCCGAGCCGAAGCGGCCGGTGGTTTCTGCTATGTGAACAATGCGGCGGTGGCGGCTCAGGTATTACGCGGCGGGTTTGCGCGAGTGGCGGTGCTGGATACCGACATGCATCACGGTCAGGGCATTCAAGAGATTTTCTATGATCGGGACGACGTGCTGTACGTCTCGGTGCATGGCGATCCGACCAATTTCTATCCCGGTGTCGCCGGGTTTGCCGATGAGTGCGGTTTCGGCGCGGGGGAGGGTTTCAACCTGAATCTGCCGATGGCCCATGGCGCCAGCGAGGCGGACTTCCTCGGGCAACTTGAGGTGGCGCTGACGGCGGTGCAAGACTTTGGCGCCGAGGTGCTGGTGTTGTCCCTGGGCTTCGATATTTTCGAACTGGACCCGCAGAGCAAAGTCGCGGTGACCCGGGAAGGCTTTGCACTGCTGGGTGAACGGATTCGCAGCCTTGGGTTGCCGTGCCTGATCGTGCAGGAGGGCGGGTATCACCTGGAAAGCCTTGAAGATAATGCCCGGGCGTTTTTTGTTGGGCCTGAGGTTTGGCAGCTCTGAGTTTTTAGTTGTCCGGGAGATCGCTATCGCGAGCAAGCTCGCTCCCACGGGTGACCGAGTGCCGCCGGGATAATGCGATCCTATGTGGGAGCGAGCTTGCTCGCGATGAACGATTACGCGGTCTACCAGATACACCACAAGCGCTGTAAGGCACTTGCCATCGCCCTGACGTTAACGTAAAGATTGACGCCACGGCGCTGATTTCATAAAGCGCAAAGCGGACCGCTGCGGAGCGCTTGATGACACTCATAAAAACAACACACCCCAAGCCCCATCAGGAAGCCCGGCTGGCCCGGGAAAAGCTTCACCTCGAAGGCGAAGTCCCCGATGGCGTATTGCGTGCGGAAATCGACGCCTCATGGCGGCGCAGCCTGAGCCACGGCGTGCATTTCAACGGCAAGCACGAGCTGACGCTGGAATCGAGCGCCAGCCTCGAAGTGCTGCTGGCCAGCAACCGCTTGCTGATCGACGCCGCGATGCCGGCCATCGATTACCTGGCCGAACGCCAAGGCAAAGAAGGCCTGATCATCCTCGCCAACTCCGACGCGACCATCCTCGCCGTCGAAGGCCGCGCCGATCGCCTCAAGGGCTCCGGCTTGCAAGACATCACCCTCGGCGCCTGCTGGAGCGAAGCCGCGCGCGGCACCAATGCCCTCGGCACCGCGCTGGTGGAAGCTCGGCCGACCCTGATCGATTGCGGCGAACATTACCTTGATCGCCTGAGCGATTTCTCCTGCACTTCGGTGCCGATTCATTGCCCGCAAGGCGATATCCTTGGCGTCCTCGACCTGACCCGCGAAGGCCCGCTCGGTCGCGTCCACGACAGCACCGCGCTGCTGGCCATGGCGGTCAGCCAGATCGAAAGCCGAGTATTCAATGCCAGTTATCCAGACCAGATCGTCCTCGCCTTCCACAGCCGTCGGCAGTACCTCGAATCCCCATGGCAGGGTCTGTTGGCAGTGAGCCTCGGCGGGCAAATTCTCGCGGTCAGCGCCCAGGCCTGCCAGTTGCTGCGCGCCGAGCGTTCGGCGTTGGTCG
The DNA here is from genome assembly GCF_024296925.1 of Pseudomonas nunensis. NCBI lineage: Bacteria > Pseudomonadati > Pseudomonadota > Gammaproteobacteria > Pseudomonadales > Pseudomonadaceae > Pseudomonas > Pseudomonas nunensis. The sequence goes on from NZ_CP101125.1 coordinate 1,144,866, forward strand.
GGCATCGCTGCGAAGAGTTTCTCGGCGTCGATGGCCTGCAACTGCTGGCGCGGCTGCAACAGGGCGGCGTCGGCAGTCTGCAAACCGCCAAGGGCGAATTCTTCTACAAAACCCTGCGCGCGCCCCAGCGTTCGATCAACGTCGGCACCACGCCACGCCCGGTCGCGAAACCGGCCAAACCGCAACCGGATCTCGAATCCCTGGCCGGCAGCAATGTGCGTTACGCCCGCGCCTTGCGCATGGCCCGGCAAGGTCTGGCCAATGAACTGCCAGTGTTGCTGCTTGGCGAAACCGGCACCGGTAAAGAGGTGATAGCCCGCGCCCTGCACATGGCCGGCACCCGCTGCGACAAACCCTTCGTCGCGGTGAATTGCGCGGCGATTCCCGAAGGCCTGATCGAGTCGGAACTGTTCGGCTACCGCGAAGGAGCGTTCACCGGTTCCCGCCGTGGCGGCATGGTCGGACGCCTGCAACAGGCCCATGGCGGCACCTTGTTCCTCGATGAAATCGGCGACATGCCATTGGCCTTGCAGGCGCGGTTGTTGCGCGTGTTGCAGGACCGCAAAGTCGCGCCACTGGGCGCCGGCGAAGAGCAGGACATCGACGTCGCGCTGATCTGCGCCACCCACCGCGACCTCAAGCGTCTGGTGGAGGACAAACACTTTCGCGAAGACTTGTTCTACCGGGTCAACGGCATCAGCGTGATGCTCCCGGCCCTGCGCGAACGCGAGGATTTCAGCGGCCTGGTCGGTCGCTTGCTGGCCAAGCTCGACGCCCCGACGGTCACCCTGCATGACGACCTGAGCAAATTGCTCGGCGGCTATCACTGGCCGGGCAACATCCGCCAATTGGAGATGGTCCTGCGCACCGCGTTGGCCATGCGCGAGGCGGGCGATAGCGTGCTCACCCTCGACCATTTGCCCGACAGCATGCTCGACGACCTGACCGCCACCGAGCGCCCCCAGGCCGGCAGCATTCGCGAAAATGAACTGGAGCTGATCCGCCAATCCCTGGACGCGCATCAGGGCAACGTCTCCGCCGCCGCCGACGCCCTCGGCATCAGCCGCGCAACCCTGTACCGCAAACTCAAACAGTTGCGCCTGTGATGCAGCGCCTGATCGTTCGGCTGATCGACAGCCCGAACCCGCAAGCCCTGCAAGCGGCGTTGCGCTGGTTGTACAGCTTCGTACGCCCGCATCGACTGGCGATTGCCGGGTTGCTCGGATTGTCGGTCTGCGCGTCGTTGCTGGTGCTGGTGCAACCGTGGCTGACCAAACTGCTGATCGACGACGGCCTGCTCGGGCGCAATTTCCCGGTGCTGGTGCTGATCGCCGGGTTGATGATCGTCGCCGGTCTGCTCGGCACCGCGCTGTCGGGGATCAACCGTTACCTGCACACGCGGTTGTCCGGGCGGATTCTGTTTGCCCTGCGCGATGACCTGTATCGGCATTTGCAAACCTTGTCGCCGAGCTTCTACGGCCAGCGGCGCATCGGCGACTTGATGTCGCGCCTCGACGGAGATGTCGCAGAGATCCAGCGCTTTGCCGTGGACTCGCTGTTCTCGGCGGTCTCGAGCGTGATCGGTCTGGTCTTCTCCATCGCGATGCTGCTGACCTTGTCCTGGAAACTCTCGCTGCTGGCGTTGGTGCTGATTCCCCTCGACGTGCTGTGGCTGCGCTGGATGCGGCGCAAGGTCGAGCGCGACGTGCGGCAGTTGCGCGAGCGTTCGGCGGACATGTCGTCGTTCATGGTCGAGACATTGCCGGTGATGAAATTCATCCAGTCTGCGGGTCAGCAACAGCGTGAGGCGCGACGTCTGGAGAACCTGGGCCAAGGCTATATGAGCCAGTTGCTGCGCCTGCAAGTCACCGAGTTTTTCACCCAGGCCGTGCCGGGCACGCTGACGTCGTTGTCCCGGGCCTGTGCGTTTTTGATCGGCGGTTATTGGGTGGTGCAGGGCACCTGGCAACTCGGCGCGCTGATCGCGTTTTCCACTTACCTCGGGATGGCGGTGGGGCCGGTTCAGAGTTTGCTCGGGCTGTATGTGGCGATCCAGCGCATGACCGTCAGCCTTGGTCGAGTGATGGAGTTGCGCGGCGAAGAACCGACCGTGCTCACACCGGTCACGCCGCAGCCGATGCCGGCCTCTGGAGAACTGCGTTTCGACGACGTGCATTTCAGTCATCCGGGGCGTCCGAGCACGTTGAGCGGGATCGACGCGCGCATTCCCTACGGCTTGAAAGTCGCCCTGAGCGGCGGTTCGGGTGTCGGCAAATCGACCTTGATCGACCTGCTGCAACGGCACCACGATCCGCAGTCTGGCCGGGTGTTGTTGGGTGAAGTGGATCTGCGAGAGCTGGACCTGTTCGAGCTGCGCAGACGGATTGCCATTGTCAGTCAGGACATCGTGCTGTTTCGCGGCAGCCTCGCGGACAACCTGGCTTACGCTGTGCCGGACGCCAGTCGCGAGGCGATTGCCGAAGTGGCGCGGTTGGCGCAACTCGACAGCCTGATCGCGTCCCTGCCCGAAGGCCTCGACAGTCCGTTGGGCGAACGCGGCCAGCAGCTGTCCGGCGGGCAGAAACAGCGCATCGCCATTGCCCGCGCCTTGTTACAGGACCCGTTGATTTTGGTGCTCGACGAAGCGACTTCGGCGGTCGACGAAGCCACCGAGCGGGAAGTGATCGAAGCCATCGACCGACTGTTTTCCGGACGCACGCGCATCCTGATCAGCCATCGCCCCTCGACCCTGGCGGACGCCGATCTGCGCTTCGAATTGCTCGACGGCGTGCTCATTTCGAAAACGGTGCTGCATGAAGCCTGAACTGCGAATTGGTGTGGTGGACAGCGGTCACTCGGCGGCGCAACGGGTGCAGGTGGTCGCGGGGCGCAGGTTTTCGCTGCTGGAGGATGGTCTGGCGGAAAGCGATTTGCGCGACGACCCACTCGGCCATGGCAGCGCAGTGATCGAGGCCATCGGCCGGCGTGCACCGGCGGCGGTGTTTTGCGTGGCTCAGGTGTTTGATCAGCGCGGTGTCACCAGCGCGTTGCAGATTGCCACGGCGATTGACTGGCTAGTGACGCAGGACGTGCGGCAGATCAATCTGAGCCTCGGCTTGCGCCAGGATCGCAGCCTGTTGCGCGAAGCCTGTGCGACGGCGGTGGCGCGGGGCGTGTTGCTCTGCGCATCGAGTCCGGCCCAGGGCGCGGGCGTGTATCCGGCGAATTATCCACAGGTGCTGCGGGTCACCGGCGACGCCCGTTGTGCAGAGAACGAATGGTCGTGGCTCAACAGCGCCCAGGCGGATTTCGCGGCGTGTGTGCACGGGACTTATCCGGGCCAGTCAGGGGCCAGCCTGGGCTGTGCGGCGTTGAGCGGGCACATCGCCGGTTTCCTCGTCGCGCATCCGGAGGCGAGCAATCAACACGTCATCGAATGGCTGCGGGATCACGCCCGGTATCGCGGCCCTGAACGGCGTTTCGGCCCGTGATTTTGATTCTAGGCGCCGGGCCTGCGGGGGCTGCGGTGGCGTTGGGGCTGCGTCGGCTCGGTTACCCGGTGACGCTGGTCAGCGAGTGGCGGCGCTTTGCCGCGCTGGAAGGGGTTTCCGTGCGGGTGCTCGAAGCGTTACGCGGCGCGGGCCTGAACCATGCGCTGGCGGACGCGGCGCTGCCTTCCCAACGGCAAGTATCGTGGAACGGCCAGCAGCATGCGCAGAACATCGAATACTTGCTGGACCGGCCGAGTTTTGATCGCGGCCTGCGCGAGGATTTGCGTGGGGCCGGGGTCGAGTTGATCGAAGGGCGAGTGCTGACAGTGCAGTCCTCGACTGAGGGGCATCGGGTCGAGATCGAAGGGCGCGAAACCTTGGTCGCGGATTTCCTGGTGGAGGCTCGCGGACGTTCGGCGCCGGCCCTCGGCAAAGGCCTGCGCGGGCCGGAGACGGTCAGCCTGCTCAATCGCTGGCAGGCAGCGCCGGGCGACACCGCCAGCGCCGTGGAAAGCCTTGAGGATGGCTGGGCGTGGATGGCGCGTCGGGCCGACGGTCAGTGTTATTGGCAATGGACGGTGGACGTGGCCAGTGCTGAGTTGCCGGGCAAGGCGATGTTGCTCGATTACTGCCGTCAACGGCGCCACGCTTCTGAAGTGGCCCGGGCGTTTTTCGGTGATGGGCTGGAAACCGATCTGCAACTGCACGCCCGCAGCAGCACCGCGATCTTGAGCCCGCAAGTGTGTGGCGATAACTGGATTCGGGTGGGCGACGCGGCGATGGCGGTGGACCCGTTGTCGGGCAACGGGATTTTCCAGTCCCTGTCCTCGGCGTTACAGGCGCCGACGGTGATCAACACCCTGTTGCGCAAACCCGAGCGAGCGGCGTTGGCCCAGCGTTTTCATCAGCAGCGCGTGGAACAGTTGTTTTTGCGCTTTGCCCGGATCGGCCGGGATTTTTATGCCGATGAGCAGCGCTGGCTGGAGCAGCCATTCTGGCAGGCTCGGCGGCAGTGGCCGGATGCTGAAGTGGCGCATGCCGAGGCGGATTTTGCTTCGTTGCGCATTGAGCAGGCGCCGGTGTTACGGGACGGGTTTGTGGATGAGGCTGAGGTGGTGATCACGGCGGATCAGCCGCTGGGGATCTGGCATGTGCAGGGGGTTGAGTTGGCACCGTTGCTGCGGCGGTTGTGGAGTGAACCGGCGGAGCAGGCATTGGCGGAGTTGACGGCGGAGCAGGGGCGGGTGGTTCGCAGTTGGTTGTTGACCCAGGGGTTTAAGCCGTGACCGGGCCGGCCCCTTCGCGAGCAGGCTCGCTCCCACATTGGAATCCGATTCCCTGTAGGAGCGAGGCTTGCCCGCGAAGGCGGCCTAAAGAACGACAAAAATTCAGAGCTTGATCAACACCGACTTCAACTCGGTGTAATGCTCAATCGCCGCATACCCCATTTCCCGCCCAACCCCGGACATCTTGTACCCGCCAAACGGCAGCGCCGGGTCGAGCGCACTGTGGCAATTGACCCACACCGACCCCGACTTGATCCGCGGAATCATCCGGTGCACCGCCGCCAAATCGTTGGACCAGATACTCGCCCCCAACCCGTAGGGACTGTCATTGGCCATACGCAACGCATCGGCCTCATCATCAAACGGAATCGCCACCAGCACCGGCCCGAAAATCTCCTCCTGAACCAATGAATGCCTCTGATCGACATCCACAATCACCGTCGGCTTGACGAAGAACCCCGGCCCGAACTGCTCGCCACCGCAGGCAATGGTCGCGCCGCTTTCCCGGCCCTGTTCGATGTAGCCGTAGACCCGTTCCTGCTGACGCTTGGAGATCAACGGCCCCATCTCGACCGTCGGGTCCATGCCGTTGCCGAGTTTCATGGCGTTGGCGATGTCGGCGATATCCGCCACCACATTGTCGAAATGCTTGCGCTGCACATACAGCCGCGAACCGGCGCAGCAGACTTGGCCCTGGTTGAAGAAAATCGCGCTGGCGGCACCGGCTGCGGCGGACTTCAAATCAGCATCGCCCATCACGATGGTCGGCGATTTGCCGCCCAGCTCCAGGGTCACACGGGTCATGGATTCCATGGCGATTTTGCCGATCTGCTTGCCCACGGCGGTCGAGCCGGTGAAGGTCAACTTGTCGACCAGCGGGTTGTGAGTCAGCGCCGAACCTGCGGTGATGCCGGTGCCAGTGACCACGTTGAACACGCCTTCGGGATAGCCGGCTTCCAGCACCAGTTCCGCCAGTTTCAACGCGCTTAGCGGTGTTTCGTCGGCGGGTTTGAGCACCACGGTGCAGCCGGTGGCCAGGGCCGGGCCGAGTTTCCAGCAAGCCAGCAGCAGCGGGAAGTTCCAGGCGACGATCGCGCCGACCACGCCCACCGCTTCACGACGGATAAAGCTGTGGAATTGATCATTGGGCATCAGCGGCAACGACACCTCTACGCTGGAGCCTTCGATTTTTGTCGCCCAACCCGCCATGTAGCGCAGGAAGTCGATGGACAGTTGCACGTCCATCACCTGGGCCACTGCCGCACTTTTGCCGTTGTTCAGGCATTCCAGTTGCGCCAGCAGCTCGGCGTCGCGCTCCATCAGGTCGGCGAGTTTCCACAGCAGGTTTTGCCGTTCACGTGGGCGGGTTCGGGTCCAGGGCGAATCATCGAAGGCCCGACGCGCCGCGAGCACGGCGCGGTCCATATCCTCGGGCGTGGCGCGCGGCACCACGCACAGCACTTCACCGGTGGCCGGGTTGTGCAGGGGCATGGTCTGGCCGTCGGCGGCCTCGACCCAGTCACCGCCGATCAACATGCGCGGTGCGCGCTGGATGAATGCCGACGTGGCGGGAAGCAGATAAGGAAGGGACATGGCGAGATCTCTTGTTGTTCGTGAGATCAGGGCTTTCGCAATGGCTGTGCCAAGTATCGGAAGGGGTGGGATGGCCCTTGATTAGCCGGGTTTCGCAGGTTTTGGACGAAGACGAGGCCCGGGATTTTTTCGCAAATTGCGACAGGCGCTGAGACGACGAGCAGCCGTGTTGCGCCCTTGAGACACTCACTATTGAGGACTAGAATTTTCAGGCTCGACGGGCGAAACGAGGGAGCCTTCGCTCGGCCACTCACCTGGCGTAAGGGAGGTCACGATGTTCCTTTCAACCCTGGAAATTCAAAACATCATTGAACGCAGCTTTCTGCCGTCGGTTTGCACCTGCAACATGGAGGCCGACCAGTCCCTGACGATTCGGGTCTGCGACTGCATGACCGGCAAAGTCGACATGGTGGCGACCCACGTCCCCCTCTGGACGCTGGACAGTCCCCACGCCATCGCCTCGCTGGTGGCGGACATGCGGCAGGAAATCGAGGTTCACAAAGGCGTTCATCCCACCTTTTACATCTGAATAGACGACATGCCGCCCCTGGGTGCCGGGGCGGCATGGCGCCGAACACCAAGACCGCTATTTTCCGCATGACCCCAGCGATTGCATCGAGGCAGCTACGCTTGTCTCAGACTGCAACAGCTGTCGCGATATTAGACGCAGGTGATCGCGTCCAGACCAGGCTTCGGGCCTTCTTCTTCACGCAACTGCTTGATAAAAAAGGATATCGGTAAGCTGGCACGCTCCGTGTATTGCTCATCGCAGACGTTTCTCTTGCCTCCGTCAGCGGTGCGCCGCCGGCGGCAGAAACCATAAAAACGATAAGCCACAACAATAAGAAAGCACCGTGCGAGGTTCGACGTTGATGAAGAGAAGACTCCGATCAGGCATGAGCGCCGGCCTGCTGGCCGTGGCCGCTTGTGTGGCGCTGCATTCGCCTTACAGCCTGGCAGCCCGCGACGCCCAGACCATCCTCAAGGAAACCTGTCAGGGCTGTCACACCCCCGAGGCCGATAATGCCCTGAGCCGCATCAGCCACCAGCGCAAGACCCCGGAAGGCTGGCTGATGAGCATCGCGCGGATGCAGACCATGCACGGTTTGCAGATCAGCGATGATGACCGCCGCACCCTGGTCAAATACCTGGCCGACACCCAAGGCCTGGCGCCGAGCGAAACCGACGGCGTGCGTTATGCGCTGGAACGTCGCCTGAACACCGTCGAAAAATTCGACGACCAGACCAGCCAGATGTGCGGCCGCTGCCACTCCGGCGCGCGGGTCGCCCTGCAACGCCGTCCCGCTCAAGAATGGGAACGCCTGGTCAACTTCCACCTCGGCCAATGGCCGTCCCTCGAATACCAGGCCTTGGCCCGGGATCGTGACTGGTTCGATATCGCCCGCAAAGACATGGTGCCGTTGCTGGCCAAGCGTTATCCGCTGGACAACCCGGCCTGGAAAAAATGGCTGAGTACTGCGCCGAAAAGCGACGCACTGGTCGGCGACTGGAGCTTCAGCGGCCACTTGCCGGGCAAAGGTGAATTGGCTGGCGTGATGAGCGTCACCGCCGATGGCAGCGACACCTTCAAAGTCAGCGTCAAAGGCCAATACGCTGATGGCAGCCCGTTCAATGGCGACGGCAGCGCGATTCTCTACAGCGGCTACGAATGGCGCGGCAACGTGACGGTTGATGGCGTGACCATGCGTCAGGTGTTCGCCGCCCAAGGCAACGCGATGCAAGGCCGGATGTTCGAGGCTGAGCACGATGAACGCGGTCTGGATTTCGTGGCGGCGAAGCAGGGCAGCAGTCGTTTGCTGGCGGTGCAGCCGGGTTACCTGAAGGCGGGCGTTGAAACTGAGGTGACGTTGGTCGGCAGCGGTCTCACCGGCAAACCGAACTTCGGCAAAGGCGTGGAAGTGGTCGCCGTTATTGAGCAAAGTCCTGAGCGGATCAGGGTCAAACTCAAGGCGGCGGCGAACGCCCAACCGGGTCTGCGCAACGTCACCGTCGGCACGCTGAAAGGCCCGACCTTGTCGGTCTACAGCAAAATCGCGTCGGTCAAAGTCGTGCCGGAATTCTCCGTGGCGCGGATCGGCGAGGGCGGTGGTTCGACGCCGAAAGTCCAGGGCCGTTTCGACGCCGAAGCCTGGGGCAAGGGCGCCGATGGCAAGCCATATCGCATCGGCGTGTTCCCGGCGCAGTGGAAGGTCGAAGCCTTCGACGACCGCGCCAAGGAAGACGAAGACGTCAAGTTCGCCGGCACCATGCAGGCCGACAGCGGCGTGTTCACCCCAGGCGATGCCGGGCCGAACCCGCAACGCAAAATGTCTACCAACAATGCCGGCAACCTCAAGGTGATTGCCGCCGTCGACGACGCAGGAAAATCCCTGACCGGCGAAGGCCACATGATCGTCACCGTGCAACGCTGGAACAATCCACCCATTCCATGAGTTGGCTGATCTCTCACGGTTTCAGACACTTTTCGGAATGATCGCAGGCCCCGTAAAACGGGGTTTGCACAGGAGGTTGCAATGGGCGCTATTTTGAATCTGGTCGAACGGAATCTGCACGAAGTGCACGTCGATGCCGACCGCATGCTGTTTCACATTCCCAGCAGTTCGCTGTTCGCCAGCGATGAACTGACGGGCACCATCATCGACACCTTGCGCGGCCCCGGTTGCTCCTCGGACGACCTGATCCAGCGCCTGGCCGCGCGTTTCAACGGTGAAGAAATCACCGAAACCCTGTGCGAGCTGATGGCTCTGGAACTGGTCAGCGACGGCTCGCCACTGACCCCGGACATCGGCACCAAACGGGTCGAGCGCACGGCGATCAACACCGTGGTGCTCAACGTCAACACCGGTTGCAACCTGAGTTGCACCTACTGCTACAAGGAAGACCTCGACAAGCCGTCGGCGGGCAAGAAAATGGACGTCGAAACCGCAGTGGCTTCGGTGGAAATGCTGTTGCGTGAATCCCCGGACGAAGAGCGTTTCACCGTGGTGTTTTTCGGTGGCGAGCCGCTGAGCAATCGCAAGCTGATCGAGTACATGGTCGATTATTGCGAGAAGCGGTTTGCCGAAGCGGGCAAGTTCGTCGAGTTCGTCATGACCACCAACGCCACGCTGCTCACCGAAGACACCGTGGACTACCTCAACGCCCACCGTTTCGGGCTGTCGGTGAGTATCGACGGGCCGAAAACCGTGCACGACCGCAACCGCATCACCGTGGGCGGACAGGGCACGTATGACGTGGTGCGGCGTAAGGCCGAGATGCTGCTGTCGCGCTACAACAGCCGTCCGGTCGGCGCGCGGGTGACCCTGACCACGGGCGTCACCGACGTGGAAACCATCTGGGATCACTTGTTCAACGAACTGGGGTTTGCCGAGGTCGGTTTTGCCCCGGTGACGTCGGGCGATATCAGCACCTTCAACCTGTCCAGCGACGAGTTGATCGAAGTCTTCGCCAACATGAAGAAGCTCGGCCGACGCTATCTGGAAGCCGCGCTGGAGCACCGCAATATCGGTTTTTCCAACCTGCACCAGTTGATCACCGACATCCACGAAGGCCACAAAAAAGCCCTGCCGTGCGGCGCGGGCCTGAAGATGTTGGCGGTGGACCACAAAGGCGAATTGAACCTGTGCCATCGCTTTACCGGTTCGTCACTGCCGACGTTTGGCAACGTCCACAGCGGCGTGAAACAGGTCGAATTGAACGACTTTCTGTCCCAGCGCCTGGACCGCACCAACACCGGGTGCGAGGACTGCCAGATCCGCAACCTGTGCTCCGGCGGCTGCTATCACGAAAGCTATGCCCGCTACGGCGACCCGACCCACCCGACCTATCACTACTGCGAACTGATGCGTGACTGGGTCGACTTCGGCATCGAGGTCTACACCCGGATCATGGCCCACAACCCTGCGTTTATCAGCAGCTACATCACTCCGCGCAAGGCTCACTGATATGAAACATCTCAAGGCAATCAATAACAAAGCGCTGAAAATGGACAAGGCCGCGGAGGAAAACCGCATCGAAGAAGTGGTGGCGATGAGCTCAGTCGCCGGCTGCGCCTCGACCACTGACCCAGGCTGGGAAATCGATGCGTTTGGTGGTGTGTCGTCGCTGTGCCAACCGATGGAAGCGGACCTTTACGGCTGCTCCGACCCTTGCTGGTGGCCGGCCCAGGTGCCCGACATGATGAGCACCTACCCGGACTGGAACAAGGACGCGCAGGCCTCCAACGACAACTGGCGCAACCTCGGGACTGTCTTCCCCAAAGACAAATAATCGGACAGAGAGAAGGATTCCAGCATGCTTCGTATCAAAGCCTGCGGCCTGGCCGCATTCGCCGTCTTGGGTGCTTGTTCGCTCAATGTTCTGGCCGATGAAAACACTGCGTTGCAAGACGGTCATGAGTACATGTTGACCACCAATTACCCGAACAACCTGCACGTGATCGACCTGGCCACCGACACCTTGTTCAAGACCTGCAAGATGCCGGATGCCTTCGGCCCGGGCACCGTGCAACTGTCGCCGGATCGCAAGACTGCGTATGTGCTGAACAATCACTACGCGGATATCTACGGCGTCGAACTTGACAGCTGCAAGCAGGTGTTCCACGCCAGCATCACCCAGAAACCGGGGGAGAAAGCCAAGTCGATGTTCGCCTTCACCCTGAGCCATGATGGCAAGGAATTGTTCGCCATTGCCAACCCGACGTTGATGCTCAACGACCGCTATGAAGTGCAGCAGCCACGGCTCGATGTCTATCCAACCGACGCCGGCATGGATGCCAAACCGGTGCGCAGTTTCCCGGCGCCACGGCAGTTGACCATCATGCAGAGCGGCGACGACGGCACGCTGTATGTGGCGGGGGCGGACGTCTACAAAGTGGATGTGAAGACCGGCAAGTTCGACGTGCTGATCCCCAGCCGTCACTGGAAACGCGAAAACTACAGCGCGCCGGACGTGCTCTATGTGTGGAACCAGCAGACCTATCGCCATGACTTCTCGCTGCTCTACACCGCGGCGAAATTCAAGGACAAGAAGCAGGACCCACTGACCGCCGAATACCTCTACGGGCTGTTCAGTGTCGACCTGAAAACCGGCAAGACCGAAACCACCGATTTCGGCCCACTGACGGAAATCTACTTCAGCGGCATGCGCTCGCCCAAGGACCCGAACCTGATGTTCGGCGTGCTCAACCGCTTGGCCAAGTACGATATCAAACAGAAGAAAATGCTCCAGGCAGCGACGCTGGATCACTCTTACTACTGCATTTCCTTCAACAAGGACGGCAGCAAGATCTATCTGGCGGGGACGTTTAACGACGTGGCGATTTTTGATGCCGAAAGTATGAAGCAGGTGGGGAGTATCAAGTTGCCGGGTGGGGATATGGCGATTACCACGGCGCAGATATTTGTTCGGTAACGGCAGCGCCTGACCGAACGCCTTCGCGGGCAAGCCTCGCTCCTACAAGGGATTTGTGATCGACGCAAAACCCCTGTAGGAGCGAGGCTTGCCCGCGAAGAAGCCCTCACTGACACCGCAGCATCAAGCCCCAGGCACCGGACAACTCAAATCACCTTCCTCGCACTTCAAGTAAGTCTTGAACGCCTCGACCCGCGCCTTGGTCAGCCCGGTGGTGCAGTTGCTGTAGATCAGCGGATACACACTGCCACCGTCCACCCCGGAAGCGGAGAAGTTGCACTCCGCATCCCGAAACGCCACCCAACTCCGCTGGGCACTGACCAGCAATTTTTTGGTGTCAGGACTGTCTTTCAACCGTTGGTTGATCTGCTGGTAAAGCGCATTCAGCTCTTTATCCGCCGCTTTGAATTGCTGGGCGGCGCACTGGTTCATATCGCCTTGGTTAGTGGCATTGTCACAATCCACGGCATGCGCAACGGTGGTGAAGAGCAGCGGCATCAGCGCCAGGAGAAAGCGAGGGGGCATAAGGGATTCTCACAATGACATTGGAAAGTGGGGTGCAGTGTAGCGAATCCACAACTCACCACTACCCCTGTGGGAGCGGGCTTGAACTGGTCAAGTAATTCTGGACACCCGTTACGGTTTTTTCACGCCGCCATTTTCTCCATGGCGACCGGTGACCGGTAATCGTTGTAGCTATGAAGCCTGACGTTGTTGTAGCGCATCACGTAGCGCTGCAAATCAGCCCGGGCTTCATACTCCGAGCGGTAACCGGCTTCAGGCACCCACTCTGATTTCAGACTGCCAAAGAAACGCTCCATCGGGGCGTTATCCCAGCATTCGCCTTTACGACTCATGCTTTGCCGCAGCCCATTCGCCAGCAACTCATTCCTGAACTTATGGCTGGTGTACTGGCAGCCTTGATCGGAGTGAAACAGCACGTCTTTGGGTTTTCCTCGCAGCTCAACCGCCATCCGTAGGGCCTCGCAGGTCAGCTCCGCATCCGAGATCATCGAAAACGCCCAGCCCACGAGCCGGCGGGCGAACAGGTCCAGAACCGCTGCAAAATACATCCACCGCGTGCCGACCTTGATATACGTCACGTCCGCGCACCACACTTGGTTGATCGCCGTGACATCAAACTCGCGCTTGAGCACGTGCGGCGCCACCAAGGCTTCAACACCCGATGACTTGTATTTGTGACGCCGGCGCTGACGACTGACCACGCCGGCTTCTCGCATCAAGCTGCGAGCCAAGTGCCGCCCGACGCGATGCCCCTTGGCTTTCAGCTCCCTGGAGAGGGTGCGCGCCCCCGCGGACGCTCTGGATTCCTTGTGATGCTCGACCAGCATGGCTTTGAGTTTCTCCCGCTCAGGGTTCACCTTGCCTTGGCGCTGACGCCAGGCATAAAAACTGCTGCGGCTGACTTCAAACACCCGGCAGCAGTCGTTAACGCCGTATCGCTCGCCCAGCTCATTGATCAGTGAGAATGATCTTTGGCGTCCAACAGCAGGAGAGCACTGGCCTTTTTTAGGATTTCGATATCCCGGTCTTTTTGCCTGAGCAAGGCTTTGAGTTCCTGGATTTCTCGCTGGTCAGCGGTGATCGCTTTGGCTCCCACCGGCGTCGAACCCTGGCGTTCTTTACGCACCTGGTCGACCCAGCGACGCAAGGCCGTAGGGCCAATATCTAAACTGGCACAGACCTCGGGAACCGATATCCCCTCGTCCAGCACCATGCCGACAGCCTTGAGTTTGAATTCAGTTGAATAAGAAGTACGCATACCAAACACCTCAGATTTGGGCGCCATCATAACGCCCGATTGAAGTGTCCAAAATCATTAGGCCTGATCAGCTTGCTCGCGAAAGCGGTGTGTCAGACAACATCAATGTCGACTGACACTCCCTCTTCGCGAGCAAGCCCGCTCCCACAGGGATTTTTGTGGCCTGATAAGTCTATGTCTGCCACTCCAAACATTTTTCAATCGATTCATATTCAAGCCAAGGCACATCATGCGCCGTCCAGATATGCGCCTGCGGCCTCGTCCCCGGATCAACATCCAGCGTCGCCACCCGCACAATCACATGCGGCTGAGCCAAGCGCTCCGCCATCAACTGCGAGCCACACACAGAACAGAAATGTCGCAACTTGCCCGGCGACGATTCATAACTGCTCAACCGATCCTGCCCCTTGGTCCAGCGAAAATGCTCGCGCATCACCCCTGCGGTCGAGGCAAACGCCGCAGCGTGGGCCTTGCGGCAGGTCTGGCAATGACAATGGCTGATCGACATGTCGAGGCTATCGAGCTGGTACTCGATGGTTTTGCACAGGCAGCTTCCGCGCAGGCTATTCATTACCATGCTCTGACTGAGTGAGTGGGGCGTGATCTTTTGCCGTCTGATACAGAGCTTCAGCTGTGGCTTCAATGTCATCTCGCTGATGCAACTTTGTCAGCCAACCCTCGGGAATCGCCTGTACACCGTAATAGGCTCCGGCCAACTGACCGACGATTGCGGCGGTCGTATCCGCATCGTCCCCCAGGTTCGCGGCTTCCAGGATGGCTGCTTCAAAACTGTCGGTGTGATGAAAACACCACAAGGCCGCTTCCAGCGATGCAACGCAATACCCACTGCCGCGGATCTCACTTTTCGGTTTGCCCAGGTAATCCCCTCGTGCGATGGCCGCGACCTTGGGTTCAAGGAAGGTCGTTTCCGGCAGACGGCGCAAATCTTCCTTGAAAGCACATTGCAGTGTCTTGCCAATCAATTCGGCGAACAACTGGCAGCATTCGATCGCTTCCGGCGCGGCGTGGGTGGTCCGGGAACTGTCGGCGGCAAAGGTTCTGATCCGTTCTATGTCGGGAAAGTAATACAGCACCACCGGCACCAATCTCATCAACGAGCCGTTGCCAGCGGTATTCGGGTCGACGGAGCCAGCAAAAGGGTCGCCGGTTTCCTGGTAGCGGGTAAGGGCGTCACGCACGGTCATGCCAATGTCGAAGCATTCGCCGGTTGAACTCAGGTAACCCCAATGCCACCAGTTGAGGTAACGGCCCATTTGATCGGCCGCGTTGAATCCGGTTTTGGTCAACAGGCTTTCCGCGAGGCAAAGCGCCATTGAGGTGTCATCAGTCCATTGCCCCGGCTTCAAGTTGAAAGGCCCGCCGCCCACCATGTCGGTCAGGCTGGCGAACGAGCCGCGCGGCTGGAATTCGACGCTGGTTCCAATGGCATCGCCGCATGCCAGTCCCAGCAGGGCCCCGCGATAACGCTCCGAGAGTGAAGGCTGCATGAATCGTCCTTGTCTGGTTCAACTTCGCTGCAAACGTTAGCAGTTTCGATCGGCCAACTCTCGTCCTTAATCCAGAACCGAAGGTCCTAAATACAGCCTAATATTTCAGACTATGTTGATAGTCGCACTGGCTTGATACAACTTTAGGGTTGGTCTTGTGGTCTTACAGGCCTACTGTTCAGTACAGGAGGTGACTTATGAATCCAGCATCAGATCGCATCGAAAGAAAGATTTTGCTCAAGGCGCCGCGTTCGCATGTGTGGCGCGTGTTGGCCAATGCCGAGGCGTTCGGCCAGTGGTTTGGCGTGGCGCTTGAGGGCAAGCGCTTTGTTGCGGGTGAGTGGACCCAGGGGCAGATTACCTATCCCGGTTATGAGCACTTGCTGTGGAATGTGCTGGTGGAGCGGGTCGAGCCGGAGCGGGTGTTTTCGTTTCGCTGGCACCCATATGCCGTGGAGCCGGACGTGGATTATTCCCAAGAGCCGACCACCCTGGTGAAATTCGAACTCCAGGACATGGACGAAGGCACGTTGTTGACGGTTGTCGAGTCCGGTTTCGATCACATTCCCCAATCCCGCCGGCTGAAGGCGTTCCGCATGGACAGTCGTGGCTGGGATGAGCAAATGAGCAACATCGAAGAGTTTCTGAAAGTCAGTGAAAAGGCCCGCGAACATCAGGGCGAGTGAATGTTTGAACCTTGGTTGAAGCGCTGGGCGCTGGTGCCCGACGGCGAGCCGATCATCACGCCCGGCAGTCGTTTGCTGCCGGTACGGATGGGTGAAGTGCCGGCGATGTTGAAGGTGGCGATGGATGCCGAGGAGAAGTTCGGCAATCTGCTCATGACCTGGTGGGACGGCGAGGGCGCCGCCCAAGTGTTTGCCCATCACGGCGACGGCTTGTTGATGGAGCGTGCCATGGGCCGGCGTTCACTGATGAACATGGCGCTCAACGGCCAGGACGACGAAGCCAGCCAGATTATGTGTGCTGCGGTGGCGCGGTTACATGCACCGCGCCTTTCGCCCTTGCCGCCGCTGGTGCCGTTGGCGCAATGGTTCACATCATTACACCTGGCGGCCGCGCAGCACGGCGGCCTCTATTCCCTCAGTCTGGCGACTGCCGAAGCTTTGCTGGCCTCGCCACAAGACGTGGTCGTGCTGCATGGCGACATCCACCACGACAATATCCTCGATTTCGGCCCGCGAGGCTGGCTGGTCATCGACCCCAAGCGGGTGATCGGCGAGCGCGGTTTCGATTACGCCAACCTGCTTTGCAACCCTGAACTGCCCACGGCGACCGACCCGCTGCGCTTTGCGCGACAAATCAAGGTCGTGGCCAAAGCGGCAGGGCTTGAGCGTCGGCGCTTGCTGCAATGGGTGCTGGCATTTGCCGGATTGTCGGCAGCCTGGTTTCTGGAGGATGACGCCAGCCTGGCGGCCGAAGGTCAGCTGCAAGTCGCTAAACTCGCGGCTTCCATGCTGGAAGCCTGAGGCATCTAAGGGTTTCCGGAAGGAGTGGTATAGCGAATGTCTTACACGCGGTGGTAGCTATGTCGTCTATTGCACATTGGATCCGAAGCGTAATCTAGCCTCATCAACTGAAGCACAGGAAGTGCTCAGGATCACGGATGATCGACCATAAGCAAGGATTCGCTGCCGACAGGGAGTCGACATGGTCTTGGAAAAACCCGCTTCGGCGGGTTTTTTTTCGCCTGTCGGAAAGTGGGCTGGATTTGTGGCAGTGAGCGATACCCAGATACCGCGCCGAACCGAAATCCCCCTGTGGGAGCGCGCTTGCTCGCGAAAGCGGTCTGTCAGTGACATTGATGCCGGATATGCCGCCGTCTTCGCGAGCAGGCTCGCTCCCACAATTTGATCCCAGCCATTCACAAATACCGCGCCGAACCCAGAACCCCTGTGGGAGCGAGCTTGCTCGCGATGAGGCCCTCACATTCAAAATAGATGTTGGATGTGCCGCCGCCATCGCGAGCAGGCTCGCTCCCACAATTGATCTCAGCCATTCACAAATACCTCGCCGAACTCAGAACCCCTGTGGGAGCGAGCTTGCTCGCGAAAGCGGTCTGTCAGTGACATGGATGCCGGATATGCTGCCGTCTTCGCGAGCAAGCCCGCTCCCACAATTGATCTCAGCCATTCACAAATACCTCGCCGAACCCAGAACCCTTGTGGGAGCGGGCTTGCTCGCGAATGCGGTCTGTCAGCCACATCGATGCCGGATATGCTGCCGTCTTCGCGAGCAAGCCCGCTCCCACAGGGAGATTTTCGCCTCTAATGGTCAATCGCTTACACGCGCTCGCGGGTATGTCGTCTGTTTAAGCTTCGGCGATGCGCATATTCTGGATCCATCAACTGAAGCACAGGAAGTGCTCAGGATCACGGATGATCGACCATTAGCCAGGATGGCTGCCGACAGGATGTCGCAATGGTCTTGAGAAACCCGCTTCGGCGGGTTTTTTTATGGGCGATGGAAAAGTCTTTCCGAAAGCCTGTGGCGGCAAGGGCATTAACCTTCGCCGCCACGATCATTTACTGAAGGTTCAACCTTGCCGCGGCCCGTTCAGTGATCAGCTTGCGCTGTACATACGACGGCGCCGCCCGCCGTTGCGCCTCTTCCACAATGCTCTGCGGCGCGGTTTCAGGGCTGCCGGCCTGGAACGGTGGTGCAGGCGCGTATTCGAGTTGCAGCTGCACTACTTGCGCGGTGTCCTTGCCGAACAGCTCAGCGGCCAGGGTCAGGGCGAAGTCGATG
Organism: Pseudomonas nunensis; assembly: GCF_024296925.1. Classification (NCBI taxonomy): domain Bacteria; kingdom Pseudomonadati; phylum Pseudomonadota; class Gammaproteobacteria; order Pseudomonadales; family Pseudomonadaceae; genus Pseudomonas; species Pseudomonas nunensis. The sequence continues at coordinate 1,162,726 of NZ_CP101125.1, forward strand.
CCCGCCGTGATCCCGCCACCGGTAAACAGATTACCGTCGCGCACCACCCGATCTTTCACCGGGATCGCGCCCAATGTCCCGAGCAAATCGTGATAAGCCCAGTGAGTGGTAGCGCGTTTGCCCTTGAGCAGACCCGCCGCACCGAGCACCAGCGCACCGGTGCACACCGAGGTGACGTAGCGCGCATTGGCCGCTTGAGTCTTGATGAAGGCCAGGGTTTGCTCATCTTCCATCAACGGCCCGACACCGGCGCCACCCGGGATGCAAATCACATCCAGCGCCGGGCAGTCTTCGAAGGTGGTGGTCGGTTTCAGCACCAGGCCGGTACTGGCGGTGACCGGCACCAGGTCCTTCCAGATCAGATGCACCTGCACGTCCGGCAGCGAGGCCAACACGTCATAAGGGCCGGTCAGGTCCAATTGTTGAACCTGTGGAAACAACAGAAAACCGATCTGCAACGTCATGGCGTTTTTTCTCCTGGAGGGGGGTGGACGGCTTCACTGTAGGCTCGTAGGATCTGGCGTATCCGCCAATAACCCCACGAATTACGCCAATCATGCCGAAATCCATTCATGTGCTCGCGTTTGCGAACGTCCAGGTACTCGACGTCACGGGGCCGTTGCAGGTGTTTGCCTCGGCCAACGACATTGCACGGCAACAGGGTTTACCCGCGCCCTATGCGCCGTCGGTGATTGCCTGCGGGGGTGGGGCGGTGATGTCGTCGGCGGGCCTGGCGTTGTTAACCGAGCCATTGCCCTCGGACCCCAGCGATACATTGATCATCGCTGGCGGTTGGGGCGTTTACTCGGCGGCCGAAGACGCGCAGCTGGTGGAGTGGGTGCGCGAACACGCAACCGGTTGTCGCCGCGTTTCTTCAGTTTGCACCGGCGCATTTCTGCTGGCGGCCAGCGGCTGGCTCGACGGTCGGCGCGTGGTCACCCACTGGACCCGTTGCGAGGAGTTGGCGCAAAAGCATCCGCGCCTGCACGTCGAGCCCAACCCGATCTTCATCAATGACGGCCCGGTCTGGACCTCGGCGGGCGTCACCGCCGGCATCGACCTGGCGCTGGCCATGGTCGAAGAAGACCTCGGTCGCGCCATGGCCCTGGACGTCGCCCGGCAACTGGTGGTGTTTCTCAAACGACCTGGCGGCCAGTCGCAGTTCAGCGTGACCTTGTCTCTGCAGCAGGAAGGCAACCGTTTCGACGAACTTCATGCCTGGATCAGCGAAAACCTCACCAAGGATCTTGGCGTCCCGACTTTGGCGCTGCAAGCTGGCATGAGCGAACGCAGCTTCATCCGCCACTACCGCACCGACACCGGCCAGACTCCGGCCCGGGCCATCGAACTGATCCGGGTCGAAACCGCGCGACGGCTGCTCAGCGACACCGGCGTGCCGATCAAACGGGTCGCGGTGCAATGCGGTTTTGGCAGCGAAGAAACCCTGCGCCGCAGCTTCCTGCGGGCCATTGGAGTGACGCCGCAAGCCTATCGCGAGCGCTTCAGCGTCAGCCTTTCAGTAGATCCGCTTTCAGTAGATCCAGCAGTGCCTTGATCGTCGCTTCGGGCGCCTCTTCGGGAATGTTGTGCCCGACGCCTGCCAGCACACGGCGCTCGTAACGACCAGTGAAATGCTCGACGTCTTCATCTGCTTCTGGCGCCGGTCCCACGCCATCGTCAGCGCCGCACAGGGAAATCGTCGGCACGCTGATCGGTGGTTGTTTAGCCAAGGCTTCTTCCATCCACTCCAGCGCAGGATCGCCCGCCACATACATGAACCGATGCCGATAGGAGTGAATCACCACCTCGACAAAATCCGGGTTATCGAAGGCCGGCGCACTCAGGGGATAACGCTCGGCATTCCTGGCCCAGGTCGGCGACCAGAGGCGCCAGAGCAATTCGCAAAAAGCTCGGCGATTTTGCGTCAAACCCTCAACACCGCGCGCAGTGTGGAAGTAATACTGATACCAGAGGCGATGCTCGGTCTCAGGGTCCAAAGGCTGGATCGACCCCGGAATGTTCTGCAAATTGTAGCCATCACCGGTGACCAGGCCGCGAACCCGCTCTGGCCACAACGCCGCGACAATGCACGCCGCCCGACCGCCCCAGTCATAACCACAAAGCGTGGCTTGTGGAATGGCGAGGGCGTCCATCAGGTCCAGCAGATCCTGGGCGAGCGCGGCTTGCTGGCCGGAGCGCAGGGTGTCGGGGCTGTTGAAACGGGTCGGGCCGTAACCACGCAGATACGGGACGATGACGCGATAGCCTTGTGCAGCGAGGGCCGGGGCGATTTCGTCGTAGGCGCGGGGCGAGTAGGGGAAGCCGTGAAGCAGGATGACCGGGGCCCCGGTGGTGGGGCCGTGGTGTTCGTAGGCGAAGGTAAGTTTTGTGCCTTGAACGTATGAAATGATCATTTCTCACCGCAATTGAAGTAAGTAACCAATCTGTTTGGCTTAGAGTCTTGTTTCCATAAAAATATTCTGTATGAACTCATCGTGCTCTTGGCTTTAGTCGGAGCAGAATTTTATTTATGGGCTTAGGCGCTTTGCAGCATTCCAAGCATAATCAATTAGCTGTGTGTTTATGTTGATTGAGAGTTGGTCATTTACTAGTTCTAAGATTACCGGGGCTGCGCCAAGCTCCTCGGAATACCATCTTGATGTGATGGCTGTGTTTTCATTGTTTCCGACCGTAACTCTAGTGCGAGCGATTTTCGGTGCAGGAGAAAATAAATACCGTAGGGTGTCTGTATTGGCTCGCCCAGATAGACGTTTAGGCATATTTATTTCTTTGTCGGTATCATAAAGTGCGAATGTTGAATTTATCAGTACCCCCATATTTTCGTCTGCGACGAGTGTGCAATATTCATTCTGGGACCCGCTTTTTGGCAAAGGGTAAAATTCACTCCCTAAATTTATTATGCTGGTGGAGTAACGTTCTAGTGCGGGCTTTCTAGGCGTTTCCATTTGCTCTATAAGGTAAATCCTCGAAAGATAAAGTCTCTTTTCTTTAATTAAAAAATGAAGATCTATCCTCCTAGGCATTACTCTCACTCCTGTGGAGTCAATTTTATGCCATTCATAAATACCCCCACAAAATGATGCAAGAGGAGAGTTTACTTCATGACCATTTCTAATATCGCTTTCGCGATAGAGCATTTCTGCCGATATATGCTCCGCTAAATCTTCAGAAAGTGAAATTGTTCCTAACGGGAATTTTGCTGTGATTACTTTGTCTTTCGCTTTTATTATATCCATTATTAAATATGCACCGCTTCCGCTCGCATAACAAACGCCGAAGTTTTTTGTTGTGAACTCTACTGTAGGGTTATGTACGAAGGGAGTCCTTTGTGAGTTTTCATCAATTACGATACCAAGTAATGAAAACTTAGTTGCCTCGTGTTCGATTTCGGATATAGTGCTGTGTAGTGTGTTGAGTGTGACCTTGAATAATTCGTCGTATGATTTGTTTGTGTTTATTTTGTCGGAGAGCTTGTCCCAGAATGAATAAGCTGCTTGGCAATCATCTGCAAAAGCAAGCATTCCGGTGTTGTCGGGCAGAGTGAAACATTTTCTTCCGAGTCGAGTAATATGCCATGTTTTTTCTTTGTTGGTGTTTTTTGGAGAAAGATCAAGCCATTCTGATTTAATTGTACCTAGAGCTGGAATCCAAATACTTTTTTCGTTGTCCGGTGATGGGCCCAGCGCTGTGATCAAACTATCTGAAATGAGATAGGGCTCGACTTCAGCATTAATAAGAGCTATTGCGGTCATTATTTGCATTGTCCTAAGGTATTAGAAATTTGAAGTGGTGCGTCGATAGATGGTTGTTTGTTTTTTGTGATGAACTTTGCTTGTCTGTAGGCTCGCTGGTGAGCTTGGCAAGACCTGTACATAGAGAAGTAGTTGTTATACTTCCACTTCCGCCACCTGATTAAAATACTTCGTCCGATCCGGCGTAAACGTCACCACCATCTTCGTTCTCGAACACGTCAACGCCCGCTCCACCGCCAAATCAATATCCAGATCTTCCCCGCGCAATCCCTGCCATTGCGCCAGGTATTTGAGGGATCCGTACTTTTCGAGTTTTTTCAGGCTGCGGCTCACGCCACCTTTCCAGCCCAGCACCGGCAGTTCGTCGGCGAGGCATTGTTGGGCGAGCTCGGGGAATCGGGTGGCGCGTTGGCGGCCGATTTCCCAGCATTTGATCAGGCCCTTGTCGTGGGCTTCCCACAGAGCATCCCGGTTCAGGCCGGAGCGCAGTGGGGCGTCGATGGTGCGGTGGATGCGCTGGGTCATTCTGGGTCCTTGAATTCGGGTTTTGTTGGACAGCTCCGCTGTACCCGTTGACGGTGGATGGTAGGTGCGGATGTAACAGCTGGCAACAAGGTATTTCCGAGTGTAGGACTTGCGTTACGTGGCGCGAATACAAGGAGAGCGTTTAACTGTTGTAGGTAGCGACCTACAGACCTCTGTGGCGAGGGAGCTTGCTCCCGCTCGGCTGCGCAGCAGCCGCAGATCCAGCAAATGCGGTCACTTCTGGAGAAATTTTCCGGCAGATATAGGGGGACGCTGCGCGCCCCAGCGGGAGCAAGCTCCCTCGCCACAGGGGATGTGTTTTGGCTGCGGGATCGCGTTTTGTTTATCGCGGGCAGGTCTTGCTCCTACAAAACGAGTCGGGAAAAGGGATATTTCCCACGAGTGCTGTCGGTTCTGGATGACGGGTTCAGGTCGCTGGTTTTGCGTTTTGGCTGACGGCCTCTTCGCGAGCAAGCCCGCTCCCACAGGGGAATGCATTCCAAAATGTGGGAGCGGGCTTGCTCGCGAATGCAGGCGACGCGATCTCAAGGCTGCCAGTAATTCTTCTCCCCACTCAATTTACGATCGAGAAAACTCGCCGCACTGATCAGCGCCAGGTGCGTCAGCGCCTGCGGCGTATTCCCCAGATGTCGCGCATGGCTGTCGAACTCCTCGGCATACAACCCCAACGGGTTGGCATAGCGCAGCAGCTGTTCAAACTCCAGATGCGCTTTCTCAACCTGACCCGCCCGGGCCAGGCATTCGACGTACCAGAACGAACACGCGGCGAACGCGCCTTCGGTGCCGGACAGGCCGTCGATCTGGCTGTCTTCGTTGCGATAGCGGTAGACCATGCCGTCGCGCACCAGGGTTTTCTGGATCGCTTCCAGGGTCGAGAGCCAGCGCGGGTCCTTGGCGCTGACGAAGCGCACCAACGGCATCAGCAGCATCGAGCCGTCGAGGGCGGTGCCGCCGATGTGCTGCACGAAATGCCCGCGCTCTTCGTTCCAGAAGTTTTCCCAGATGTCGGCGTAAATCGCCTGGCGGGTCTGGTCCCAACGGGCGAACGGGGCGGGCAGGGAGCGTTTCGAGGCCAGACGAATCGCCCGGTCGACGGCGACCCAGCACATCAATCGCGAGTGCAAAAAGTGATGCTGCTCGCCGCGCATTTCCCAGATGCCGACGTCTTCGGTCTGCCAGGTTTCGCAGACCTGATCGACCACTTCCACGGTATGTTTCCAGCCCTCATGGGAGATGGCTTCGCCGTACTTGTTGACGAGATACACCGCGTCCATCAGCTCGCCAAAAATGTCGAGCTGGATCTGGTTGTAGGCGCCATTACCAATGCGCACCGGTTTCGCGCCGCCGTGGCCGGCCAAGTGTGTGAGTTCGGTTTCCGGCAGTTCCTGGCGACCGTCGATGGCGTAGAGGATGTTGATTTTCATCGACTGGCCGTGGCAATCGCTGACCCGATGGCGCATCCATTTCATGTAGGCGTTGGCTTCCTCGACGAAACCCAGGCGCATAAACGCGTAGACGGTGAACGAGGCGTCGCGGATCCAGGTGTAGCGGTAATCCCAGTTGCGCTCGCCGCCGGGGGTTTCCGGGAGGCCGAAGGTCGCGGCGGCGAGAATCGCGCCGTGTTTGCGCGAGGTCAGCAGCTTCAGCGCCAGGGCCGAGCGGTTGACCATTTCCCGCCAGCGCCCGCGATAGTTGGACTGGCCGATCCAGTCGCGCCAGAACTTCAGGGTGCGTTCCATGCACATCTCGGCAGCGCCTTCCTTGAAGCGCGGGTCGTCGATGGCGCCCAGCAAAAACGCCGCGCTTTCACCCTGTTTGAGGGTGAATTCGGCGACGGCGGCGTTGTCATCCAGGCTCAGTGCCTGATCCGAAGACAGGCGCAGGGACGGCTGATCGGCCGCGTCGAAAACAGCATCCTTGTCATCCAGGCTCGCGCTGGTCTTGGCCCGGGCGTAGTCATGCCGTACCGCGCAGCGCATGCGCATCGTCGCGGTGCCGCTGACCACCCGCACCCGGCGCATCAGCATCGGCAGGTCATCTTCGCTGTCACCGATGGGCAACAAATCGGTGACTTCGACCACGGCGCAGTCACTCAGCCAGCGGGTTTGCAGCACGTTGGTGTCCGGCAGGTAGATTTGCTCGCGGCGGGCGTCGGGCAGGTCCGGGGCTAATTGGAAGATCCCGGCTTCGGGAGTGTCCAGCAGCGAGCAGAAGATCGACGGGCTGTCGAACTCCGGCCAGCAGAAGAAATCCACGCTGCCCTTGTCGTTGACCAACGCTGCACTGCGCATGTCGCCAATGATGCCGTGGGCGTCGATGGCGCTTTGTCGTTCGGGATGATGATCAGCCATTGCCACGGAACTCCGGATAGAGGCTCATGCCGCCGTCGATAAACAGGGTGGTGCCGACGATGTAGTCGGACGCATCGGAGGCGAGAAACACGACGGCGCTGGCGATATCGTCGACATCACCGATGCGGCCGTAAGGGATGAGTTCAAGCAGCTTCTGCGCGGCGTCGCCCTCGGTTTCGGCGCGGTTGATCGCCGTGCGAATTGCCCCCGGCGCGATGCCGTTGATACGGATTTTCTGCTGGCTGACTTCCTGGGCCAGGGTCTGCATCAGCATGTCGACACCGCCCTTGGACGCGGCGTAATTGACATGACCGGCCCAGGGAATGCGTTGGTGCACCGAACTCATGTGGATGATCTTTCCGGCGGCCTTGGACACGCCTTCGCGAATGCCTTGCTGGGTGAAAATCCGCAGGGCAGCACGGGCACAGAGGAACTGGCCGGTGAGGTTGACGCCGATCACCTGATTCCAGTCGGCGAGGCTCATGTCCACGGCTTTCGCGTCTTTTTGCATCCCGGAATTGGCCACCAGAATGTCGAGGAAACCGAAGGCATCGAGGGTCTGGGCGAACAGGCGTTCGACGTCCTCTTCCTTGGAGACATCGGCGCCAATGGCGATGGCGCGACCACCGCTGTCATTGATCTGCCGCGCCAGTGCTTCGGCGGGTTCAGCCTGGGAGTTGTAGTTGATCACAACCGCAGCACCGGCAGCGGCCAAGGCCTTGGCAGCGCCGGCACCGATGCCGGAACTGGCGCCGGTGACCAGCGCGACTTGTTGCTCGAGGGAAATCTGCATGCAGGTTAGCGCCTTGAAGGGAGGGCCTAATTAGCTGACTGGTGTGCGGGGCGCAGAGTTCATTTGTGGGGCGACCGTGAAGAACTCTTCATGCGCCGGCCCTGAAATGCATTCCCCCTGTGGGAGCGAGCCTGCTCGCGAATAAGCCTTAACACTCAACCAACAATTCCCCGCTTTCCCCCAAGCCAGCCTTTATGGCAACTTGCAGGCCCTGAATGAGACCGACCCATGGCAAACCCCTACCGCGAACTGTTCAAAGCCCCTGGCGCCGGGGCCTTCGTGCTGGCCGGGATGATCGCGCGCATGCCGATTTCCATGACCGGCATCGGCCTGATCACCATGCTCTCGCAGTTAAAGGGTGGCTACGGACTGGCCGGCGCGGTGGCGGCAACCTTCGCCCTGGCCACGGCTTTCTGTGCTCCACAGGTGTCACGCTTGGTGGATCGCTACGGCCAGAGCCGGATCCTGCCGGTGTCGGCGCTGCTCGGCGGGGGAGCGCTGTTGATGCTGTTGCTGTGCACCCGCTTGCAGGCGCCGAACTGGACGCTGTTCGCGTTCGCCGCGCTGGCCGGGTGCATGCCGAGCATGTCGGCGATGGTCCGGGCGCGCTGGACCGAGCTCTATCGCGGGCAGCCGCAACTGCAAACCGCGTATGCCCTGGAATCGGTGCTGGATGAAGTCTGCTTTATCGTCGGCCCGCCGCTGTCGGTGGGGCTGTGCGTGGTCGCGTTCCCCGAGGCGGGTCCATTGGCGGCGTTGCTGATGCTCGCAATCGGGGTCACCGCGTTTGTCTTGCAGCGCAGCACCGAGCCGCCGGTGCACCCGCATGAAGTTCAGCATCAGGGCTCGATCATTCGCTCGGGTGAAATCCGCCTGCTGATGCTGTTGATGACCGCCATGGGCGTGATCGTCGGCGTGGTGGACGTGGTCAGTGTCGCCTTCGCCCAGCAACAGGGCCAACCGGCGGCGGCGAGCATCGTGCTGTCGGTGTACGCCATCGGCTCGTGCCTGGCCGGGTTGGTGTTTGGTGCGTTGCGCTCGAAATTGCCGTTGCCGCGACTGTTCCTGTATGGCGGTGTGATGACGGCGGTGACCACGTTGCCGTTGCTGTTGGCGACGAATATTTTCGGGTTGGCGCTGGCGGTATTTGTGGCTGGGCTGTTCTTCGCGCCGACACTGATTGTGGCGATGGCGTTGGTGGAGCGCATCGTCACGCCGGCCAAACTGACCGAAGGCCTGACGTGGCTGATCACCGGGTTGAGCATCGGCGTGGCGATTGGCGCGGCGAGTTCCGGGTGGCTGGTGGATGCGTTTGGCGCGCGTAGCGGGTTTTGGGTGGCGATTGCGGCGGGGGCGGTGGTGCTGGGCTCAGCCATCCAAAGCTTCCGTCATTTGAAATAAATAACCCCCTGTGGGAGCGGGCTTGCTCGCGAAAGCGGTGTGTCATTCAGCATTGATGGCGACTGATACACCGCTTTCGCGAGCAAGCCCGCTCCCACAGGGGGGATTGGGGGTTACCAGCCCCGCCCCGAGTTAACCCAGAAATTCACCGACAACGACGTCGACACCGATTCCACCTGATGGAACCAGCCTTCCGGCAAAAACAGCAAATCCCCAGCTTCTAAAGTCACCCTTAAAAACGTCACATCGCGCGCCTGCGGAAAACGCTGATAGTCCGGCGCGTCCGGGTTGAAGTCGCAGCCATCCAGCCCACCCTTGGGCGCGGTGGACCAGGTGCCGAGCGCTTCGCGGTGATGGGGCGCGGCGAGGGTGAAGGTTTTCTGGCCCCAGACCTGGGCGAACAGATTGTCAGTGTCGTCGCGATGCAGCGGTGTCAGCGTACCTTTGGGACCGATCCAGATCCGTGGCGGGATAAACAGCGACTGATCGAAATACGGCGGGTACTTGATCTGCTGCATCAACTGCGCCGGCAGGATGTTGTTGCCCATGTACGCCGGCGGCTCGCCGTTCGCGCCTTTGACCGCCGGGCTGTCCAGCGAGGCAATGAATTCGGCCATGGACGTGGAGCGGAAATCCCGTTCCGTGGAGAAGGTCTTCTTCACGTAATCGCCATGGCGGGTGATGCCTTGCAGTTCGGCGAAATGCACCAGCGATTCTTCACGGCTGAGCTTGAACAACGGCCAGTCCTGCAAGGCATCGCTGATGACTAAAGGGATGCCATTGGGCAGGTATTGCGTAGCGAACTCGTGCTTCGACAATTCGCTGCGCGGCCGGCGTTCGACCGTGCGCTGGGTCGGCAGGCTCGCAGTGAGCCGTTCACTGAAACGCGGCGGAGTCGGGTAGCGCTTGTTCATGTCGACCTTTTCCACCACCGCCGCGCCATGTCGGGCGTGGTCAATGATTTGCGGCAGCATGGTCGCCAGGCCCATGTTGCCGCCGATCTTCAAGCGGCCGCTGGCGAACAGTTCCTCGACGTTGGCCACGCCGCCCATGATCCCGAGAAAATCTTTCTCCGCCACTTCAATGGTCACGTCTGGGCTGGCGTGGCGCCCGGCTTCGGTGCGGCTGCTGGCATTGACCTCGGACCAGTACGCCTGGTGCGGGCCGAAGACGAATTGAAAAACCCCTTCGATGCCGACGGCGCCGGCATTGGCGAACAGTTTGCCCAGGATGGTCTGCAAGTCCACGACGTTCACTCTTGTTGGTTTTGGTCTGAAGAAAGAACGAGCACTTGCGCGGGAAATTTAACCCGCCGCGACTAATTTGCGCCGGCGCCGGACCGTTCCCTAGTACAGACCTATTTTTTTGAGGAGCCCACGGTGACCAAGCTGACTCTGCTGTGCCTGCCGTATTCCGGCGCCAGCGCCATGGTCTACAGCCGCTGGCGGCGCAAGTTGCCGGAGTGGCTGCAACTGCAACCGGTCGAGTTGCCGGGTCGCGGCGCCCGTTTCGATGAACCCTTGCACACCGATATGCGCGCGCTGGCCATGCAATTGGCCAAGGAACTGCGTCCGACGTTGAAAGCGCCGTATGCCTTGTTCGGCCACAGCCTCGGCGCGTTGATGGCCTGTGAACTGGCCCACGCCTTTCGTGCGCTTGGCTGCCCGGAACCGGTTGCGCTGTTCGCCTCTGGCACCGCCGCGCCGAGCATGCGCGCCGACTATGATCGCGGCTTCGCCGAACCCAAGACCGATGCCGAGCTGATCGACCAGTTGCGCACCCTCAATGGCACCAGCGAAGAAGTGCTGGCCAATGAAGAGCTGATGAGCCTGACCCTGCCGATCCTGCGCGCCGACTTCCTGTTGTGCGGGCGTTTCCAGCCGGTGCAGCGCCCGCTGCTCAAATGCCCGGTGCATGTGCTCGGCGGCAAGGCTGACAAGGCCACCACCGAGCAATTGATCGGCTGGAGCAAGGAAACCCAGGGCAGCTTCTCGGTGGACATGCTGGCGGGCGGGCACTTCTTCATTCATGAGCACGAAGCCAAGGTGCTGCGGGTGATCAAGGATCAACTGGACGTGCACCATCGGCGGCATGCGATGGCTGTCAGCGCCTGATCCATCCCCACTATTACCCTGTGGGAGCGGGCTTGCTCGCGAAAGCGGTGTATCAGCCACATCATTGCTGACTGACACACCGCATTCGCGAGCAAGCCCGCTCCCACATTGATCTGCAACAGCCTTGATACCCCGCCAATACCTCCTTTCTGATACTTGTTCTCAATCGCTAATTTTTCCGGTCTGCATTCGTTTTATAGGGACGACGTGCCTTTGTGCTTCCTGCCTACTGATCCGGATGCTAAGAAATGAATGCTGAAGACTCCTTGAAACTTGCTCGCCGGTTTATCGGGTTGCCCCTGGAAAAGCGCCAGATGTTCCTTGCGGCCTTGCACAAGGAGGGTGTGGATTTCGCCCGTTTCCCGATCCCTCAAGGGGTTGAAGCCGAAGACCGGCAAGCGCTGTCCTACGCCCAGCAACGCATGTGGTTCCTGTGGCAACTGGACCCGCAAAGCGGTGCCTACAACTTGCCCGGCGCGGTACGCCTTAAAGGCCGGTTGAACCTGGCGGCGCTGGATCAGGCTTTTGCCAGCCTGGTCGCGCGTCATGAAACCCTGCGCACGGTGTTCCAGCGCCAGCCGGACGACAGCCTGCAACAAGTGCCGGCCAGTGCGCCGCTGGTCATCGAGCAGGTCGACTTCAGTGAATTGCCGGTTGCCGAGCGTGAACACGCGGTCGCCCAGGCAGCCCAGCAACAGTCGTTGCTGCCGTTCGACCTGGCCGTCGGTCCGTTGCTGCGGGTCAAGTTGCTCAAACTTGCCGAGCAGGAACATGTGTTGCTGCTGACCCTGCACCACATCGTTTCCGACGGCTGGTCGATGAACGTGTTGATCGACGAGTTCATCCGTTGCTACGACGCCCATGATGCGGGCGCGCAGCCGCAACTCGCGCCTTTGCCGATCCAGTACAGCGACTACGCCCTGTGGCAGCGCCGCTGGCTGGAAGCGGGGGAGCAGGCGCGTCAGCTCGAATACTGGCAAGCGCAATTGGGCGACGAACATCCGGTGCTGGAGTTGCCCATCGATCATCCGCGTCCGGCGATGCCGAGCTATCGCGGCACGCGCCATGAATTCGCGGTGGACGCGCAACTGGCCGAGCAACTGCGTGCGACCGCACAGAAGCACAACATCACCCTGTTTATGTTGCTGCTCGGCGCGTTCAATGCGCTACTGCATCGCTACACCGGGCAGACCGACATCCGCGTCGGCGTGCCCATCGCCAACCGCAACCGTGGCGAAATCGAAGGCCTGATCGGTTTCTTCGTCAATACCCAAGTGCTGCGCACCCAGCTCGATGGCCAGACCCGCGTGGTCGACCTGCTGGCCCGCATCAAGGAAACCGCCCTCGGCGCCCAGGCCCATCAAGACCTGCCGTTCGAGCGTCTGGTGGAAGCCTTGAAGCTGGAGCGCAGCCTGAGCCACACGCCGTTGTTCCAGGTGATGTACAACCACCAGCCGCAAGTCGCGGACATCACCACAGTGACCACGGCCTCGGGCCTGGAACTGGGCATGATCGACTGGGAAGGGCGCACCACCCAGTTCGACCTGACCCTGGACACCTACGAAAAGGCCGGCAAGCTGCATGCTGCGCTGACCTACGCCAATGACCTGTTCGACGCCGACACCATCGCGCGCATGGCGCGGCACTGGACCCGCCTGTTACAGGCCATGGTCGGCGATGTCACCCAGCGCATCGGTGAACTGCCGCTGCTGGATGCCAGCGAACACCAAAACTTGGTCCACGACTGGAACCACACCGCGCAAAGCTATCCGACCGAGCAGTGCATCCATCAGTTGATCGAAGCCCAGGCGTCGCGCACGCCGGACAACGTCGCGCTGGTGTTCGGCGATGTGACCTTGAGCTACGCGCAACTGGACGCCCAGGCCAATCAATTGGCGCAACTGCTGCGCGAACAGGGCGTTGGCCCGGATGTGCTGGTGGGGATCGCCGTTGAGCGGTCGATTGAAATGGTCGTCGGACTGCTGGCGATTCTCAAGGCCGGTGGCGCCTATGTGCCGCTGGACCCGGAATACCCTCAGGAACGCCTGGCCTACATGATCGAAGACAGCGCGATTGCGCTGTTGCTGACCCAAAGTTCTCTGCTACCGCGCCTGCCGACTGAAGGCGTGAACGTGATCACCCTCGATCAGCCGGCCAATTGGCTGGACCGCTACAGCGCTGCCCGCGTACCGGTGGCGATGCACAGCCTGAACCTGGCCTATGTGATTTACACCTCCGGTTCCACCGGTAAACCCAAGGGTGCCGGCAACAGCCACGCGGCGCTGGTCAACCGTTTGTGCTGGATGCAACAGGCGTACGGCCTCGATGGCACCGACGCGGTATTGCAGAAAACCCCGTTCAGCTTTGACGTATCGGTCTGGGAGTTTTTCTGGCCGCTGATGACCGGCGCCCGTCTGGTGGTCGCCGCACCGGGTGAACATCGTGAGCCGGCACGCTTGATCGACACCATCGGTCGTCACCAAATCAGCACGCTGCACTTTGTACCGTCGATGCTCCAGGCGTTCATTCATGAGCCGGGCGTCGAAGTCTGCACCAGCCTCAAACGCATCGTGTGCAGTGGTGAAGCGCTGCCGTTGGACGCGCAGTTGCAAGTGTTCAGCAAATTGCCGAAGGCCGGTTTGTACAACTTGTACGGTCCGACCGAAGCGGCCATCGACGTCACCCACTGGACCTGTGTTGATGAGGGCGCCGACAGCGTGCCGATTGGCCAGCCGATTGCCAACCTGCGCACGCATGTCCTCGACGCGCAGTTGCTGCCAGTGCCGGCAGGCGTGGCGGGTGAGTTGTACCTCGGTGGCGCCGGTCTGGCGCGCAGCTATCACCGTCGTCCGGGGCTGACCGCCGAGCGCTTCGTGCCGTGCCCGTTCCATGACGGCGCGCGCCTGTACCGCACCGGCGACCGCGTTCGCCAACGCGCGGATGGGGTTATCGAATACCTCGGGCGACTCGATCATCAAGTCAAACTGCGCGGTTTGCGTATCGAACTGGGCGAGATTGAAACCCGTTTGATGCAACACCCGCTGGTGCGTGAAGCGGTGGTGCTGGTGCAGGGCGGCAAGCATCTGGTCGGCTATCTGGTCCTGGAAAGCGCCGAGCCTGACGCGCAATGGCAACAAACCCTCAAGGCCTGGCTGCTCGGCAGCTTGCCGGAATACATGGTGCCGACGTACTTGATGCCACTGGCCAAACTGCCGGTGACCGCCAACGGCAAACTCGACCGCAAAGCCTTGCCCGAGCCGGAAGCCGCCGTGCAACAAGCCTTCGTCGAACCCCAGGACGAACTGCAAAAAGCCCTCGCAGCGATCTGGCAGGACGTGCTCGGTGTCGAGCGCATTGGCCTGGAAGACAACTTTTTCGAACTGGGCGGCGATTCGATCATTTCGATCCAGGTGGTCAGTCGTGCCCGTCAGGCCGGCATTCGCCTGAGCCCGCGCGACCTGTTCCAGTACCAGACCGTGCGCAGCCTGGCGCTGGTGGCGACGGTCGATCACCTGAGCACTGTCGATCAAGGCCCGGCCACGGGTGCGGTGCTGCTGACGCCGGTGCAGCATTATTTCTTCGAGCAACCGATGGCCGCACGCGGGCACTGGAACCAGTCGTTGCTGCTGGCACCGCGTGAAACGCTAAAAGCCCAGTGGCTGGAAAGCGCACTGACACGCTTGATCAATCATCACGATGCCTTGCGTATGCGCTTTGTCGAAGACGCTCAGGGCTGGCAGCAAAGCTACGCCGGCGAAGTGACCGAGTCCGGGCTGTGGCAACGTCAGGCCGACAGCGCCGAGGTGTTGGCCGCCCTGTGCGATGAAGCCCAGCGCAGCCTTGACCTGCAAAACGGTCCGCTGCTGCGGGCGATGCTGGTGACCTTGGCCGATGGCGCTCAGCGTCTGTTGCTGGTGATCCATCACTTGGCGGTGGACGGCGTGTCGTGGCGCGTCTTGCTGGAAGATTTGCAGCAGGCTTACACGCAACTGGAAAGCGGCGGGGCGATTGTCCTGCCGAGCAAGACCAGCGCTTATCAAGCCTGGGCCGAGCGCCTGCAACAGCACGAACCAGCGCTGAGCGAAGAGCTGGCGTACTGGCAGCAACAAACCAGCGCACAGGCATTGCCGTGTGACCGTCCCGACGGGCGCCTGGACAATCGCTTCGGGCAAAAAATCGAATGGCGCCTGGACAGCGAACTGACCCGCCAGTTGCTGCAAAGCGCGCCGGCGGCTTACCGCACCCAGGTCAACGATTTGCTCCTGACCGCACTGACGCGGGTCATCTGCCGCTGGAGCGGCCAGCAAACGGCGTTGATTCAGCTTGAAGGCCACGGTCGTGAAGACCTGTTCGACGAACTCGACCTGACCCGCAGCGTGGGTTGGTTCACCAGCCTGTTCCCGGTCAGCCTGCAACCGGCGGCGACGCTGGCGGACTCGATCAAAACGGTCAAGGAACAACTGCGCGCCGTACCGGGCAAGGGCCTGGGTTATGGCGTGTTGCGCTACCTCGGCGAACCGGCGCAGCGCGCACAACTGGCAGCCCTGACGCCGCCACGCATCACTTTCAACTACCTCGGGCAGTTCGATCGCCAGTTCGACGAAACTGCGCTGTTTGTGCCGTCCACCGACGGCAGTGGCGTGGCCCAGGATCCTTCGGCGCCGTTGGCCAACTGGCTGACCGTCGAAGGGCAAGTCTACGGCGGCGAATTGTCCATGAGCTGGGGCTTCAGCCACGAGATGTTCGACGCGGCGACCATCCAGCAATTGGTCGACAGCTATGGCGCCGAACTGCGCGCGCTGATCGAACATTGCGCTGCGCTGGAAACGCCGCAAGCCACGCCGTCGGACTTCCCGTTGGCGCGCATCACCCAGGCGCAACTCGACGCGCTGCCGGTGCCCGTCGGCCAACTCGACGACCTGTATCCGCTGTCACCGATGCAGCAGGGCTTGCTGTTCCACACCCTCTACGAACAAGCGGCGGGCGAGTACATCAATCAGTTGCGGGTCGACGTTCAAGGGATTGATCCCGAGCGTTTCCGCGCCGCGTGGCAGGCCACCGTCGATGCCCAGGACATTCTGCGCAGCGGTTTTGTCTGGCAGGGTGAGCTGGAGCAGCCGCTGCAAATCGTCCATAAACACGTGCAGTTGCCGTTCAGCGTGCTCGACTGGCGCGCCCGTGGCGATGACGCCGCCGCCCTCGACGGCCTGGCCGACGCTGAGCGCCAACAAGGTTTCGACCTGACCCAGGCGCCGTTGCTGCGCCTGGTGCTGGTGCAAACCGCCGCCGATCAATGGCACCTGATTTATACCCATCACCACATCCTGATGGATGGCTGGAGCAACTCGCAGCTGCTGGGCGAAGTCTTGCAGCGTTATCGTGGTCGGGCGCCGCTGGCGGCCGCCGGGCGTTATCGCGATTACATCGGCTGGCTGCAACGTCAGGACGGGCAATTGAGCGAAGACTTCTGGGGCGAGCAACTGGCGTCCCTACAAGAGCCGACCCGGTTGGCGCGGGTGGTGTCCGGTAACGAAGCCTTGAGCGGTCATGGCGATCACTTCCAGACCGTGCAAGCCACTGGCACTCAAGCGCTGGAAGCGTTTGCCCGCCAGCAAAAAGTCACTCTCAACACCCTGGTGCAAGCGGCGTGGCTGCTGTTGCTGCAACGCTACACCGGTCACGAAACCGTAGCTTTCGGCGCCACGGTGGCCGGACGTCCGGCGGACTTGCCGGGCATCGAGCAACAGGTCGGCCTGTTCATCAACACCTTGCCGGTCATCGGCACGCCGCGCCCGGACCAGGGCGTCGGTGCGTGGCTGCAAACTGTGCAGGCGCAAAACCTCAGCCTGCGCGAGTTCGAACACACGCCACTGGCGGATATTCAGCGCTGGGCCGGGCAGGGCGGCGAGGCGTTGTTCGACAACATTCTGGTGTTCGAGAACTACCCGATTGCCCAGGCGCTGCAACAGGGCGCGGAACAAGGCGTGGTGTTCGGTGAGGTTACCAGCCTTGAACAAACCCACTATGCGTTAAGCGTCGCCGTGACCCTCGGCGACACGCTGGCGCTGCATTACAGCTTCGACCGCGCGCATTTCGCCAGCAATGCCATCGAGCGCATCAGTGCGCAATTGCTGCAACTGCTGGAGCAGTTTGCCGAGTCCGCCGAACGCAACCTCGGCGAAATCGCCCTGGCCAGTCCAAAGGAACTGGCGCTACAACTGGCCAACAACCATCCGCAGCCGTACTCGGTGGACGTCGCCGTGCACCAGCGCATCGCCCAATGGGCGGCCCAGGGCCCGGAGCGCACGGCGGTGATTTTTGCCGGCCAGCGCTTCAGCTATGGCGAGATCGACCGCCGCGCCAACCAACTGGCCCACGCGCTGATCGCTCGTGGTGTCGGCGCGGAAACCCGGGTCGGCGTGGCGTTGCCGCGCAGTGAAGGGGTGATCGTTGCGCTGCTCGCAGTGCTCAAGGCCGGTGGCGCGTATGTGCCGCTGGACACCAGTTATCCACGGGAACGCCTCGCATACCTGATCGAGGATTCCGGGCTGGCGCTGCTGCTGACCGACTCCCGCGTTTCGGCGCAATTGCCTATCGACGAGGCCACCCAAGTACTGGAACTCGATCGCCTCGACCTCAGTGGCCAGCCACTCGATGCGCCGCAGGTACAACTCGATCCGCAGAACCTCGCCTACGTGATCTACACCTCCGGCTCCACCGGCAACCCGAAAGGCGTGAGTGTGGCCCACGGGCCGTTGGCGATGCATTGCCAGGCGATCGGCGAGCGCTATGAAATGCGCGACAGTGACTGCGAATTCCACTTCATGTCGTTCGCCTTCGACGGTGCGCATGAACGCTGGCTGACCAGCCTGACCCACGGTGCGTCGCTGCTTATCCGCGATGACAGCCTGTGGACCCCGGAACAGACCTACAACGCCATGCGCGACCACGGCGTCACCGTCGTGGCATTCCCGCCGGTGTACCTGCAACAACTGGCCGAACACGCCGAGCGTGAAGGGCATCCGCCGAAGGTGCGCATCTACTGCTTTGGCGGCGACGCGGTGCCGGCCGCGAGTTTCGAGCGGGTCAAGCGCGCCCTCGATCCGGACTACATCATCAACGGCTACGGCCCGACCGAAACCGTGGTCACGCCGCTGATCTGGAAGGCCGGGCGCGAGGTGCCGTGCGGTGCCGCGTACGCGCCAATTGGCAGCCGCATCGGCGACCGCAGCGCCTACGTGCTCGACGCCGACCTGAACCTGTTGCCCCAAGGCATGGCCGGTGAGTTGTACCTGGGTGGCACCGGTCTGGCCCGGGGTTACCTGAACCGTCCGGGCCTGACCGCCGAACGCTTTGTCGCGGACCCGTTCAGCAACGTCGGTGGCTTGCTGTACCGCACCGGCGACCTGGTGCGCCAGCGTGCCGACGGTACTTTCGACTACCTGGATCGCATCGATAACCAAGTGAAAATCCGTGGTTTCCGTATCGAACTCGGCGAAATCGAAGCGCGCTTGCAAGCCCTCGATGGCGTGCGCGAAGCGGTGGTGGTCGCCCAGGAAGGCACGGCTGGCAGCGGCAAGCGTCTGGTGGCCTACGTGGTGGCGGATGCGTTGAACGCGGCGCGGGTTGATTTTGCCGAGAGCCTGCGCGAGCAATTGAAAGTCGCCTTGCCGGCGCACATGGTCCCGGCCTATTTGCTGCTGCTCGAACGTCTGCCGCTGACCCCGAACGGCAAACTCGACCGCAAGAACCTGCCCAAGCCAGATGTCAGCCAATTGCAGCAAGCCTACGTGGCGCCGCAAAGCGCGCTGGAGCAGCAACTGGCGACGATCTGGCAGGACGTGTTGAAGATCGATCAGGTCGGCCTGAGCGACAATTTCTTCGAACTGGGCGGCGATTCGATCATCTCCATTCAAGTGGTCAGCCGCGCCCGCCAGGCCGGGATTCGCTTCACACCGAAGGATTTGTTCCAGCACCAGACCATCCAGGCCTTGGCCACGGTGGCGCGCCTGGGCGAACAGGCCCAGCTTATTGATCAGGGCCCGGTCACCGGCGAACTGGCGTTGTTGCCGGTGCAGCAAGTGTTCTTCGCCCAGACTATTCCTGAGCGTCAGCACTGGAACCAGGCGGTGATGCTCAAGCCAACGCAAACCCTCGATGCCGTTGTGCTTGAACGGGCGTTGGGTGCGTTGATTAACCATCACGACGGCTTGCGCTTGAGCTTTGTCGAGCAGGCCGATGGCTGGCAGGCGCAGTACCGCGCGATCAATCAACAGGCAGACGGAATTGTCTGGGCGGTCGATGTCGCCGACGCCGCAGGGCTGGAAGCCGTGGCCAATGAAGCGCAACGCAGCCTGAACCTGCAAGGCGGGCCGCTGGTGCGTGCAGTGCTGGCCAACCTCGACGACGGCAGCCAGCGCTTGCTGCTGGCGATCCATCACCTGGTGGTGGACGGCGTGTCGTGGCGGATTCTGTTTGACGATCTGCAAACCGCGTATCGCCAATTGTCGGCGGGTGAACCGCTGCAATTGCCAGCCAAGACCAGTGCCGCCAAGGCCTGGGCCGAACACCTGCAAAGCTATGCGCGCAGTGCGCCGTTGCAACAGGAATTGGCCTACTGGCAACAACAGTTGCAAGGCGCCGACGTGGCGCTGCCGTGCGACAACCCAGAGGGTGGGCAACAGAACCGCCATGCGCTGACCGTTCGCACGCAACTGAACAAAGCACTGACCCGGCAACTGCTGCAAGACGCCCCGGCGGCTTATCGCACGCAGGTTAACGACCTGCTGCTGACCGCGCTGGCTCGGGCCATGGTGCGCTGGACCGGCGCCGACAGCACGTTGATTCAGCTTGAAGGCCATGGCCGCGAAGAACTGTTCGACGGCGTGGACCTGACCCGCACCGTGGGTTGGTTCACCAGCCTGTTCCCGGCCAAACTGACGCCGACCGCCGACCTCGGCGGCTCGCTGAAACAGATCAAGGAACAGCTGCGCAGCATCCCGAACAAAGGCATCGGTTTTGGTGCGCTGGCGCATTTGGGCGACGACGCCGCGCGTGAGGCGCTGGGTCAGTTGCCGGTGCCGCGCCTGACGTTCAACTACCTGGGGCAGTTCGACGGCAGCTTCACCGAAGCCGATGGCGCGCTGTTCGTGCCGTCCAGTGAAGCGGCCGGCGATGAACTCGATGACGGCGCGCCACTGGCCAACCACCTGGCCCTCAACGGTCAGGTGTACGGCGGTGAATTGAACCTGGGCTGGACCTTCAGCCGCGAGATGTTCAACGAGGCGACCATCCAGCAACTGGCCGACGATTACGCGCTGGAACTGCAAGCGCTGATCGCCCATTGCTGCCAGGCCGGGCAACACGGCGTCACGCCGTCGGACTTCCCGCTGGCGTGCTTGAACCAGGCACAACTCGACGGCTTGCCGTTGGCGCCGCAGTTGATCGAAGACCTTTATCCACTGTCGCCGATGCAGCAGGGCATGCTGTTCCACGCGGTGTACGAAGAAGCCACTGGCGATTACATCAACCAGATGCGCCTCGACGTCGAAGGGCTCGACCCCGAGCGTTTCCATCAAGCGTGGCAAGCGGCGGTGGAGGCCCACGACATCCTGCGCACCCGTTTCGTCTGGCAGGGCGAACTGGACGCGCCGGTGCAAGTGGTCAGCAAACACGTGCAGATGCCTTACAGCCTGCATGACCTGCGCGCCGAGCCGCAGCTTGAACAGGCGTTGCAGACCCTCGCCGACATCGAGCGTCAACGCCTGGACCTGAACGCATCGACCTTGCTGCGTCTGGTGATTGCGCGGGTCGACGACAACCGTCATCACCTGATCTACACCAACCATCACATCCTGATGGACGGCTGGAGCAACTCGCAGTTGCTCGGCGAAGTGCTGCAACGCTACAGCGGCCAGTTCCAGGCGACCCATGGCGGACGTTATCGCGACTACATCAACTGGCTGCAACGCCAGGACGCCGCCGCCAGCGAAGCCTTCTGGCTGCCGGCGCTGCGCAACCTCGACGAACCAACGCGCCTGGCCCAAGCCGTGGCCCGGCCAGCGGACGCTGACGAGCAAGGTTATGCCGATCACTTCCAGGTGCTGGACGCCGAACAGACCTTGCGCCTGAGCGAGTTCGCCCGCGCCTCGAAAGTCACGGTCAACACTTTGGTGCAAGCCGCATGGCTGCTGTTGCTGCAACGCTACACCGGCAAATCCACCGTGGCCTTCGGCGCCACTGTGGCCGGACGTCCTGCGGACCTGCCGGGTGTCGAGCAACAGATCGGTCTGTTCATCAACACCTTGCCGGTCATCGCCAGCCCACAGGCGCAGCAGTCGCTGGGCAGTTGGTTGCAAGCGGTGCAGGCGCAGAACCTGGCGCTGCGGGAGTTCGAACACACCGCGTTGTTCGATATCCAGCGCTGGGCCGGGCAGGGCGGCGAAGCCCTGTTCGACAGCATCATGGTGTTCGAGAACTACCCGATTTCCGAGGCCCTGGAACAGGGCGCACCGCAGGGACTGCGTTTTGGTCCGGTGGCGAATCACGAACAAACCAACTACCCGCTGACATTGCTGGTGAGCCTGGACCGTCAATTGTCGGTGCACATGAGCTATCAGCGCGGCAGTTTTGCCCAGGCGACCATCGAGCAACTGGCGGGGCATTTGCAACATCTGCTGAGCCAGATGACCGCGCCGGAACGTTGCCTCGGTGAGTTGGCATTGCTCGACGATGCTGAACAACGCCAGGTGTTGCTGGACTGGAACCCGGTAGACGAAGCGTTCGCCCAGGACCTGTGCATTCACCAGTTGATCGATCAACAAGTGGCGGCGCAACCGAACGCGTTGGCGGTGACCTTTGCCAACAAGCAACTGACCTATGCCGAACTCGATGCCCGGGCCAATCGCCTGGCGCACAAACTGATCGAACTGGGCGTCGGCCCAGAAGTGCGGGTCGGCGTGGCGATGCAGCGTTCCGACAGCCTGCTGGTCGCATTGCTCGCGGTGCTCAAGGCCGGTGGCGCCTACGTGCCGCTGGACCCGGATTACCCGGCCGAACGGGTCGCCTACATGCTCGAAGACAGCCACGCTCTGGTGCTGCTGACTGAACAAGCCATCGCCGCCACCCTGTCGGTGAGCGCCAATACCCAAGTGCTCTGGATCGATCAGGTCGAAGCGCAACTGGCGGCTTATCCGCACACCACACCGCTCACCCGCGTCACGCCGGACAACCTGGCCTACGTGATCTACACCTCCGGTTCCACCGGCAAGCCGAAAGGCGTGTCCATTGCGCATCGCAACGTGCTGGCGCTGATCGACTGGTCGCAGTCGGTCTACAGCCGCGACGACATTCAAGGCGTGCTGGCCTCGACCTCGGTGTGCTTCGACTTGTCGGTGTGGGAGCTGTTTGTCACCCTGGCCAACGGCGGCTCGCTGATCATCGCGCGTAACGCGCTGGAACTGGTGCAACTGCCGGCGCGGGATCAAGTGCGCCTGATCAATACCGTGCCGTCGGCGATCAATGCACTGCTGGGCGCGGATCAGATTCCGCCGAGCGTGCGCATCATCAATCTCGCCGGTGAACCCCTCAAGCAAAGCCTGGTGGATACGCTCTACGGGCAGGCGACGGTCGAGCATGTTTTCGACCTGTATGGCCCGTCGGAAGACACCACCTATTCCACCTGGACCCGGCGCGAGGCGGGCGGCAAGGCGAACATCGGTCGTGCGCTGAAACACACCGCCAGTTACTTGCTGGATGCCGATCTGCAACCGGTGCCGGTCGGTGTGTCGGCCGAGCTGTACCTGGCCGGCGCCGGCATCACTCGCGGTTACCTGGCACGTCCGGGCATGACCGCCGAGAAGTACGTGCCGAACCCGTTCTCCAGCACCGGCGAACGCCTGTACCGCACCGGTGACCTGTGCCGCTATCAGGCCGACGGTGTGCTCGAGTATCGCGGTCGCATCGACCATCAAGTGAAGATCCGCGGTTTCCGCATCGAGCTGAGTGAAATCGAAGCGCGGTTGCTGCAACAACCGGGCGTTCACGAGGTGGCGGTACTCGCCCAGGAAGCCCAGGGCGGTCAGCAATTGGTGGCCTACGTGGTCGCGCCGCAACTCGACCTGAACGCCGCTGACGCCCAGCGTCAATTGCGCGATGAACTCAAGGCCGGGCTCAAGGCCAGCCTGCCGGACTACATGGTCCCGGCGCATCTGCTGTTCATCGAACAACTGCCGCTGACCCCCAACGGCAAGCTCGACCGCAAGGCGTTGCCGAGCGTGGACGCGAGCCAGCTGCAGGCCAGTTATGTCGCGCCACACAGCGAACTTGAGCAACAGGTCGCCGCGATCTGGCAGCACGTGTTGACCGTCGAGCGCATCGGTTTGAACGACCACTTCTTCGAGCTCGGCGGCCACTCGCTGCTGGCCGTCAACGTGGTCTCGCGGGTCGCCCTCGAACTGGGCCTGACCCTGACCCCGCAATTGCTATTCCAGTACCCCGTCCTCAGGGATTTCGTCGCGCAACTCGACACCGACGGCGGGGCCATCAACGAACAGAAACTGAACAAGCTGGAAAGCCTGCTTGACGAAATGGAGGAAGTCTAATGGACAAGAGTGTTGCTTTGAGGATTGCCAAGCGCTTTATCACTCTGCCGCTGGACAAGCGCAAGTTGTACCTGGAGAAGATGCTCGAAGAGGGCGTGTCCCCGGCGAACTTGCCGATTCCCGAGGTCAAGTCAGGGTTTGAATCGATCCCGTTGTCCTACGCCCAGGAACGCCAGTGGTTCCTCTGGCAGATGGACCCCCATAGCACCGCGTATCACATCCCCAACGCCTTGCGCCTCAAGGGCGAACTGGATGTGCCGGCGCTGGAACGCAGCTTCAATGCGCTGGTGCAGCGCCATGACAGCCTGCGCACGACGTTCATCGAGCAGGACGAAAAAACCGTCCAGGTGATCCATGGACAGATGCCGATCAGCATCGACATTCAAGCCCTCGACGCTGACCTCGCCCCGGCAGTGCTGGACGAGCGGATCAAGGCATTTGTCGAGCAGGAAACTCACCGGCCTTTCGATTTGCAGCATGGGCCGCTGCTGCGGGTGTCGCTGCTCAAGGTCGCCGACGACGATCACGTCCTGGCACTGATCCAGCACCACATCATCTCCGATGGCTGGTCGATGCAAGTGATGGTCAAGGAATTGATCCAGCACTATGTCGCCCAGACCTCGGGTCAGCCGTTGACCCTGCCTGAGCTGACCGTGCAATACGCCGACTACGCGATCTGGCAGCGCCACTGGCTGGAAGCCGGGGAGCGCGAGCGCCAACTGGCGTACTGGACGGCGACGCTGGGCGGTGAGCAAACCGTGCTGGAGTTGCCGATCGATCATCCGCGCCCGGCGCTGCAAAGCTTTCGCGGCGCGCGGCTGGACCTGAATTTGTCGCCAGCCCTGGCCACTTCGCTCAAGCAACTGGCCCAACGCGAAGGCGCCAGCCTGTTCATGGTGTTGCTGGCCTCGTTCCAGGCCTTGCTGCATCGCTACAGCGGCCAGCCCGATATCCGCGTCGGCGTGCCGGTGGCCAACCGCAACCGCGTGGAAACCGAGGGCCTGATCGGCTTCTTCGTCAACACTCAGGTGCTGAATGCGCAAGTGCACGGGCAGTTGCCGTTCAATCAATTGCTGGCCCAGGTCAAGCAATCGGCGATGGCGGCCCAGGCGCACCAGGACTTGCCGTTCGAGCAACTGATCGAAGCGTTGCAACCGGAACGCAGCCTGAGCCATAGCCCGGTGTTCCAGGTGATGTACAACCACCAGGCACTGAATGACCAGACCCAGCAACAGAGCCGCGTGCAACTGCCGCAGTTGAGCGTCGAAAGCATTGTCTGGGAAGGGCGCACCGCGCAGTTTGACCTGACGCTGGGCACTTACGAATCGAACGACGGCGTATCGGCTGAGCTGACCTACGCCACGGATCTGTTCGAGCCAGCGACCATCGAGCGTCTGGCGCGGCATTGGCAAAACCTGCTGCAAGGCATCGTCGAGCAATCCAGCCAGCGCATCGGTGAGCTGGCGTTGCTGGACAGCGGCGAGCAAAGCGTTCTGTTGCAGGATTGGCATCGTGTGGTCGAGCACTCCGCGCAAGCGCCGTGCGTGCAGCAGCGCATCGCGGCTCAGGCGGAACAGACGCCGGATGCCGTCGCACTGATAGTCGGCGAACACAGCCTGACCTATGCGCAACTGGACGCCCGCGCCAATCAACTCGCGCATAAGCTGATCGAAGCGGGTGTAGGCCCGGATCGTTTGGTGGGCATTGCCGTCGAGCGCAGCGTGGAAATGATTGTCGGCCTGTTGGCGATTCTCAAGGCTGGCGGTGCTTATGTGCCGCTGGACCCGGCGTACCCCGAGGATCGACTGGCCTACATGATCGAGGACAGCGGTCTTGAACTGCTGCTGACTCAGTCCCATCTGCAAGCACAGTTGCCGATTCCGGCCGGGCTCAACACCTTGTTGCTGGATCAGCCGCAAACGTGGCTGGCGGCGTATCCACAGACTTGCCCAACTGTGGCGCTGAATGGCGAACACCTGGCTTACGTGATCTACACCTCCGGTTCGACCGGAAAACCGAAGGGCGTGATGGTGCGCCACGCCGCCCTGTGCAACTTCGTCGAAAGCATGGTTCATCAGCCGGGCCTGAATCCGCATGACCGCATGCTGTCGCTGACCACCTTCTCGTTCGATATTTTCGGCCTGGAAATCTACGGCCCGCTGCTGGCCGGCGCCCGAGTAGTCCTGACCGGCAAGGACGTGCACCAAGACCCGCAAGCCGTGCTCGAACTGATCGACCGCCACGGCGTGAGCGTGTTGCAAGCCACGCCATCAACCTGGCGCATGTTGCTCGACCACGAACAGGCCTCGATCCTGACTGGCCGTACCTTCCTGTGTGGCGGCGAAGCACTGCCGCAGGAATTGGCCGAGCGCATGCTCGCGCTGTCGCCAAAAGTCTGGAACCTCTATGGCCCGACCGAAACCACAATCTGGTCAGCCCTGCATCCATTAACGCGCGAGAACGCCAAGCCGTACCTCGGCAAACCGATCGACAACACCGCGCTGTACATCCTCGGCAGTGACCTGGAACTCAACCCGATCGGCGCGCCGGGTGAACTGCTGATCGGCGGCGACGGCCTCGCACGCGGTTATTTCGAGCGTCCATCGCTGACCGCCGAACGCTTCGTGCCAGACCCGTTTTCCTCCAGCGGCGAGCGTTTGTACCGTACCGGCGACCTGACCCGTTACCGCGCCGAGGGCGTGATCGAGTACATCGGCCGCATCGACCATCAAGTGAAAATCCGTGGCTTCCGCATCGAACTCGGCGAGATCGAAGCGCGCCTGTTGGCGCTCGATAGCGTGCGCGAAACCGTCGTCGTGGCGCAGGACGGCCCGACCGGGCCACAGCTGGTGGGTTACGTGGTCGCGGCAACAGCTGTCGAGGATGAAGCCGCGTTGCGTGCTGAACTCAAGGCCAGCCTCAAAGCCGAATTGCCGGAATACATGGTGCCTGCGCACCTGTTGTTCCTCGCGCAATTGCCGCTCACGCCCAACGGCAAGGTCGACCGCAAGGCATTGCCGTCGCCGGATGCCAGCCTGCTGCAATCGACGTACATCGCGCCGCAAACCGCGACTCAGCACAAAGTGGCCGAGATCTGGCAAGCAGTGCTCAAACTGGAGCAGGTCGGTTTAAGCGACAACTTCTTCGAACTCGGCGGCCACTCGTTGCTGGTCACCCAAGTGATTTCTCGCGTGCGCCAAGCGCTGAATGTTCAGGTGCCGTTGCGCACGTTGTTCGAACACAGCACGTTGCAGGACTTCGTCGCGGCACTCGGCGTGGAGCCGGCACACGCCGAGCCCGCCATTGTCGCGCTGCCACGCCAGCAACCGATGGCGTTGTCGTATGCCCAGGAACGCCAGTGGTTCCTCTGGCAATTGGAGCCGACCAGCAGCGCTTACCATGTGCCAGCGGCGTTGCGCCTGCGCGGCACTTTGGACCTGGCGGCGTTGCAGAATAGCTTCGACACGTTGATCACCCGCCACGAATCCCTGCGCACTCGTTTCATTCAACAAAACGAACAGACCTGGCAGCAGATCGATGCGCCGTCGCCCCTGGCCCTCACGGTGCAAACCCTCGATGGCGGACTCGACGACGAACGCCTCAAGGCGTTGGTGGCCGAAGAAACCCTGGCGCTGTTCGACCTGCAACAAGGTCCGCTGCTGCGGGTCAAGTTGCTGAAGCTGGCCGCCGACGATCACGTCCTGGTCCTGACCCTGCACCACATCGTCTCCGATGGCTGGTCGATGCAGGTCATGGTCGATGAATTGATCGAACTCTACGCCGGTTACAGCGTGGGCCAGCCGCGCCAACTGCCGGCGCTGGCGGTGCAATACGCCGACTATGCCGTGTGGCAACGGCAGTGGATGGAGGCCGGTGAACGGGAGCGCCAACTGGGTTACTGGACCGCGCAACTGGGCGGCGATCAGCCGTTGCTGGAGTTGCCGGCGGACCGTCCGCGTCCGGCCGAGCAAAGCTATCGCGGTGCGCGTCAGGACATCCCGCTGAACGCGGAACTGGCCACGGCACTGAAGCAAGTGGCGCAACGGGAAAACGTCACCCTGTTTGCACTGTTGCTGGCCTCGTTCCAGACCTTGCTGCATCGCTACAGCGGCCAGGCCGACATTCGCGTCGGCGTGCCGGTGGCCAACCGCAACCGCCTCGAAACCGAAGGCTTGATCGGCTTCTTCGTTAACACCCAGGTGCTCAAGGCCGAGATCGACAGTCAGCAGACGTTCCGTGGTTTGCTGCAACAGGTCAAAAACACCGTGCTCGGCGCCCAGGCCCATCAAGACCTGCCGTTCGAGCAACTGGTCGATGCCCTGCAACCGGAACGCAGCCTCAGCCACAGTCCGTTGTTCCAGGTGATGCACAACCACCAGAGCCAGGCCCGTGAAGCACGTGGCGCGGCGCGTCTGCCGCAGATCGAGATCGAAGGGCTGACCTGGGCTTCGCACACGGCGAAGTTCGACCTGACCCTCGACACCTTTGAATCCGTCGACAATGTCTGGGCCGAACTGACCTACGCCACTGACCTGTTCGACGCCGCGACCATGGCGCGCATGGCGGAGCATTGGACGAATCTGCTGAACGCCATCGTCGCCGATTGCGGCCAGCGCATCGCCG
This sequence comes from Pseudomonas nunensis, assembly GCF_024296925.1. Classification (NCBI taxonomy): domain Bacteria; kingdom Pseudomonadati; phylum Pseudomonadota; class Gammaproteobacteria; order Pseudomonadales; family Pseudomonadaceae; genus Pseudomonas; species Pseudomonas nunensis. Next base: position 1,190,929 of record NZ_CP101125.1, read on the forward strand.
AGTTGCCGTTGCAGGACAACGCCGAACGTGAGGCAACGCTGCTGCAGTGGAACCCGGCCGTGGCGGATTTCCCAAGTCAACAATGTCTGCATGAACTGATCGAAGCCCAGGCCCTGCGTGCGCCCGAAGCGATTGCCGTGACTTACGGCGAGCAAAGCCTGAGCTACGCCGAGCTGAATGCGCGGGCCAACCCGCTGGCGCACAAACTGATTGAAAGCGGCGTCGGCCCGGACGTGCGCGTCGGCCTCGCGGTCGAGCGCAGCCTGGACATGCTGGTCGGCCTGCTGGCGATCCTCAAGGCTGGCGGCGCCTATGTGCCGCTGGACCCGACGTATCCAGAGGAGCGCCTGGCCTACATGATCAGCGACAGCGGCATTCGCCTGCTGTTGACCCAAAGCCATCTGCTCGGTCGCCTGCCGGTGCCGGACTCGGTGCGCAGCTTGATGCTGGATCAGGATCGCGACGGCCTCGAAGGCTACAGCGATGCCAATCCGCAAGTGGTCATGAGCCCGGACAACCTGGCTTACGTGATCTACACCTCCGGTTCCACCGGTCAGCCGAAGGGTACTTTGCTCGCCCATCACAACGTGCTGCGCCTGTTTGAAGCGACCCAAGACTGGTTCAATTTTGGCCCGCAGGATGTGTGGAGCCTGTTCCACTCCTACGCCTTCGATTTCTCGGTCTGGGAAATTTTCGGCGCGCTGCTGTACGGCGGCAAACTGGTGGTGGTGCCGTACGAGGTCAGCCGTTCGCCGGAAGATTTCTACGCCTTGCTGTGCCGCGAGCGCATCAGCGTGCTCAACCAGACGCCGTCGGCGTTCAAGCAGTTGATGCAAGTCGCCTGCGCGCCGGAACATGCAGCGCTGCAACCGTCCCTGCGTTACGTGGTGTTCGGTGGCGAGGCGCTGGAGGTCAAGAGCCTGCGCCCGTGGTTCGAGCGTTTTGGCGACCAGGCTCCGCAACTGATCAACATGTACGGCATCACCGAAACCACGGTGCACGTGACCTATCGTCCGTTGACTTTGGCGGACTTGCAGCGTGACGCGAGCAGTCCGATTGGCGAGCCGATTCCGGACTTGTCCTGGTATTTGCTCGACGGCGATCTGAACCCGGTCGCCAAGGGTTGCATCGGCGAGTTGTACGTCGGTCGCGCTGGCCTGGCCCGGGGTTACCTGAACCGTGCCGACCTGACCTGCCTGCGCTTTATCCCGGACCCGTTCGCTGCCGACGGCGGTCGCCTGTACCGCACCGGCGACCTGGCGCGGTATCGCGCTGACGGCGTGATCGAGTACATCGGCCGCATCGACCACCAAGTGAAGATTCGCGGTTTCCGCATCGAACTCGGCGAAATCGAAGCGCAACTGCTGGAACAGCCTGCCGTGAGCCAAGCGGTGGTGCTGGCGCAACCCGGCCTCAGTGGCCAGCAATTGGTTGCCTGGCTGGTACCGGCCGACGCCGCGTTGCTCGACGCCGACTCGATCACCCAAGGCCAATGGCGCGACAGCGTGCGTGCCGCGCTCAAGGAAAACCTGCCGGATCACATGATCCCGGCGCACCTGTTGCTGTTGGCGCAATTGCCGCTGACCGGCAACGGAAAACTCAATCGCAATGCTTTGCCGTCCCCGGATGCGAGCCAGGCGCAGCAGGCTTATCAGGCCCCGCAAAGTGAGCTGGAACAGCGCATCGCGGCGATCTGGCAAGACGTGTTGAAGCTGCCTCAAGTCGGGCTCAACGACAACTTCTTCGAACTCGGCGGCGATTCGATCATCTCGATCCAGGTAGTCAGCCGCGCCCGTCAACTGGGGATTCGCCTGAGCCCCAAAGACTTGTTCCAGCACCAGACCGTGCAGCGTCTGGCGCTGGTGGCCCAGGTCGGTGACAGCGAATCCGGCATCGACCAACAAGCGGTGAGCGGCGCGGCGCTGCTGTTGCCGATCCAGCAGCAGTTCTTCGACGATCAAATCCCCGAGCGTCATCACTGGAACCAGTCGGTATTGCTCAAGCCGCGAGTAGCGCTCGACGCTGAAAAAATCGAGCAGGTCCTGCGTGGACTGGTGGCGCATCACGATGCGTTGCGCCTGAGCTTCACCCCGCACAACGATGGCTGGGTGGCAGAGCATCAGTCGATTGAACAACTGCAACAGCCATTGCTATGGCAGGAATCGGTGGCTGATGCCGCCAAACTCGAAGCCTTGGGCAATCGCGCCCAGCGCAGTCTCGACCTGCAACAAGGTCCGTTGCTGCGCGCCGTGCTGGCGACCCTGGCCGATGGCACTCAGCGTCTGTTGCTGGTGATCCATCACCTGGCGGTGGACGGTGTGTCGTGGCGGATCCTGCTCGAAGACCTGCAAAACGGCTATCAGCAATTGCTCGACGGCCAGGCGTTGAAACTGCCGGCCAAGACCAGTGCCTTCAAGGACTGGAGCGAGCATTTGCAGCGCTATGCCAACAGTCCGGCGTTGCAGCAGGAACTGGCCTACTGGCAAGCCTGCCTGAGCGATGTGAGCACCGATTTGCCGTGCCTGCGCGACGATGCCGGCCAACAAAACCATCTGCGCGTGAATGTTCAGACGCGTCTGAATCAGAGCCTGACCCGACAATTGCTGCAAGAAGCCCCGGCGGCCTATCGGACCCAGGTCAACGACCTGTTGCTGACCGCACTGGCACGGGTGATCGGCCGTTGGACCGGCCAGCCATCGACGCTGATCCAGCTCGAAGGCCATGGTCGCGAAGAGTTGTTCGACGGGGTTGACCTGACCCGCACCGTGGGTTGGTTCACCAGCCTGTTCCCGGTGCGCCTGACCCCGGCCAGTGAGCCCGGTGCAGCGATCAAGCAAATCAAGGAACAACTGCGCTCGATCCCGAACAAGGGCATCGGTTTCGGCGCCTTGCGGCATCTGGGTGACGAGCAGGCGCAGCAATCCCTGCGTGCACTGCCAAGCCCACGGATCACCTTCAACTACCTCGGCCAGTTCGACGGCAGTTTCGAGGGCGATGAAGCGGCGCTGTTCACCCCGGCCCAAGACAACGCCGGGCTCGATCAAAGCCTTGAAGCGCCGATGGGCAACTGGCTGACCCTGAATGGCCAGGTGTATGGCGGCGAATTGAGCGTCGGCTGGAGTTTCAGCCGCGAACGTTTCGACACGGCCACCATTGAACGCCTGGCCGAGGACTACGCTGAAGAACTAGCGGCATTGATCGCGCACTGCGTGACCCCGGGCGTGCAGGGCCTGACGCCTTCGGACTTCCCATTGGCCGGCCTGACCCAGGCGCAACTCGACAGCGTGCCGGTAGCGCCGCAGCAAATTGCCGACATCTATCCGTTGTCGCCGATGCAGCAGGGCATGTTGTTCCACACCCTTTACGAGCAACAGGCTGGCGACTACATCAACCAGATGTGCGTGGATGTCGAAGGCCTGGATGTCGAGCGTTTCCGCGAGGCCTGGCAAGCGGCGGTGGGCGCCCACGATGTGCTGCGCAGCAGTTTTGTCTGGGACGGTGAGTTCAAGCGTCCATTGCAGGTGATTCACAAACAACTGGCCGTGCCGTTCACCTTCCACGACTGGCGCGCCCACAGCGATGTGGCGCTGGCGCTCAGCGAACTGGCGGCCGCACAGCGCCAGCAGGGTTTCGACCTTGCGAGCGCACCGTTGCTGAACCTGACCGTGGTGCGTCTCGACACCGCGCGTTATCACCTGATCTACACCAGCCATCACATCTTGATGGACGGCTGGAGCAATTCGCAGTTGCTCGGCGAAGTACTGCAACGCTACAGCGGCCAGGTGCCGGCGAACACGGCGGGGCGTTATCGCGATTACATCGAATGGCTGACCCAGCAGGACGCGCAGGTCACCGAAGGTTTCTGGAAAGGCCAATTGGCCGGATTCGATGAGCCAACCCGGTTGGCCAAGGCGCTGGTGTGGACCGGCAGCGAAGCCACCAACAGCGCACAGGGCGAACACTTCCTGACTCTGGACCTGACGCAGACTGCCGGGCTGAATGCCTTTGCCCGCGAACAGAAAGTCACCCTCAACACCATGGTGCAAGCCGCTTGGCTGCTGTTGTTGCAACGCTACACCGGGCTGGACACGGTCAGTTTCGGCGCAACGGTGTCCGGGCGTCCGGCGCAACTGGTCGGGGTCGAGCAACAGATCGGTCTGTTCATCAACACCTTGCCGGTGGTCGCCAGCCCGCGTGCCGAGCAGCCGCTGGCGCAGTGGTTGCAGCAGGTGCAGGCGCAGAACCTGGCGTTGCGCGAGCAGGAACACACCGCGCTGTTCGACATCCAGCGTTGGGCCGGGCAGGGCGGCGAAGCCTTGTTCGACAACATCCTGGTGTTCGAGAACTACCCGATCTCCGAAGCCCTGCAACAGGGGGCGCCGCAAGACCTGCGCTTCGGTGAAGTGGGCAACTTCGAGCAAACCAACTACCCGCTGACCCTGGCGGTCAACCTCGGCGCCGAGCTGTCGTTCCAACTGAGTTTCGACCGTCAGCAGTTCGATGAGACGGCGATTGAACAACTCGCCGGGCACCTCGCACACCTGTTGTTGCAAATGGTCGAGGCTCCTGCCGCCAGTTGCGTAGGCGATCTGGCGCTGGTCCCGAACGCAGTGCGCGAGCCGCTGGCGCTGCCGGCTGATGGTGTGGGCGTGCAGCGTTTGTTTGAGCTGCAAGCTGAACGCACCCCGGACGCCTTGGCGCTGATTTTCGACGAGCAACGCCTGAGCTATGCGCAACTGAATGCCCAGGCCAACCAATTGGCGCGCGTGCTGCTGCAACACGGCGTCGCCCCGGAAGTGCTGGTGGGCATCGCGGTCGAGCGCTCGACCCAGATGATTATCAGCCTGTTGGCGGTGCTCAAGGCTGGTGGCGCTTATGTGCCGCTGGACCCGGAATACCCGGCCGAGCGCCTGGGCGCGATGATCGAGGACAGCGGCCTGCGCGTGCTGTTGACCCAACGCCACCTCGCGGCGACGTTGCCAACCGCGGCGGGCGTGACTGTCCTGAGCCTGGATCAACTGGATTATCCGACTCAGACCGACAACCTGCCCGAGCGCAGCGGCCGGCAAAACCTCGCGTATGTGATGTTCACCTCGGGCTCCACCGGGCGTCCGAAAGGCGTCGGCATCACGCAATCGGCGCTGACCCGTCACACCCAGGTCGCTCTGGACGTCCTCGGCCTCACGCCGCAGGACCGTTCCCTGCAATTCGCCACGTTCAACTTCGATGCCTTTGTCGAGCAGCTTTACCCCGCGCTGATTTGCGGTGCCTCGGTGGTGCTGCGCGGTCAGGACATCTGGGACAGCGAAACCTGGTATCGCGAATTGCTCGACAAGCAGTTCAGCGTCAGCGACCTGACCACCGCCTACTGGAACATGTTGGCCAAGGACCTCGCGGCGGCGGGTCACCGCGACTATGGCGTGCTGCGCCAGATGATCGTCGGTGGCGAAGCCATGCCGCCGGAAGGGGTTGCCACTTGGGGGCAGGCCGGCCTCGGCCATGTGCGCCTGCTGAACACCTACGGCCCGACCGAAGCCACGGTCAGCGCCACGGTGCTCGATTGCAGCGACTACGTGTCCGGCCGCCTCCCGTTGCCGGTAAGCATGCCGATTGGCCGGGCGTTGGGCGGACGGGGGATTCATGTGCTCGACACCCAGGGCCAACCAGCGCCGGTCGGCGTGGTCGGTGAACTGGTGATTGGTGGTGAACTGTTGGCTCGCGGCTATTTCCAGCGCCCGGAACTGACCGCCGAGCGCTTCATTCCTGATCCGTTCGATCCAGTCGGCGGTGGCCGTGTGTACCGCACCGGCGACCTCGCGCGCTATCGCGCCGACGGTGTGATCGAGTACGTCGGGCGTCTGGATCATCAAGTGAAGATTCGCGGTTTCCGCATCGAACTCGGTGAAATCGAAAGCCATCTGTTACAGGTGCCAGCAGTGCGTCAGGCCTTGGTGGTCGCGCAACCGGGCGCCATCGGCCAGCAATTGGTGGCGTACGTGGTGTTCGACGATCCGGCGCACATCAGCGGCGATGCGTCCGCGCTGGCGGCGTTGCGCGATGACATCAAGGCACGCTTGAAAGCGAGCCTGCCGGATTACATGGTGCCGGCCCACGTGCTGTTCCTCGAAAGCCTGCCCCTGAGCCCGAATGGCAAGATCGATCGCAAGGCCCTGCCGGGCATCGACGCGAGTCTGGTGGCGTTGGACTTTGTTGCGCCGCAAGGCGAGCTAGAACAGCAGATCGCCACGGTCTGGCAAGACGTGCTGGAGCTGGATCAGGTCGGCCGCGACGATCACTTCTTCGAACTGGGCGGGCATTCCCTGCTCGCGACGCAAGCCGTCTCGCGCCTGCGCAAACTCACGGCTTGTACGCTGAGCCTGCGTGACCTGTTCAGCCATCCGCGACTCAAGGACCTGGCAGCGTGGATCGCGCAGCAGCAGGGCACACCGGAACCGAGCGGCCACAGTGTGGTGCTCAAGGCCCACGGCACCCGGCACCGCGCACCGTTGTCGCTGGTCCAGCGCCGCTTGTGGATCGCCGAGCAATTGTCCGGCGGCACGGCGGCCTATGGCATGCCGATGGCCCTGCGTTTGCGCGGCGAGTTGTCGGTGGAGCGGCTGATCGGCAGCTTCGCCGAGGTGGTGCGTCGTCACGAAGTACTGCGCACCGCGTACACCCAGGACGATGAAGGCGATCCGATTGCGGTGATCGCCGAGCAGGTCGATGTGGATTTCCCGGTGATCGATTTGTCCGGTCTGTCGCGCAGTGCCCAGGAAGAATTGGTCGCGCAAGCGGCCCTGGAAAACGCACGCACGCCGATTGATATGGAACACGCGCCGCTGCTGCGCGGGCGGATCCTGCACCTCGGGCCGACCGAGCACGTGATGCTGTATGCGATGCACCACATCATTTCCGACGGTTGGTCGATGGGCTTGCTGGTCAACGAATTGGTGCAGATTTACGAGCGTACCAAGGCCGGTGACCTGAACCCGCTGCCGCCGCTGGACGTGCAGTATTCCGACTTCGCGCTGTGGCAACAGGAGCTGGAACAGCAAGGCGTGCTGGCGCGTCAGGCCGAGTACTGGAAAACCCGACTGGCAGGCTACAACGGGCAACTGAAATTGCCAGCGGATAACCCGCGTGGTTTGACGCCGTCCTATGAGGGCGACGCGGTGCAGTTCCAGCTCACCCCGTCACTCAGCGCGGCATTGCGCAAGGTGTCGATGGACGCGGGCGTCACGCTGTACAGCACGTTGCTGGCGTCGTTCCAGGTGTTGTTGCACCAGGTCAGCGGTGCGGCGGATGTGCTGGTCGGTGCCGACGTGGCCGGGCGTGAACAGCCGGAACTGGAGCGCTTGATCGGCTTCTTCGTCAACGTCCTGCCGCTGCGTTCGCAGTTCGATGGCGCCACGCCGTTCGCCGGATTCCTGGCCCAGACCCAGGAAAACCTGCTCAGTGCGATGGAGCATCAAGACCTGCCGTTCGACATGATTGTCGACGCCTCGGACGTGCCGCGCCACAAGGGCATGAACCCGCTAGTGCAGGTGTTGTTCGTGATGAATAACCTGCCGGGACGCACCCAGTCCATGGGTGGTTTGAGCGTGGAATCACTGCCGGCGCTGGAGACCCATTCTAAATTCGACATGGCGTTGTTCGTTGACGATGAAGAAGGGCAATTGCTGGGTAATTGGCAATTCGCCACAACCTTGTTCGGACACGAGCGCATTCAGCACCTGGTCAAGGCCTGGATAGCCCTGTTGGAACAGATCGTCGCTGATCAGGACATTCAATTGGGAGCTATCAGCATGCCAGTCGACAATTTAGCGGTGGCCGCCAAGCCTGCCGTCCCCGGACCCAAGGCCGACAAACTCGGCAAGTTCCTCAAGCGCGGTGCCGCCCCGGTGGCCAAGGCCCGACCTGCGCCGATCCGCGAATCGCTGATCGCCGCGCCGCAGCCGTTCCCGCTGCTGCTGGAGCCGAACGAGCCGCAGCTGGACTTGATCGAGTGGATCAACCACAACCGCCCGCTGATCGAAGAAAAACTCGCCAAGCACGCCGGGATTCTGTTCCGTGGTTTCGAGCTCGACGGCATCCAGGGTTTCGAGGCGTTTGCCGAAGCGATCCAGCCGGGGCTTTACGGCCAGTACGGCGATCTGCCGAAGAAAGAGGGCGGCAAGAACACCTACCGTTCCACGCCGTACCCGGAACGCAAGATGATCCTGTTCCACAACGAGAGCTCCCATCAGGACCGCTGGCCGCGCAAGCAGATGTTCTATTGCGAGCAAGCCGCGCCCATCGGCGGAGCGACGCCGGTGGTGGATTGCCGCTTGATGTACGAAAAACTGCCGGCGGATTTGCGCGACAAGTTCGAGGAAAAGGGCCTGCTTTATGTGCGCACTTTCACCGACAACCTCGACGTGTCCTGGCAGCACTTCTTCAAGACCGAAGACCGCGCCGAAGTCGAGGCCCGTTGCCGGGCCGGTGGCATCGAGTGGCGCTGGCTCGACAACAATGAGCTGCAAACCCGCACCCCGGGCCCGGCGATCATCACGCACCCGGTGACCGGCGCCAAATCGTTCTTCAACCAGGTGCAACTGCACCACATCTACTGGCTGGAGCCAGATGTGCGTGAAGACCTGCTGTCAATGTTCGGCCTGGACCGCATGCCGCGCCACGTGTTCTACGGCGACGGCACACCGATCGAAGACGAAGTGATGCAACGCATCGGCGACTTGTACGAAGAATGCGCGGTGCGTTTCGACTGGCAAAAAGGCGACGCCATCCTGCTCGACAACATGCTGGTGGCCCACGCCCGTGATCCGTTCGAAGGCCCGCGCAAGATAGTCGTGGCCATGGGCGACATGTTCGACCGCAGCGCCCTAGAGCGCGTAATGAACACCGAGGAAACCGGAGCATGAACGAGGTATCGATGGACCAGCAGGACCTGGGTTTCGCCTTGACGCCTGAACAGCAACGCTTGCTGGAGCAGTTGCCAAAGGCCCCGGCCTGCGGCGATGCGCTGCGTTTCCTGGAGGTCGAGATCAACGGCGCCCTCGATCCGCAGCGGCTGCAAAGCGCACTGGACAGCGTGCTCGCGCAGCAGCCGATGCTGGTCGCGCGGCTGGGCAAGGCGCCGGGTTTCCATGGTTTGCGCCAGTTTGTCGGGGGCGCCGAGCGCTTCCCGCTGACCGTGCAGGCGCGGGTTGAAACCCCGGCCGGTATTCAGGCTCAGCTGGCTGAATGGGCGGAGCGTTCTTTTGTCGTCGGTGAATCCGAGGGCGCGCAAGCGGTGCTTTATCGCTTGGCCGATGATCAGTGGAAACTGGTGCTGGGCCTGGCCCGGCACAGCCTCGATGAAAGTGGCGTGCGCTTGCTGTATCAGCAATTAGTGCAGGCCTATGCGCAAGACGCGGCGGCGGACGATGACGAGACTGGGGAATTCACTCAGTACCTGGATTGGCGCAGTGAAGTGGTGCTCGACGAAGACGCGGCGGGTGCGCGTGTTTATTGGCAGGAACATTTGCTAGGTGCGGACCCTGATCTGAGTACGCCGTGGTTGGCGTATCGCAATCCGGGTTCTGCTGCTTCATCGGCGACTGAATCGCTGACCTTCGAACCTGCACTGCGCAGCGGTTTGCAGCAGGTCGCCGGGACGTTGGAGCAATCGCCGGGCGTGGTGCTGCAAGCAGCGTGGTGGTTGTTGCTGGGTCGGCTTAGTGGGCATGAACAGGTGCTGGTCGGTGTGCGGCACGACAGCCGCGAAGATTACGAATACTTCAGCGATGCAGTCGGTGTGTTCGCGAAAACCCTGCCGTTGAACCTGTCGCTGACGGCGAATACCGCGTTCAGCGCTTGGGTGGCCGAGTTAGCGGCGCGTCTGGATGAGCATCGCACCTGGCAGGAATACTGGTCGCCTGAACTGGCCCCGACAGCGGCTCGTCCGGCGTATGGTTTTGCCGTTTGCCGGGACACGCAGGCCGCGACATCCGGTGGTTTGCAGTGGGCGCCGCGTTCGACCGTACGCGAAGCGCTGTTTGAATTGATGCTTGAACTGGAAACGGACGAGGCGGGCAGTGCCCACGCATTCCACCTGCATTACAACCCGTCCCGCTACTCCGCTCAGGCGATCGAAGGGTTACTGGCACAGTTGCGCGTGTTGCTGGAAAACATCGTCGGCAATGCTCACGCCGAACTCGGTCAACTGAGCGTGTTGGGTGACGCTGAACAACAGCGTTTGCTGTCGATCAACCCGCCCGTGCAGGCGTTGGCCGATGCTCGATTCCTGCCGCAGCGGATTGCCGATTTTGCCCGGACCACACCGGACGCTATCGCCCTGACTGACGGCGATCAGCGCCTGACTTATGGGCAATTGCAGGTGAAGGTCGAGGCGCTGGCCCAGGCACTGAAAGCCCAGGGTCTGGCACCGGGGGCGATTGTCGCGCTGGCCTTGCCACGTTCGGCGGAGTTGGTGGTTGCGATGCTCGCGGCATGGCGCATCGGCGCGGCGTACCTGCCGCTCGACCCGCAATGGCCGCAAGCCCGTCAGGCCTTGATGCTGGAACAGGCTGGCGCTGCTTTGCTGCTGGTCGACGCCGCACACATTGCGCAATGGCACGATCATCCGTTGCCCTTGGCGACCGTGGACCGCGTGCTGCAATCGGCTCCGGCGGCGACGTCGGCCATTACGTTTGACACCCAGGGTGATCAGGCGGCTTACGTGCTGTTCACCTCCGGCTCCACGGGCGTGCCGAAAGGTGTGGTGATTGAACATCAACAGTTGCTCAACTACACCGCTCACGCCAGCCAGGCCTTGGGGCTGGAGCAGTGCCGGCAGTTCGGCTTCACCTCCACGGTGGCGGCGGACCTTGGCAACACCGCGCTGTTCGGCGCGTTGTTCAATGGCGCGGCGCTGCATGTGGCCAGCGATGAGCAAATGCAGGACGGCAATTTGTTTGCCGGTTTCCTGCAACAGCAAGCCATCGATTGCCTGAAGATCGTGCCGTCGCATTTGGCTGCGCTGCTCGACAGTGAGCGCGCGCAATTGCCGCAAACGCTGGTTCTCGGTGGCGAGCCGATTGCGCCGGCACTGGTGCAACGGATTGCCGGTTTGCGCAGCGATTGCCGGGTATTCAATCACTACGGCCCGACCGAAGCCACGGTCGGTGTGCTGGTGCATCCGCTGAGGCTGGATCTGCCGGACGCTGGCGTGCTGTCCCAGGTGTTGGGCAACAATCAGGTGTTTGTCCTCGACGACAATCTGCAACTGGCGCCGGTTGGTGTGCTGGGCGAGGTGTATTTAGGCGGCGCGCAGTTGTGCCGCGGCTATGTGAATGTCGAGGCCGATTCGGACGTGTTCATTCAGAGCCCGTTCAATCCTCAGCAGCGTTTATATCGTACGGGGGATCTGGCGCGTTATCGCCCGGATCTGGCGATTGCGCTGCATGGTCGGCGCGATCAGCAGATCAAGGTGCGCGGTTTCCGTATCGAACTGGCCGAGATCGAAGCCGAGTTGCTGCGCTTGCCGCAGGTCGCGCAGGCGCTGGTGTTGCCGGGGCAATCCGCGCAGGACGGGATGCTCGCTTTCATCGTCCCGCACGAGGCTCCTTCGGCGACGATGCTGGATACCGTTCGCGATGAACTGGCGCTGCGTTTGCCCAGCGTGATGCTGCCGCAGCATTTGCAATTCATCGAGAGCTTCCCGCGCTTGGCCAACGGCAAGGTTGACCGCAACGCGTTGCAACAACTGGCGTCCACCTCGGCGGACGATGAAGGCCTGCAACCTCGCGATGCGCTTGAGCAATTGCTGGTAACGCGCATGGCGCAATTGTTGGGGGTTGAGCGTCTGGGCATCGACCGGGACTTCTTCGCCGCCGGCGGCCATTCCTTGCTGGTGATCAAACTGGTGGCCGGCATTCGCAAGCTGTTGCAGTGCGAAATCCAGCCGGGCGTGGTGTTTGACCATCCGACCGTGGCGGGTCTGGCGGCGGCATTGCGGGCTCGGGAAAGCAGCCCAGGCCAACTGGAGAAAATCGCCCAGGCCCGGTTGCGACTGGACAACATGAGCCCCGAAGAAAAAGCGGCACTCACCGAAAAAGCCCGGCAACTGCAAAGCGCCAAGGCTGCGCAAAACGGTTAAGCCCTGCCTGATCTTGTGGGGGTGGGGTTGCTCGCGATTGCGGTGGGTCAGTCGCCTTCAATGGTGCCTGTGAGTCCGCCTTCGCGAGCAAGCTCGCTCCCACAGGGGAGATTTGTCGGGCACAAATCCAGTGTTCACCAGAGACCCAATGTGGGAGCGGGCTTGCTCGCGAAGGCGGTGAGTCAGTCAACATCATTGCTGAATGACACACCTCTTTCGCGAGCAAGCCCGCTCCCACAAGGGATTTTCATTGCCTGCAAAGGTGAGACAAGGATCACAAAAATGGCCGATGCCCAATGCATCGGCCTTTTTTTTCATTTTTCGCGCGAATGATAAATAAACTCATTCCGGTTTTTGCGCGGTGTTACGTCTTACTAACGTAAGCAGACAAATCGAGCCGGGCAGGGTAGCCACAGGGTTCAGTTTTTCTCGGCTGTACACCTTATTTTCCGCTGCCTGGACACACGATCGAGCCCGGGGAGGGGCCGGTCATCGACTTGCGGTGTCGCAAGCGGTTCACAGGTCCAGGCAGCGGCAGGGCACTCGGTTGCCCATGGGTCCTATCCATTTCGACTAATAATAGAGAGCACGATGTCAGCAATTCATGAGTTGAAACCTCTGTTCAAGGCTTTGGTCATCGCCCGAACCCTGCGCTCGCGTCGTTCGCTGGCCGGTCTGGGCATGGCGTGTCTGCTGCCGCTCAGCGCGCAGGTCGTCGCCGAAGACTTTACCCTCAACATTCCAGCCCAGCCGTTGCCTCAAGCGCTGCAGGCGTTTGGCACGCAGACCAATCAACAGGTGATCTACAACGCCGATGACATGGCCGGCCTGCGCAGTACGCGTGTCAGCGGCAAGTTGAGCAGCGAAGCGGCGATTGCCCAGTTGCTCAAAGGCACCGGCGTGCATTACAGCTTTGAAGGCAACACGCTGATGCTGGTGCGCGGCAGTTCGACCGAAGGTCTGGAACTGGGCGCCACCACCATCAATGCGCAACAGGTCAGCGCGACCACCGAAGGCTCGAAGTCCTACACCTCGAACGCCGTGACCATCGGCAAGGGCACCCACACCCTCAAGGAAATTCCGCAGTCGGTCACGGTGATGACCCGCAAGCAAATGGACGACCAGGACATCGTCGACCTCAAGGACGCGGCCAACAAGACCACCGGCCTGGTCGGCGCCCAAGGCGTTGGCCGGGGCTTGATCCTGTCTTCGCGCGGTTTCCAGATCGATGACTGGCAGTACGACGGCGTGCCGATCCCGCGTAACACGTACGCGCTGGGCAACTGGGCCACGCAAGATATGATTTTCTTCGACCGCATGGAAGTGCTGCGCGGTGCGTCGGGCTTGCTGCAAGGCACCGGCAGCCCGGGTGGCGCGGTCAACCTGGTGCGCAAACGCGGTCAGGCTGTACCGACCGTGACCCTGACCGGCAAGGCCGGCTCGTGGGATCACTACGGTCTGCAACTGGACGCCGGCGGACCGCTGAACCAGAACGGCACCATCCGTGGTCGCTTCGTGGCCGACCAGGACGACACCCACACCTTCGTCGATTCCGAATGGTACAAAACCACCTCGCTGTACGGCGCGCTGGACTTCGACCTGAGCGAAGCCACCACCGTGGGCGTGGCGGTCAGCCAGTCCGACGGCGAATCGCGCGCGAACGTGCGCGGCTTCCCGCGTTACTCCGACGGTAAACCGATCGACCTGCCGCGCAGCACGTACACCGGGGCGAAGTGGAACCACTCGGACATCGACGTCACCACGATCTACACCGATCTGGAACACCGCTTCAACGACGACTGGGCCTTCAAGGTCGGCGCCGTGCACATGACCGAAACCAACAAGGCGAAAAACCAGCGCACGCAAACCACCGGCTCCGGCATCCGTCCTGATGGCACCGGTATCCAGTACGCCGACTTCGTGACGGACATGGATTCCACCAAAGTCGCGCTGGACATGAACGTCACCGGCAAGTTCGAAGCCTTGTCCATGCAGCAGGAAGTCATGCTGGGCGGCAACTATTCCAAATACACCTCGGACGACAAATACGCCCGGACCTTCAACGCCAGTTCCGACAACATCTTCGACATCAATCACGACCGTCCGGAGATCAGCTACGACGGTCTGGTCAACACCCCCGGTGGTCGTGGCTTCCCGAGCAAATACGACATCCGCCAGAAAGGCCTTTACGGCAATTGGAGGGTCAAGCCTGTTGACGACCTGACCCTGGTGCTCGGCTCGCGGGTCAGCTGGTACGACTACAGCTACAAGTCCCAGATCGAGACCCCGACCAGCATCACCGACGATCAGAACAGCGCCTCCACCGAAACCGGTGAAGTCACGCCTTACGCCGGTATCATTTATGACCTGAGCCGTGAGTGGTCGGTCTACGCCAGTTACGCCGACGTCTTCACCCCGCAAACCGAACGCGACACCGCCGGCTCGGTACTGAAACCAATCATCGGTACCAACTACGAGATCGGTCTCAAGGGCGAGTTGATGGATGGCCGGATCAACACCTCCGTGGCCCTGTTCCGTTACGACCAGGAAAACCGCGCCGTTCTCAATACGGCGGGTGAGCAGAGCTGCGACGGTTGGTACTGCTCGACGGCCTCGGGCAAAGTGCGCAGCCAGGGTCTGGACGCTGAAATCAGCGGCGAAGTGACCGACAACCTGCAACTGTTTGCCGGCTACACCTACAACACCACCAAGTACCTCGACGACCCGGACAACGAAGGCAAAATCTTCAGCTGGTGGACGCCTAAACACATGCTGCGTGTGTGGGGCAACTATCAGATGACCGGCGACTGGAGCCGTGTGAGCACTGGCCTGGGCTTTACCGCACAGACCCACACGGTCGGTTTCGACCACTCCATCAACGTTCCGGGCTACACCGTGTGGAATGCCCGTGTCGGTTACCAGCTCACCTCGGAAATCGAACTGGCAATGAACGCCAACAACCTGTTCGACAAGACCTACTTCGCGGCGGCCTACGACCAGCTTAACGGCAACAACAACTACGGCGATCCACGCAACGTGATGTTCAGCGTGAAATACACCCCGCAGTTCTGATCCATCCCCCGCTGAAACTGGCCCATGTCCCTTTGAGGGGCATGGGCCAATTCCCATCCAAACCCGACCAGCCACCGCAGCCCCCTGTGGGAGCGAGCCTGCTCGCGAAGGCGTCGGCACAGCCAAAAGTCATGTCGCCTGACACACCGCTTTCGCGAGCAAGCTCGCTCCCACATTTTTGTTCGGTGTTGTTCGCAAAATGTGTGGCCGACACAGATCCCCTGTGGGAGCGAGCTTGCTCGCGAAGGCGTCGGCACAGCCAAAAGTCATGTCGCCTGACACACCGCTTTCGCGAGCAAGCTCGCTCCCACATTGGTTTGGTGTTGTTCGCAGGATTTGTAGCCGACACCGCCCCCTGTGGGAGCGAGCTTGCTCGCGAAGGCGTCAGTTGACCCACCGCATAAACATGTTTAACGGCGGGTGTTTAAAGACACTCGGTGTTACGTCATAAACGGCTACAACGCCTTGCGCCGTTACCTACGCGTACGCCAGAATCCGCCGGCTTGTGCGGCTTTGGGCTGGGCTATATCGTTTCCGGGTCACTGCAAAACAGTGATCGGGTTTGGTAGCCCGTCGTGATAGTCGTATGGCAACACCTTATGCAGCCCTGTTGTTGGGAAGCGCTTTATGGTGGTCATGCGTGGGGCTCCTTCGGGAGCGCCGGGTTTTCTGTCGCGACCGGTCTACCAACCCACGTATGGCCGCCACCCAGTCGTTTGGTAGCGAAGGTGATGGCTCCTCAAATTTGCGATGGAGTTTTATCTATGTTCAAAGTAACGCCCAACCCTCCGAATACCGGTCCAGTACCGTTCGACGCTTCTTTCAACCTTGACCCTGAAAAAATGAAAGCGGCGGCCGACCGTGCGCTCAAGTTCTACCTCGACCCCGGGGCGACGAAAACGCAGATACCGCCCCGCAGGTCCGGCACCTTCTACACCATCGACGCAGCGGTGGATCACGAAGCGTTGCTGGCAGAGGTCTACGAATCGCTGTCATCGGCCCGCGCGATGGTCAACGATCTCGTCGAGCTGTCGGAAGGCCCGCGACGCCAAACAATGCTGGTGTTGCATCGGTCGCTTGTGATGGGTGAAATGGCGGCGAATCGCATGCTGGATAACCACACGCCTGTGTAGCAGCCAGGCACATCCCCTGTGGGAGCGGGCTTGCTCGCGAAGGCGGTGTGTCAGCTGAATGAATGTCGGCTGACACGGCCTCTTCGCGGGCAAGCCCGCTCCCACACTTATTTTGTGTTGTTCGAATATTTGCGGCAAACGCTGTTCCCTGTGGGAGCGGGCCAGCGTCGTTCATATGATGTGAGCTCGACACAAACCCCCCTGTGGGAGCGAGCTTGCTCGCGATAGCGGTGGATCAGTCATCTTGATGTTGGATGTGCCGCCGTCATCGCGAGCAAGCTCGCTCCCACATTGGTCCAGCGTCATTCATTTGATTCGGGCCGACACAAAATCCCTGTGGGAGCGGGCTCGCGAAAGCGGTGTGTCAGCTGAATGAATGTCGGCTGACACGGCCTCTTCGCGGGCAAGCCTCGCTCCTACAGGAGGATTGCGCTGAACCTGCTCTTTT